>DILC01000044.1:37219-110344 GCA_002424865.1 Rhodocyclaceae bacterium UBA5602 | reverse complement strand
GAGGCGGCGGGAATTGAACCCGCGTCCGCAAACCTTCCACAGGCAGCCCTACATACTTAGTCTCGTTATTTGATTTAACGCGTTACCCGTCAACGGACAGACTGGCAACACGCGGTCTGCTGATTTTTCGTGAGGCGCCGCGCAGCGAGACGCACCCTTAGCTCATATCAATGACACCACAGCCGGTTTGACCCGGCACCACCTATGAGCAGGTGGCTGTGGCGCTCGCCGGATTAAGCGGCGAGAGCGAAACGCTCGTCGTTGGCGTTTACTAGTTTCCGGCTGTATTTACGTGGTGACCCGGGCCACGGTATGCTCTGCTCTGCTTCTTGATCCACGTCGAAGCCATGTCGCCCCCAGTGGTTGCTACTTTGCTTGCTACCTTGGTTACAACGGTTTTGCAACGCTGTGCACTCCAGATGTGGCTAGAAGTGCAGATTACAAGAGGGCATTCTAACGATTTGGTGAGATAAAGCGCAAAATATCTTGCGGTGTGGAGAAGATGAGGTCTGCATTCCAGTTTGCAAGTGGTGTCTCGTTCCCCAGGTAGCCCCAGGCGGCAGCAACGGCGGTCATGCTAGCTGCCTGGGCGGCGATGATGTCGCGCTCATCGTCGCCAATATAAAGGCATTGTTCAGGAGGCACTTGGGCGATTTCAGCTGCCAGGCGCAGGGGGGCGGGGTGTGGTTTGGGGTTGGGGGTGCTATCTCCGCCAATCAGGCAAGCCGTGCGGTGCGTTAAATTCAAGCCTTCTATCAAAGGCTGGGCGAAACGCAACGCTTTGTTGGTGACGATGCCCCAAGGTAAGCCAATATTGTCGAGGTGATCCAGACATTCCGCCATGCCATCGAATAGTTGCGTTTTGTCGTCAATGTGTTGTTCGTACAGCGCTAGAAAACGGGCTTGTGCGGCGGGGTAGCCGCTATCGGTGGGTTGCAGGCTCAAGCCTGCGGCAAGCAGGCCTCTCGCGCCAGCAGAAACAAATGGACGCAGGGTGGATAAAGGCAGGGGGAGCAGGTTGCGTTCAGCGCGTAAGCGGTTGAGCGCACCGGCGAGATCCGGCGCGGTGTCAGCCAGGGTGCCATCCAGATCAAAAAAGATGGCCGCGGGTGGCTGGCGTGTTTTATTCATTGCGTTGGGCGCGCAACAGGTAATTCACTTGCGTGTCTGAAGTAAAACGGCATTCGCGGTTGAACGGGTTGTAGTTCATGCCAACAATTTCAGTCACGGTCAGGCCGGCTTGGCGGCAATAGCTGGAAAGCTCTGCTGGGGCGATGAAATGACTGTAGTCATGTGTGCCGCGAGGCAAGAGCTTTAACAGGTATTCCGCGCCTAAAACGGCGAGCAGCCAGGCTTTGGGATGGCGGTTAAGTGTTGAGAAAAATACTTGGCCGCCGGGTTTTACCAGCCGGGCGCAGGCGTTAACAACGCTGGCAGGATCCGGTACGTGCTCTAGCATTTCCATGCAGGTTACGGCGTCAAAGCTGGCAGGCTTGTCTTTTGCGATGGCTTCAGCCGAGATCTGCTGGTAATCGACGCGTTGCCCGCTTTCGAGTAGATGTAGTTTGGCCACAGCGAGGGCTTTTTCAGCCAGGTCTATGCCTGTGACATGGGCGCCTACCGTTGCCATGCCTTCACTCAGCAAGCCACCACCGCAGCCAATGTCGATGATCTGCTTGCCAGGCAAGTCCAAGTGTTTGATTATCCACTCAAGCCGAATCGGATTGATGTCGTGAAGTGGTTTGAATTCTGAGTTTGGATCCCACCAGCGGTGGGCGAGTTCGCCAAATTTTTTTACTTCTGCAGGGTCGACATTCATGGCTTGAAGGAAGAGGATGAATTGAAATGAGAGATGAAAATAAAGGCTTGACGAAAGGTTAACAAAAAAAGCCCTGCAAGGCAGGGCTTTTTTGAGCTGAAAACAGCAATTACTGCGCTTTGGTACCGATCAACTCGATATCAACGCGACGGTCAGGTTGCAGGCAAGCAATGACTTTCTTGCTCTTTGGGCCTTTGCAATCTTCAGGCTTGGTGACGGGTTGCGTTTCGCCCTTGCCTTCAGCGAAAACACGATCAGCGGCTACACCCTTGCTTACCAGGTAGGCCTTGACTGAGGCTGCACGCTTCTCGGAGAGTTTCTGGTTGTAAGCATCAGAACCCAGACGGTCAGCGTGGCCGGTGGCGAGAATGACTTCAACATTCATTGTTTTTGAGCTTTCAACAACGGTATCTAGCTTGGTTTTGCCTTCGGGGCGCAGGTCAGCCTTGTCGAAGTCAAACAGTGCATCGGCCGCAAGCCTTACTTTTTCGCCAGCGGGCTTGGGTGCAGGCGCAACAGCGGCGGCAGGTTCAGCGACAACGGGTGCCTCAGGTTTTTTTACCAGGTCGGGATCGCACTCGGCAATGGCCAGTGCGGGCGTCCAGTAGCCATTGCGCCAGCAAAGGTCTGCACCGCTTTTGGCAACATGGCCGCGGCTGTCAAGCACGTAACCAGTGGTGCCAGTGGTGTCCAGTCCTTCAGTGTGGGCAAAGGCTGCGGTAGATAAGCCAAGTAATGCTGACAGCAGCACGGTGTGTTTGGCGCGCAAAATCATGGTGTATTCCTTTTTTATGGTTAATGGGAGGCTGATAAAAGGGAAAACTGGTAAAAGTCTAGGCTCGTAATGTACTGCAAGTGAAGGGGGGAAGTAAACCAAACAGGATCATAAGGCTATACGAGATCAAGGCAGTCAGACCATTTCTTCTCTTGTCCCATCCATTTTTTATCAAGCCAGGATCATAACAAAAAAATGTCTGGATCATATTTTCGGCATGTCGTTACAGCGTGCGGACTTTTTCCAGCAGTGCGGTGGTCGATTTTTGGTGAATAAATGGGATGGAATGCACTGTGCCGCCCCATTGGGTCACTTCACGGTAGCCGATGATTTTTTCCACTGGCCAATCGCCACCTTTGACGAGTATATCCGGGTGGCAGTCAAGAATGCGCGCCAGCGGCGTGTTCTCATCAAACCAGGTGACTAGTGTTACGCATTCAAGTGCGGCGAGCAGTGCCATACGGTCAATGAGCGGGTTGATCGGGCGATCCGCCCCTTTGCCGAGCCGTTTGACTGAAGCATCGGTATTGACTGCCACGACAAGGCTTGCGCCCAACGTGGCGGCTTGGGCAAGGTAGGTGACATGGCCGCGATGCAAAATGTCAAAGCAGCCATTGGTAAAAACGAGCGGGCGGGGCAGGCTTGCCAGGCGTTGGGCCAGCTCATCGGGCGCGGTGATTTTGCCTTCATAGGCGGGCGTGCAAATTGAAGATTTTGAAGTTTTGTTCATGGCTGCGGACTAGCCGGGTTTTGCGTATGGGCCGACCTGGGTTGGCCGTCGATTGCGCGCGCGGCTTCCGGCGTAATGATTTCAAATACGCGCACTACTTTTATTACCCCGCCTGTGGTGCGGGCGATGTCCGACGCTGCATCCGCTTCGGTTTGTGTGACCAGGCCAAGCAAGAAGACAACACCTGCTTCAGTCACGACTTTGACGTGATGCGCTGAAAACTGTTTGGCATCGACAAAACGCGCTTTTACTTTTGACGTAATGTAAGTGTCATTGCTGCGCGAGCCGAAAGAAGAGGCGTTGGCAATGGCCAATTCGTTGCTGATGGCTTTAAGGTTCGGTACGCTACTGAGCAGCTTTTCAATGTTGGCCTTGGTTTCAGCGTTAGGGACTTCGCCTGTCAGGAGCAGCATGCGGTTATAGCTGGTGGCATTCACGTGGGTATTGGAGCCGTAGTTTTCCCTGATCCGGTTGCTGGCGCGCAGTTCAATGCCTTCGTCTGTCACGTATGTTTCCGAGGCGCGCCGGTCGCTGGCCATGAGTGCGGTTGTGCCTATGCCGACAGCGGCAACACCGAAGCAACCGCTAAGAGCAGGTATCAGGCAGGCGAATAAGGCGTAATGACGCAAAGTGCGCAAGTTGTTTTTTAGGGTCATTGCAAATCTCCGAGGATCAAGGCGTCTATGCCGTCGCATAAACAGTGGATGGTGAGCAGGTGAACTTCCTGGATGCGTGCGGTGCGCTCAGCGGGCACGCAAAGGTGGATATCATCGCTGGTGAGCAAGGAATTCATTTTGCCGCCGTTTTTGCCGGTGAGGGCGACCACGCGAATGCCGAGTGCGTGCGCGGCATGGATGGCTTCGATGACGTTAGGCGAATTGCCTGAGGTGGAGATGGCGAGCAGCACGTCGCCGCGTTTGCCCAAGGCTTGAATTTGCTTGGCAAACACGTCTTCATAGCGGTAATCGTTAGCGATTGAGGTGAGGGTGGAGGTATCGGTGGTGAGGGCAATGGCCGCGAGTGGCGGGCGTTCTTTCTCGAAGCGGTTGAGCAGTTCGGCGGCGAAGTGCTGCGAGTCGGCCGCTGAGCCGCCATTGCCGCAGGCCATGATCTTGCCGCCGGATTTAAGGGAGTCCGTCATCAGCCGAACGGCTTGTTCAATCAGGGCGGCCATAAATGCCATGGCCTGTTGTTTGGTTTCTGCACTGTCGAGGAACTGCTGTTGAATGCGCTTTAAAAGCATGGCGTTAGTTAAATGGTTGAAGGGTTGATTGTGAGTTGATTCAAAGTTCAGCAAGGATAACAGGTTCAGATTTTTTGCTTGGCTGAAATAAACGTGGAAAATCCTTGAGAAGTGTCTTGCCAGGGATGTTTGGCAGGTTTCTCAGGCGTTTACAGCGGGGTATTTACAGCAATAGAAACACATCGACCAGCAAACGCTGCCAAGGGTTCCGATGTTCGCGTAATTTTGCGATGCGCGCATCGACTCGCTCGCCTGCATCCATGGCGCTGGACACGGCTTGGTTCTGCGCGCGCGGCAGATAGCCCAGCTTTTGCCCGTGCCATTCCACGCGAATGGCATTGGCGTCATGCGTGTTGCCGGGCTCCCGGATGAGGGTCAAGGCGTCACCCTCGCGCAGTTCGCGCCATAGCGCTTCGCCTGCGTAATACTTGAAACCGGCCAAGGGCGAGCTTTGCACGAGGATGCGCACCGCGTCGGCATGCGCGATGGGGCTGGCGAAAATGGCCAGCATGAGGAGGAATTTAATCAGCCGTGAACGCATCGCGTATCCATTCCAGTTGGCCGCTGTCGATGAGTACGCAATCAAAGCGGCAAGGCGCGTCATGCAGGTGATACTGGGTGAGCCAGTGTTGCGCCGCCAAAATAATGCGGCGCCGTTTGCTGGCGGTGATGCTCGCCGCAGCCCCGCCAAAGTTGGCGTGGCTGCGCAGGCGGACTTCGATAAAAACAGTCACATTTTTTTCTTTGCAGATCAAATCCAGCTCACCGCCGCGCACGCGGAAATTGCGCGCAACAATGGCCAGGCCTTGTTGCTGCAAATAGGCCGCAGCGGCGGCTTCGCCTGCGGCGCCTGTTTTTTGTTGGCTCGTCATAGAATGCGTCCATGAATGAAAAAACGGTTGTTCCAGTCGCTGTCCCTGTGGATGTGCCCGTGGCAAACCCGCCCTCTTTATCTGTTTCCCCGTCCTTGACGCCTGCATTGTATGTCGTTGCCACGCCTATCGGAAACTTGGGCGACATTACGCTGCGTGCGCTGGAAACCTTGCGTGGCGTTGATTTGGTGGCTTGTGAAGACACGCGCCATGCCAAGCGCTTGCTGGATCACTATGGCGTGCGTGTGCCAACCTTGGCACTGCATCAGCATAATGAAAATGCAGCCGCTGAAAAATTGATCCGTTTGTTGCTTGAGGGCAAACGCATTGCCTTGATTTCAGACGCGGGAACGCCTGGCGTGTCAGACCCGGGTGCGCGCACCGTGGCTGCCGTGCGCGCGGCGGGTTGTCGCATCGTGCCGCTGCCGGGGGCGAGCGCGGCGATTACCGCGCTGTGCGCTTCGGGCGTGGTCGATGAGCACTTTCTCTTTGTCGGCTTTTTGCCCGCAAAAGTCGGCGCTCGCAGGACGGCGATTGCGGCATTAGCCAGCGTGAATGCCGCGCTGGTGTTTTATGAGGCGCCGCATCGCGTGCTGGAAACGGTGGGCGATCTGGCCGAGTTGCTGCATCCCCCGCAGCAACCCCGACGTGAAATCATCATCGCCCGGGAACTTACCAAACTGTTCGAGCAAATCGAGCGCCTGCCGCTTGATCAGGCGCTCGCCTGGTTGCAGGCGGATCCTAACCGCCAGCGCGGCGAATTTGTGCTGATCGTGACCGCACCCCCCGCGCCCGACAGCGCTGAACTCGATGCCCAAACCCTGCATGTGCTGAGCGCCTTGCTGGCTGACTTGCCCGTCAAGCAAGCGGTAAAGCTGGCGACGGAAATTACCGGCCAGCCGAAAAATGCGCTGTATGCGCGTGCGCTGGCTTTGAAATCTGAAACTTGAAAATGAATGATGAGCAAATCATGATGAATACGGCCCATACCCTCACCATCACCCGTCCTGACGATTGGCACTTGCATCTGAGGGATGGCGCGGCTTTGGCTGCCGTGTTGCCCGATACCGCCCGCCGCTTTGCGCGGGCTATTGTCATGCCGAACTTAAAGCCGCCGGTCACGACGGTTGCGCTGGCCGCAGCCTATCGTCAGCGCATTGTCGCCGCCTTGCCGGCCGGGTTGAATTTCACACCGCTCATGACGCTGTATTTAACAGACAACACGCCGCCCGGTGAAATTGCCGCAGCGCGCGCGAGTGGCTTTGTGCACGCCGTGAAGTATTACCCCGCAGGGGCGACAACGAACTCGGATGCCGGGGTGACCGACCTCAAAAAATGCACGGCGACCCTGGCGGAAATGGAAAAGCGCGGCCTGCCGCTGCTGGTGCACGGTGAAGTGACCGATTCAACAGTGGATATTTTTGACCGTGAAGCGGTGTTTATCGACCGTGTGCTCGCCCCGCTATTGCGTGATTTCCCTGGCTTGGCAGTGGTGCTGGAGCACATCACCACAACGGATGGCGCGCAGTTTGTGGCGGATGCCGGATCCCGCATTGCAGCGACAATCACCGCCCATCATTTATTGCTCAATCGCAACGCCTTGTTTTCCGGCGGCATGCGCCCGCACCATTACTGCTTGCCTGTTTTAAAGCGCGAGCGACATCGCCAGGCCTTGGTGGCAGCGGCAACGTCTGGCAACCCGAAGTTTTTTCTCGGTACCGATTCCGCACCGCATGGGCAAAGCGCTAAAGAAGCCGCATGCGGCTGCGCCGGCTGCTATACCGCCAATGCGGCCATCGAACTGTATGCCGAAGCCTTTGACGCGGCCAATGCCTTGGATAAGCTCGAAGCCTTCGCCAGTTTTTACGGTGCGGATTTTTATGGCTTGCCAAGGAATGCCGACAAAATCATCCTGCGTCGCGCGCCGATGGCCATTCCTGCCAGCCTGCCTTATCTGGCAAACGATGCCTTGGTGCCTTTGCGTGCGGGGGAGTCCGTGGCTTGGACAATGGGAGACGGAAAATAAAAAAAGTCGGCCCTGGCAAGGCGCCGCAAAGCCAGCACACTGAAGATGGTGAGGGTGCGGCGATAAATTCCCAGGCAGGCCAATCAATGTTGCTAACGATCCGAGGGCAAGCTTCGCTGCATCCGCTCTCATCTTTCCTCGCCCCTTTTTGCGGCGGGGGCATGCCTGCGTTATCCCAGCTCAATGCCGCAGCCCGGCAGCGCGGCATCAAGAGTGGGGGTGGCGCGGCTATTTGCTTTGTGGCGGCGAATGACGGGCCATTACGGCAGGAGGGTTTGTCAGCGTTGTCTTATGAGGCGCGAATTTTCCACACGGGCGCTGTCGCGACCCGGTTAGCCAACTGGCATGATGCGTTTAACGCGCTGATCTGGCTGCATTTCCCGCACACCAAAGCGTTGTTGAATCGGCAGCATATTCAAGCGCTATCCATGGCGGATGCTGCTTCTGCTTCACCGCCCCGTGGCCCGGTGCGCGATGCGCTCACGCAGTTTGATGAATGCGGCGTTGTTGTTGTTGGCACGCAACCCGCTTTGTGGGGGGCGATTTGCGCGCATCGCTGGCAAGAGGCGTTTGTTGCTCAGCGTGCCGAACTGCAGCAAACCACCCGTTTCATTGTGTTTGGCCACGCCAGTCATGAAGCCTTGATGGCGCCGTTTTATGGGCTGTGCGGCAAGGCGCTGTTTTTGCCGGTTGACGCCGGGGCGCTTGCGTCCATTGACACCGCAGGGGTTGCGCGTCTGGATGAATCGCTGGCGCGCCGTCTCGCCAGCGCCGACTATTTGCTTCGTTCCCCACGTGATCTACAACCTTTGCCGTTGCTCGGCATTCCTGGCGCAACCACGGACAACGAGAACCCTGATTATTACACCGACACGCGCCAGTTCCGTCCGGCGCGTACAATGCGCGTGGGAAGTTCGCCAGGCAGTCGCTGAACGCTTCGGCGTTTGGAGGAAAGTCCGGGCCCCGCAGAGCAGGATGCCGGCTAACGGCCGGGCACTGTGAAGTGACGGAAAGTGCAACAGAAAGATACCGCCGATGGCTCGCCCTGGCTTTGCCGCCGCAAGGCGACAAAGCCCCCCTTGAGTGGGCAGGGCGGGGCAGGTAAGGGTGAAATGGTGGCATGCCGCAAGGCATGTTGCAGCCGCGCAAGCGGTTGCAGGGTAAGAGCCCACCGCGTTTCTGGCAACAGAAATGGCACGGCAAACCCCATCCGGGGCAAGGCCAAATAGGGGAGCATAGGCGTGGCTCGCGCCGCTCCCGGGTAGGCTGCTAGAGGCCGTTGGCAACAACGGTCCCAGAGGAATGACTGTCCACGACAGAACCCGGCTTATCGGCGAACTTCCCACCCGATGCGCAGCGGACCGCCCGGCAGGTGAGGGCCGCGAAAAGTGCAGCAGGCATCAGCGCTTCAACGGCATGGGAAGCGGAAAACGGAGGTTCCTGGGTTTTAAGCGCTGAGCGTGTTTCTTTAGCGCACAATCAACACCGGTACTTTGGCCAAATGCACGAGCTTGCTGGCGAATGAACCCAATAGCGTGCCGACAAAGCCGGTGTGGCCGCGGGTGCCGATCAGGATTTGACTGCACTGGTGGTCTTCGGCAAATTGCGTAACAGTAGGCGCGGCTTCGCCGATGAGCACATGCGTCTCCGCTTCGATGCCTGCGGCGGCAAGTTTTGCGACAGCAGGGGCGAGCATTTTCAGGCCACGTTCCAGATGAAATTCACGCAGGGTGTCGGCATTGATAAAGCGGCCAATGTCGCGCGGCAGGTTGGGCTGTACGTTGAGCAGATGGATGCGCGGCACCTCGCGCCAGTCGGCAAGATGCTCCACAAACCAGGTAATCGGCAGCAAGGCGCTGTCAGAGTCATCAATCGGAATGAGCCATTGCTGTGTCATGGTGCAATATCCTTCTTAATAGAAGCGGTCAAATCAACCGCGGGCTGGCGCTTGGCGCGCGCGGCAAGGGTTTTTCCGGTGATGACCACAAGCAGTGCGCCAGCCATTGGGAAAATGATTTTCGCATAAGGAATGCCAGCGAAAAGATCGCCCGGCAAGGCTGGGTCAGACATGGTCATGCCGCCACCAATCCAGCCCAGGAGCGCGCCGCCGGCGGTAATGATGGCGGGGTAGCGATCCATCAGCTTGAGTACCAACTGGCTGCCCCAGACGACGATGGGGATGGAGGCCAGGATGCCAAATGCCACCAGGATGATATTGCCGTGCGCCGCACCGGCAACGGCGATGACATTGTCCAGGCTCATCACGGCATCCGCAACGATGATGGTTTTAACCGCGCCGCCCAGGGTGGTGGCAGCAGCCACATCGCCATGGCTTTCGTTTTCAGGCTGCAGGAGCTTGATGCCGATCCAGAACAGGAGCAGTGCGCCGGCGATTTTTAACCAGGGGACGGCGAGCAGTTGCAAGGCAAAGAAAATGAGCGCAATGCGCAGGATGATGGCGCCCGCCACGCCCCACAAGATGCCCTGCTTGCGCTTGGCTTCCGGCAGCTTGCGGCAGGCCAGGGCAATGACGACGGCATTGTCGCCACCGAGCATGATGTCAATGGCAATGATTTGCAGCACCGCAATCCAGAATGTGGCGGTTGAAAGTTCCAACATGGCAATGATGATCCCAAATACTGTCGTGGGCGCCGATTCTAGCGGGAAATTCCAGTTTTCTTTCTGCTACATTGCATCCCCATGATGAGGAAAAAGGACATGCGATGAAGGGGATTTTGCTGTTTGGCCATGGTGCGCGTAACTCGGACTGGGCACGGCCGTTTGGGCAGATTCGGCAACTCATCATGGCAGCTGATGAAACTGCGCTGGTGGAGATGGGCTTTTTGGAGTTAATGCGGCCTACCTTTATCGAAGGCATTGACACCTTGGTGGGCCAAGGGGCGACTGAGATTGTGGTGGTGCCCATTTTTATTGCGGGTGGCGGCCATGTAAATAAAGACTTGCCGCCGCTGGCAGCCGATGCCATGGCGCGACATGCCGGGCTGGCCATTCGTCTGGCACAGCCCGTGGGCGAGGCGCCATCCGTGCTGGCGGCGATGGCTGACTACGCGCTGCAAGTCATGCCTGCTGAATGATGCTGGGGTTGTTTTTACCCATTGGAAATTCCCCAGGGTGTCGTTAATCCGCTAAATTACGGTTTCCGATATCGTTGTTCACGAGGAGAAAAAATGCAAAGCAAATTTCAGGCTGTGGCTTTTTTGTTAGCGCTTGCGTTGCCATCCCTGGCTTTTGCCGATGGCTGCAAAAAAGACTGCGGGCGAGTCGTGTCCATCGAGAGCGTCAAGCAAAAAGGCGAGGGTGGTGCCGTGGGCATGATTGCCGGGGGCGTGGTGGGTGGCTTGCTGGGCAACCAGGTCGGCGGCGGCAAGGGCAAGACACTGGCGACGGTTGCGGGTGCTGCGGGTGGCGCTTATGCGGGTAACGAAGTGCAAAAGCGCGTGTCATCAAAGGAGATGCAGCGCGTGAAGGTCAAGATGGATAACGGCCAGACGCGCAGTTTTGCATTTGAACATGCACCCGTGGCCAAGGGTGACCGGGTGCATCTGGTGGACAACAAGTTGGTGCGTTACACCGGCAGGTAAAAAGCGCCGTTTGCATGAAAACGGCGCTTTTTTTATGCGGCAAACAAGCGCGCCAGCTCCGCCCCCGGGGATGGCGCGCGCATGAAGGCTTCGCCAACCAGGAACGCGCGCACGCCGCCGTCATAGAGCCGAGCCACATCGTGCGGCGTCAAGATGCCGGATTCGGCCACCAGGATGCGGCCCGCCGGAATGCGCTGGCGTTGCGAGAGGGTGGTTTCAAGATCCACTTCAAACGTGCGCAAGTTGCGGTTGTTGATGCCGATCAAGGGCGTTTTGAGCCGCAAGGCAATGTCCAATTCAGCCGCGTCATGGCATTCGACCAGCACGGCCATGCCTAGCGCGTCTGCAATGGCTTCCATTTCCTGCATTTGGGCAAGGGATAGCGCTGCCACAATCAGCAGGATCGCATCAGCGCCCATGGCGCGGGCTTCATAGACCTGGTACGGATCGACCAGAAAATCCTTGCGCAACACGGGCAGGGTACAGGCATTGCGCGCCTGGCGCAGATAGTCCGGCGAGCCTTGGAAAAACGGGCGGTCAGTCAGCACTGAAAGACAAGCCGCGCCATGCCGCGCGTAGTCTGCGGCGATCTCGGCAGGCTGGAAGTTCTCGCGAATCACGCCTTTGGACGGGCTGGCTTTTTTGATTTCCGCGATGATGGCGAGGTGGTTTATCGCGTTCTCAGCGAGGTTCCCGGTATTTGGCGCCGTTGTTTCACCAGCGTCGGCTTTTCTGCTGATCTTGCGCCGTATCGCACCCACAAAATCGCGCGCAGGCGCTTGTGCTTCGGCTTCATGGCGGATTTCATCCGAAGGTTTGGCGGCCAAGGCCGCTGCGACTTCTTCGCGCTTAATGGCGAGGATTTTATTGAGGATGTCAGACATTGGATTTTGGGGCGGCTATTGATTCAAGACTTAAGCAAATTTTTGGGTGAAGGCAACAAAGGCATTGAGCTTGTCGCGCGCAGCGCCCGAAGCCATGGCCTCGCGTGCACGCTGGATGCCGTCGGCAATCGAGCCCGCTACGTTGGCGGTGTACAAGGCAGCGCCTGCGTTGAGCGCCACAATGTCGCGCGCAGCGCCGGGTTTGTTTTCCAGGGCGCCGAGCAGCATGGTTTTGGATTCGGTAGCGTCTATTACTCTCAGGCTGCGGTTGGAGATCATGTCGAGGCCAAAATCTTCCGGATGAATTTCATACTCAAGAATCTCGCCGTTGATCAACTCGCCCACCATGGTGGCGGCGCCGAGTGATATTTCATCCATGCCATCCTTGCCCCATACCACCATCACGTGGTCCGCGCCCAGGCGTTGCATGACGCGCACCTGGATGCCGACCAGATCGGGATGAAACACACCCATCAAGGTGTTGGGCGAGTTGGCCGGGTTGGTGAGCGGCCCCAGGATGTTGAACAAGGTGCGCACGCCCATTTCGCGGCGCACGGCGGCGACATTTTTCATCGCCGGATGATGATTCGGCGCAAACATGAAACCACAGCCGGTGGCCTCGATGCACGTGGCAACCTGTGGCGGGGTGAGGTCGATTTTTGCCCCCAGCGCTTCCAGAACGTCGGCCGAGCCGGACTTGGACGACACGCTGCGGTTGCCATGCTTGGCCACCGTTGCACCGGCGGCGGCGGCCACAAACATGGCGGCGGTGGAAATGTTGAAGGTGTGCGAACTGTCGCCGCCCGTGCCGACGATGTCCACAAAATGCGGGTTATGCGGCGTATCGACATGCGTTGCCATCTCACGCATCACCTGCGCGGCGGCGGAAATTTCGTCTATGGTTTCTTTTTTCACGCGCAGGCCAGAGAGCAAGGCAGCCACCATCACGGGGGAAATTTCACCGCGCATGATCTGGCGCATCAAATGCAGCATTTCATCGTGAAAAATCTCGCGGTGATCAATGATGCGTTGCAGCGCTTCCTGGGGGGTAATCATGTTGGGCTCGCCTGTAAGAAGTTGCGCAGCAAATCGTGGCCGCATTCGGTCAAAATGGATTCGGGGTGGAACTGCACGCCTTCCACAGCTAAAGTACGATGGCGCACACCCATGATTTCACCGTCATCCGTCCAGGCGGTCACTTCCAGACAATCCGGCAGGGTGTCGCGGCGGATGGCGAGCGAGTGATAACGCGTGACGGTGAGCGGGTTGGGCAAGCCGCGAAACACGCCTTGGCCAAGGTGATGCACGGGCGATGTTTTGCCATGCATCAATTCTTTCGCCCGCACAATCTCACCCCCAAAGGCGACGCCTATGCTTTGGTGTCCCAGGCACACCCCCAAGAGCGGAATCTTGCCCGCGAAAGCTTTAATCGCCGCCACTGAAATGCCGGCTTCAGTCGGCGAGCAAGGCCCCGGCGAGATCACAATGCGTTCGGGGTTCAGCGCAGCAATCTCGTCTAGCGATATTTCATCATTCCGCACGACCTTCACCTCTTCACCCAGCTCGCCCAGGTATTGGACGATGTTGTAGGTGAAGCTGTCGTAGTTGTCGATCATCAGCAGCATATTTTTTCTATCTCCTTGAATCTATTATTCACTGCCTCTGTGATCTGAAAATCTTATCCGGCTGCTTATCCGGTTTTTCTGACGCTACCCTTTTTGCAAGGGAGGCAATTCTGCGAATCGTGCATTATCCCTCGCCGGTGAACCTGCCGCAAGTTATGCCATGAGCCCGTTGTCGCTTGCGCCGACGGCCAGATGCGTGCTTATGGGGCGCGCGCCCATAATTCCGCCATTTTAAAATACATCATCCTGAACCTCATTCGCCTGGGCCACAGCAAACGAAAGGGAGCTAAAAGGGAGCACCAGGGCACGACGATTTACTGCCGCTACCCCAATCAGCATCGCGAGCATTTGCCCGGCTTGGCATAAAATTCATGCGATTGCCCCTGGATTACGGCTGCTTGTCATCTTTATCCTTGATATTTTCTGATAAGGTTGCAGCACTGCCTCGCGCTGATCACCCTGTTTTCCGCAATCTTGAACTATGTGCGTGCCCGTGTGCTGGACTTCACTCATATAATCAAACTATTGCTTATTTTGGCGTGACTATTCACCCATATTATTTTTAATCCAGCTGACATCACAATGGAAAATCCTAACCACATTCTTGCCGTTGAACAGATCCTGGCAGCCAAGCAGTCCTTGCCTGGCGCTTTATTGCCGATACTGCATGATATTCAAGACGCGCTTGGCTTTATTCCGCCAGCAGCCGTGCCATTGATCGCCCGCGCCTTGAACCTGTCGCGCGCCGAGGTGCATGGGGTCATCACCTATTACCATTATTTTCGCCAGTCGCCGCCGGGCCGCCATGTGCTGCGCGTTTGCCAGGCCGAGGCTTGCCAGTCGGTGGGCAGTGATGCGCTCGCACAGCACGTCAAGGCAAAGCTGGCTTGCGATTTTCATGCGATGAGCGAAGATGGCGCGGTCACCCTGGAACCTGTGTATTGCCTGGGCCACTGTGCTGTCGGACCCAACATTCAGATTGATGAAACTGCTTTGCATGCGCGCATGACACCTGAAAAATTTGATCAAGTGCTGGCTGAATTAAGAAGAAAACCATGACCACGACCATTTATATCCCCTGTGATTCAACCGCGCAGGCCTTGGGCGCCGAGGCGGTTGCCGCCAGCTTTGCCAGCACGATAGCCCAGCGGCAACTGGATGTCACCCTCGTGCGTAACGGTTCGCGTGGCTTGTTTTGGCTGGAGCCTATGATCGAAGTGGCGACACCTGCCGGGCGCGTGGCTTATGGCCCGGTAGCGGCTGAAGATGTGGCATCGCTCCTCGATGCCAATGTACTGGCAGGCGAGGCGCATCCCTTGTGTTTGGGCAAAGTCGATGAGATCCCTTATCTGCAACGGCAGCAGCGCATCAGCCTCAAGCGCGTGGGCGTGACCGATCCGCTCTCGGTGGCAGATTATCTGGCGCATGGCGGCACGCGCGGGTTGCGCCGGGCATTAACGCTCACGCCGCTTGAAATCGTCAAGGAAGTCACCGACTCCGGTTTGCGCGGCCGTGGCGGTGCGGCTTTCCCTACGGGCATCAAATGGAACACCGTGCTGCATGCCGCAGGCGAGCAAAAATATATTGTGTGCAATGCCGATGAGGGCGACTCCGGCACGTTTTCCGATCGCATGCAAATGGAAGGCGACCCGTTTGGCTTGATCGAAGGCATGGCGATTGCCGGTGTCGCGGTGGGCGCAACGCAGGGTTACATTTACGTGCGCTCAGAATATCCGCATGCCATTGCCACGCTCAATGCCGCTGTTGAACGCGCCACAGCAGAGGGCTGGCTGGGCGGGGATTTGCTGGGTTCTGGCAAGTCGTTTTATTTGCAAGTACGCAAAGCTGCGGGCGCTTATGTGTGCGGTGAAGAAACCGCCTTGCTGGAAAGCCTGGAAGGGCGGCGCGGCATTGTGCGCGCCAAGCCGCCACTGCCCGCGCTCTCTGGATTGTTCGGGCAGCCCACGGTGATTAACAACGTCATCACGCTCGGCAGCGTGCCGGACATCCTGGCCAATGGCGCGGCGGCTTATCAGGCGTTTGGCTGCGGCCGTTCGCGCGGCACCTTGCCTTTTCAGCTGGCCGGCAATATCAAATACGGTGGCCTGGTCGAAGTGCCTTTTGGCCTCACCTTGCGCGAGTTGCTGTACGATTTTGGCGGCGGCAGTTTAAGCGGCCGCCCGTTGCGCGCGGTGCAAGTGGGCGGTCCCTTGGGCGCTTATGTGCCGGAATCGCAGTTCGATACGGTGCTCGATTATGAAGCCTTTGCCGCCGTGGGCGCAGTGCTCGGGCATGGCGGTATCGTCGCCTTTGACGATACTGTGGATATGATGAAACAAGCCCGTTACGCGATGGCATTTTGCGCTATTGAGTCCTGCGGCAAATGCACGCCATGCCGCATTGGTTCGACCCGTGGCGTGGAGGTGATTGACCGGCTGGCGGCGGGCAACCCCGGGCAAACCGCGTTGCTGCGCGAGCTGTGCGACACCATGCAACATGGTTCATTGTGCGCGATGGGCAGCATGACGCCTTACCCGGTGCTCTCGGCACTGAACCATTTCCCTGAAGACTTCGGCAGGAGGCCACTATGAACGCCCCGATGAATAGCCATGCCCCGATTAAAGGATTGAGCATTACCTCGTTGCGCGACCTTGATTACGGCACGCCTGCGGCGCACGGCTCAGAAAATGGCGCAACCCAGGTTACGCTGACGATTGATGGCCGTGAAATCACCGTACCCGCCGGCACATCCCTGATGCGCGCGGCGGTAGAAGCGGGCGTGATGGTGCCCAAACTGTGCGCGACCGACTCCCTGGAACCCTTTGGCTCCTGTCGCCTGTGCCTGGTGGAAGTGGAGGGTCGTCGCGGTTTTCCTGCATCTTGCACGACTCCAGCAGAAAATGGCATGGCGGTACGCACGCAATCACCCAAGCTGGCCGATTTGCGGCGCAATGTGATGGAGCTTTACATTTCCGACCATCCGCTGGATTGCCTGACGTGCAGCGCGAACGGCAACTGCGAGCTGCAGACCATGGCCGGCGTGGTGGGTCTGCGCGACGTGCGTTATGGCATCGGGGAGGTAAAGGCGGCTGCAGGCGGCAATGCGGGTGTCATTGGCAAGACACACCTGGCAGGCCAGAAGGACGAATCCAATCCTTACTTCACGTATGACCCGTCCAAGTGCATCGTGTGCAACCGCTGTGTGCGTGCGTGTGAAGAACAGCAAGGCACGTTTGCGCTGACGATTTCCGGCCGCGGATTTGAGTCCCGTGTCTCTGCCGGGCAGGACCAGCCGTTTATGGAATCCGAGTGTGTTTCGTGCGGGGCGTGCGTGAATGCTTGTCCGACCGCAACTTTGACCGAAAAAACCATCATCGAAAAAGGCCAGGCCGAGCATGCCGTGGTGACGACGTGCGCTTATTGCGGCGTGGGCTGCGGCTTCAAGGCGGAAATGCAAGGCAATGAGGTGGTGCGCATGGTGCCGTGGAAAGATGGCGGTGCGAACGAAGGCCACGCCTGCGTGAAAGGCCGTTTTGCCTGGGGTTACGCCAGCCACCCGGATCGCATCACCCAACCGATGATACGCACGAAAATCACCGACCCCTGGCGTGAAGTGTCGTGGGATGAGGCGGTCAATTACGCCGCGTCCGAGTTCCGCCGCATTCAGCAACAGTATGGCCAAAATTCTATTGGCGGGCTGGTTTCATCCCGCTGCACCAACGAGGAAGATTACCTCGTGCAAAAAATGGTGCGTGCCGCGTTTGGCAACAATAATGTGGATACCTGCGCGCGCGTATGCCATTCGCCTACTGGCTATGGCTTGAAGCAAACGCTGGGTGAATCGGCGGGAACGCAAACATTCAAATCCGTTGACAAAGCCGATGTCATCATGGTGATCGGTGCGAACCCGAGTGATGGGCATCCGGTGTTTGCCTCGCGCATGAAGCGGCGCATCCGTGAGGGCGCAAAGTTGATCGTGATCGACCCGCGGGCGACCGACCTGGTGAGCTCGCCGCACATCAAAGCCGCGCACCATCTCAAATTGCGCCCGGGCACCAATGTGGCCGTGCTCTCTGCCCTGGCGCACGTGATCGTCACCGAAGGCCTGGTGGATGAGGCTTTTGTCGCCGCACGGTGCGAGCCCAAGGCGTTTGATCAGTGGCGCGAGTTTGTCGCGCGGCCAGCCAACGCACCCGAAGCGCTGGAAGCCGACTCTGGCGTGCCAGCGGCGGATGTGCGCGCTGCGGCCAGGCTTTATGCGGCAGCCAGGAATGGCGCCATTTATTACGGGCTGGGCGTGACCGAACATTCGCAAGGCTCAACTGCGGTGATTGCGATTGCCAATCTGGCCATGGCGACAGGCAACGTGGGGCGCGAAGGCGTGGGGGTGAATCCGCTGCGCGGGCAGAATAATGTGCAGGGTTCGTGCGATATGGGTTCTTTCCCGCATGAACTGCCGGGTTATCGGCATGTGTCCGACACCATTACGCGGACCTTGTTTGAAAGCCATTGGGGCGTGGCGATTCAACCTGAACCGGGTTTGCGTATCCCGAACATGTTTGAAGCGGCGCTGGATGGCAGCTTCAAAGGGCTGTATTGCCAGGGCGAGGACATTGCCCAGTCCGACCCCAACACGCAACACGTGACCGCCGCGTTGCTGGCCATGGAGTGCATCGTGGTGCAGGACTTGTTCCTGAATGAGACCGCCAAGTTTGCGCATGTCTTTTTGCCGGGCTCGTCTTTCCTTGAAAAAGACGGCACCTTCACCAATGCCGAGCGGCGTATTTCGCGCGTGCGGCAAGTCATGCCCCCCCTGTCCGGCAAGGGCGACTGGGAAGCGACGATGGCACTGGCCAACGCGATGGGCTACAAGATGCACTACACGCATCCTTCGCAGATCATGGACGAGATCGCGCGCCTGACGCCCACATTTTCCGGCGTGAGCTACGACAAGCTCGATCGCCTGGGCAGCCTGCAATGGCCATGCAACGAGGCCGCGCCAGGTGGCACGCCGACCATGCATATTGATACCTTTGTGCGTGGCAAGGGGCGGTTTTTGATCACCCAATACGTGCCGACGGACGAAAAAGTGACGCGCCGCTTCCCGTTGCTGCTCACCACCGGGCGCATCTTGTCGCAATACAACGTCGGCGCGCAAACACGCCGTACCGCCAACACCGAGTTTTATGCGGAAGATGTGCTGGAAGTGCATCCGCATGACGCAGAGGAGCGTGGCATCAAAGACGGCGAATGGGTCGGCGTTGAATCGCGCGCCGGGCAGACCGTGCTGCGCGCCAAATTGACCGAACGCGTGCAGCCTGGCGTGGTGTACACTACCTTCCACTTCCCGGAATCCGGTGCCAATGTGATTACCACGGATAACTCCGACTGGGCGACGAATTGCCCGGAATACAAGGTGACGGCCGTGCAGTTGGTGCGCGTGGCGCAAACGGCCAATGCCTCCGGTTGGCAAAAGGATTTTGCGCAATTTACCGCCGAGCAAGAGCGTTTGCTCCCGCAGGCGAAAGAAGCCAGCCTGTCGTCATGAACCGGGTCATCAGCTTGTTGTGATCACTCACGTTGAGAAAAAAGTCACCCGTTGGCAAGGCATAACGTCCAGCGAGCGGGTGGATTGCGTTGCCGAAGAAGTCCCGGTCGCTTTTGAGTACAACGGCATAGCGCACACAGTGATGCTGGCCACGCCTGCCGATCTGGCAGACTTTGCGCTGGGCTTTAGCTTGAGTGAAGGCATCGTGGCGCACCGCAATGAAGTGTTTGATATTGAAGCCGCAGAATCAGCTGGGGGCGTCACCTTGCAACTGGAAGTTGCCAGCAAGGCTTTTCTGCGCCTAAAGGAACGACGGCGCAGCCTGGCCGGGCGCACGGGTTGCGGGCTGTGTGGTGCGGAGAGCCTGGCGCAAGTGATGCGTGATTTGCCACCGGTGAATTCACCGCTGCAGATGTCCCCCGCAACGCTGTATGCAGGCATGAGCCAATTGCCCGCGCAACAGGTGTTGCAACAATCCACGGGCGCAACCCATGCCGCCTGCTGGGTGAATGGCGCGGGCGAGATCAGCCATGTGCGGGAAGACATTGGCCGCCATAACGCGCTGGATAAAACCCTGGGGGCGCTGGCGAAAAGCGATTTTGATCCGCAGTCCGGCGCGATCCTCATTACCAGCCGCGCAAGTTTTGAAATGGTGCAAAAATCTGCTGCCATGGGTGTGGGTGTGGTGGCCGCAGTATCGGCGCCAACGGCGGCTGCAATTCGTCTGGCTGAACGGTTGAATGTCACCTTGGTGGGTTTTTTGCGCGACCAGCAATGTGTGCGCTATACCGGAAATCATTTGTTGGGGAGCACAAAATGCATGTTGAAAACTTGATCAAAATGGCCAACCAGATCGGCGCTTTTTTTGAAGCCATGCCCGATCATGAACAAGCGGTTGCCGATATTGTCCGTCACTTGAAAAATTCATGGGATCCGCGCATGCGCGCTTCTTTGTTGCAACACGTGGCCGCGGAAGGGGATGCCGAGTTAAAGCCCATTGTGCGCGAGGCGCTCGCCTTGTTGCGCAAAGGGTAATCATGCCGACATAAAAAAGGCCGCCTGTGCCGTTTTAATCCTGTTTGCTGTGTTATCAAAGGGGTGCCGCCGTTTTGCCAGCGCCGACTTTTTTGCCGGATTTCCTGATTTTGCACAGGACGAACGGACATCAAACATATTCTGGCTGGCGACCTGCGCTGGTCATTAGTCCCGCTCTATAACGATAAAACAGGTTTAATGCTGTGTTGTCCAATGACTGCCCAGATCACGGGCTACCCGTTTGAGGTGTTGATTCCAGGCTCCCGTTCTGGTGCGGTGCTGGCAGGTCAAGTGAAAAGCCTGGATTGGCGGGCACGAGAAGCAGGCCAGAAAGGCAAGGTGGCGTCGGCGGGGCTCGCTGAGGTAAAAGCCAGGATTTTCGCGCTGATTGGCAAACTGCCAATAGCGCGATGTGGCAGATCCAAATGTGGCAGGCTCAAGTTAAATTGGCGGGACGGCAGGTTATTTCCCGCCGTCCTCCAAGGGCCGACGGGAAACAGCTCTGCACTTCTTTCGGTCGGAATCAAGGCTTCGCGGC
This sequence comes from Rhodocyclaceae bacterium UBA5602, assembly GCA_002424865.1. Taxonomy (GTDB): domain Bacteria; phylum Pseudomonadota; class Gammaproteobacteria; order Burkholderiales; family Rhodocyclaceae; genus Rugosibacter. The sequence goes on along the minus strand of DILC01000044.1, from coordinate 89,647 downwards.
GTCTGGCCAGCGCCGACTTTCACCGGTGCTTTTAGATCCGCTCGAAAATTGCCGCAATGCCTTGTCCACCGCCGATACACATGGTAACCAGCGCGTAGCGGCCATTGATGCGCTGCAATTCATATAGCGCCTTGGTGGCGAGGACCGCGCCCGATGCGCCGATGGGATGGCCCAAGGCAATGGCGCCACCGTTCGGATTGGTTTTTTGCGGGTCAAGTCCCAAGCCTTTGCTGACTGCCAATGCTTGCACGGCAAAGGCTTCGTTGGACTCAATGACATCCATTTGCGAAAGCGACAAGCCTGACTTCTTGAACACCTGTTGCGAAGCGGGAATCGGGCCTTCACCCATGAGATGATTGGGCACGCCGGCCACGGCGTAGGCAACCAGGCGCGCAATCGGTTTATGGCCGGCTTTGGCAGCGGCGTCCGCTGCGGCGAGGACGAAGAAGGAAGCGCCATCGTTAATGCCGGACGCATTGCCTGCCGTGACCGATCCGTCCTTTTTGAAGGCAGGCTTCATTTTCGCCAGCGTTTCCAGCGTCGTGCCGGGTTTTAAGTGCTCATCCGTATCGAATACCACTTCGCCCTTGCGCGTTTGCTGCACGATGGGCACGATTTGCGATTTAAAGCGGCCTTCGGCAATGGCGGCGGTGGCACGGCGCTGGGATTCGACCGAGAAAGCGTCCTGCTCTTCGCGCGAGATATTCCATTTGGTGGCCAGATTTTCGGCCGTGATGCCCATATGGCCGACGCCGAAGGGGTCGCTAAGCGCTGCGACCATGGTGTCTACCATGGTGGTATCGCCCATGCGGGCGCCGTTGCGCATGGCAGTCGATAGGTAGGCTGCGCGCGACATGACTTCAACGCCACCGCCAATGCCATAGTCGCAATCGCCCAGCATGATGGCCTGCGCTGTGGAGACGATGCCTTGCAAGCCGGAGCTGCATAGGCGATTGACCGCCATGGCCACCGATTCCATCGGCAAACCGGCCTGGATGGACGCCACGCGCGCGACATAGGCATAACGTGATTCGGTGGGGATGCAGTTGCCCACGGTCACGTAATTGATTTCTTGTGGATCGAGGCCGGAACGCGTAATTGCCTCCTTCATCACCATGCCGCCGAGTTCAGAGGGTTCAATGCTGCTCAAAGCACCACCAAATGTGCCGACGGCAGAACGGACGGCACTCAAGACAACAACTTCTCTTTTTTCAGCCATGACAGGACTCCTTTATGAAAAAAATCAACCGCCAACCCAGGCAGAAATCTGCACCAGGGCCAGCACTAATAAACTCAGCACCAAGCTGCGCCAAACCAAACCGACGGTGCTTTGCATAAAGTCTGCGTCAGCTTCTTCGCCCATGCCTAAACCGGGGCGCTCGTTATCGGGTTCCAATTCCGGTGGCAAATCATGCACAGGCAGGCCGAGCTGTACGCCGATCGCCCCTGCGCCGCTGCTGAGCAAAATGCCGTTGTTTTTATCCGGCCAGTCACTGGCTTGCGTGCGCCAGCAATTCACCGCGTCTTCAAAGTTGCCCACTATGGCAAAGAGCGCTGCGGTGACGCGTACGGGCAGCCAGTTCATGGCAGAAAAGGCTTGATGCGCGAACCAGCCAAACGCGTGCAGCGCGGTGGATTCATCTGCCGCGCTGAGCGGATGGGGGGAAGGGACTGGATTCACAGCGCTTGCATCGCCGCGCCAGTATTCGTCATATAACTGCGCCAGGCGATAAAGCAAAGCACCCGCAGGGCCAAGAATAATGAACCACAGTAATGGGGCGAATACATGCGTGTTGGCCAAGGGCAGGGCGCGCTCAATGGCCAAGCGTGCGACTTCGCTGCTGGAGAGGCGATCACTGCTTTGCCCGCGCCATTCGGCCAGAATGTGCCGCGCCTGATCAATATCACCATCACGGAGCGCCAGGTGAATGTCGGTAAAAAAGTGGCTGAACTGGCGAAACCCCATGGTGAGATATAAAACGCCAATGCTCAGCAAGAGCGCCAGTAAAGGTTGTGTATTTTTAAAAAACAGAAAAGCAATGAATAATGCAAATGCAGGCAAGGCGGCACCCAGAACCCAGGCAATCGTGCCGTGCAGGCGCACGCCGTCATTGAGGTGCTGTTCCAAATAGCGCGCGAGCTGCGCGACGGGTGAGCGAACGAGCTTGCTTAGCGGGAGCGGTTGCAGCTGTTCAAGAATAAGTGCGGCAAGAATGGAGAGCAGGGCCATACGGAAATCTCATTAAAGGCTGATGGGGTGACGCTGATGCTATCAGTGGCATGTTACAAACGTTCTTGATTTTTTGTGTGTAGCCGGAAATCAAGGCAGGCCGTGTATTTCTTCGGTTAGCGTGCATCGGCTGCCGGGTTGAATAAAAAATCATGCAAGCTGACCAGCATACCCGCAGTTGCGCCCCAGATGTAGCGATCTTGCCAGGGCATCGCCCAGTATTCTCGCATTGCACCCTGAAATTCGATTTGATGTCGCTGATGATTTTGTGCATCCATTAAAAAAGCCAACGGTGGCTCAAAAACCTCAGCCACTTCAAAGTCATCCAGCTTGAGATTCAATGGCGGGGTGACCAGGCCAACGACGGGTGTGATGCAAAAGCCTGTCACGGTGTGATAGGCGGGCAGCCTGCCGAGTATTTCTACCTGACGGGGTGATAAACCGACTTCTTCATCCGCTTCGCGCAAGGCGGTGGCTTCAGGGGATGGGTCAAAAGCTTCGCTGCGCCCGCCAGGAAAACTGATTTGGCCGGCATGATCGCGCAAATGCGCAGTACGCTGGGTGAGCAGCACCGTGGGGCCAGTCGGGCGTAATACGATAGGCACTAAAACCGCGGCTTCAAGCGGTGCCTGGCCGTTCAACAAAGGCTCGCGAATGGCGGCCGCAACCAAACCGACACGGAAACGCTGCCGCAAAAAAGAAATGAGGGTTCCGCTAGAATCATCTTTGGACAATCCATCGGCGGATAAAACAAGAGAGTCGACCATGAAACCCATCGCTATATTTCGTCACAGCCCCAACGAGGGGGCAGGCTATTTTGCCACATTCCTGGAGCGCCACTCGTTGCCCTGGACGATGTTTACGATTGATACCGGCGTCTTGCCACCGCCGACTTCTGATGGTTTTTCCGGTTTGTGCTTCATGGGTGGGCCGATGAGCGTGAATGACGATCTGCCGTGGATAGCGCCTGCCTTGAACTTGATCCGCGAGGCCGATGGCAAAGGCATTCCCGTGCTGGGGCATTGTCTGGGCGGGCAACTGATGAGCAAGGCGTTTGGCGGGGTGGTCACGACAAACCCGGTGAAGGAAATCGGCTGGGGGCGGGTTGAGTTCACAGGTGGCCTGGCCCATGCGTGGGTGGGCGATACGCTGGCCTTTGAGGCTTTCCATTGGCATGGTGATACCTTCAGCTTGCCGCCAGGCGCACTGCGTATCTTGCGCAGTGCGCATTGCGAGAATCAAGCTTTTGTGCGCGGCGTGCATTTAGGCATGCAGTGCCATATCGAAATGACGGAAACCATGATCCGGCTTTGGGGCAGGCATTGGGATGAGGAGGGGGTTGAGGCGTCAGCCTCGGTGCAAACGCCGCAGCAAATGTACGCGGGAATGGATGAAAAAATTTTGCGCATGCGCCACGTGGCAGACCGGCTCTATAGCCGCTGGATACGCGGGCTGAAAACGGATTGATTTTTTTTGGCTTGGCACGTGGATGGGAACTTGCCCGCCCTGCCACGCTGCATGCCTGAAGTTTTAATCCCTGAAATTGCCGTATTGCAATGGAAAGTCTTCAATCGACTTTTTCACCAGCGCAATGGTCTCCTGCAGCAAATCGCGCTTGGCGCCTGTGACACGCACCGCATCGCCCTGGATGCTGGCTTGCACTTTGAGTTTGCTGTCTTTGATGAGCTTGACGATCTTTTTAGCCAGTTCGGTTTCTATGCCGATCTTGATTTTCAATTCCTGCTTGGCCTTGTTGCCCGACACCGTTTCAATTTTGCCCATGTCCAGCCGCTTGGTGCTCTCACGTTCCTTTTTCTCCATCTCGGGGAACAGGATGTCCTTGATCTGGCTGATCTGGAACTCGGAGTCGCCAAAGAGGGTCAGCGATTTTTCCTTTTCATTGAATTCGACTTTTGCCGATGTGCCCTTGAAGTCGTAGCGGTTGCCGATATGGCGGCCGGCCACATCCACTGCGTTTTTCAGGGCGACTAAATCGGCTTCGGAGGAAATGTCAAATGAGGGCATTTTTAAGCTTCCTTATGGGCAAAAAAACTGTCAGGCAAAATGACAAACGTAGTGGTAGGGCTCGCCGGTTACTTCGATATCAAAAGCTGAATTGCCCGGTACGCTGAATTGCTCGCCAGCCGCGCAGGTTTTCCAGTCTTGTCCAGCGAGCTTGTAGCGGCAAGTGCCGACAACCGTTTCCATGATTTCAGGCGCGCCGGTGTTAAATGTGAGCGTCGAGGGCAGAATGACACCGACACTCTTTTTGGTGCCATCAGCCAGTTGTATCGTGTGGCTCACGCACTTGCCATCAAAGTACACATTGGCTTTTTTTGTAACGGCAACAGATTCGAATTGCGACATATTAAATTCCCCACATTTTCTGAATAATGAATTTGGCAATGAATCCCACCATGCCAAACGCCAGGACAAAGAACAAAATAAACGTGCCTAATTTTCCTGCCCGGGATTTCCAGGCCAGCTCGCCAATGATGAACAGCATGTAAAGCATGAAGGCCGCGAGGCCAAAGGTCATGCCAAACTGGGCCATCTGCTCTTCCGAAATGCCGAACATGAAAATTAGGCCTTATTGGATGGCTTAGCCTTTGCGCTTGGCGCGGTTGGCTCCAATGCGCAAACGCAAGGCATTGAGACGGATAAAGCCATGCGCATCTTTTTGGTTATACGCGCCTGCGTCATCTTCAAAGGTCGCAATGGTGGAATCGAACAGGGAGTCCTCTTTGGAATCACGCCCCACGACGGTGACATTGCCCTTGTAGAGCTTGATGCGCACCCAGCCATTGACGGTTTGTTGGGTATGGTCAATCAGGGTTTGCAGGGCGATACGTTCCGGGCTCCACCAGTAGCCGTTGTAAATCAGGCTGGCATAGCGGGGCATGAGGTCGTCCTTCAAGTGGGCCACTTCACGATCCAGGGTGATTGACTCAATGGCGCGATGGGCGCGCAGCAAAATTGTGCCGCCTGGGGTCTCATAGCAGCCGCGTGACTTCATGCCGACGTAGCGGTTTTCAACCAGGTCAAGGCGGCCGACGCCATGCTTGCCGCCGGTTTTATTCAGCTCAGCCAAGAGCTCGTGTGCCTTCATTTTCTTGCCGTTAATCGCCACCAGATCGCCTGCTTTGAATTCCAGGTCAAGGTATTCCGCCTTGTTGGGGGCTTTTTCGGGCGACACCGTCCAGCGCCACATGGATTCTTCGGCCTCGGCGGCTGGGTTTTCCAGATGGCGGCCTTCGTAGGAAATGTGCAGCAAATTGGCGTCCATCGAATACGGCGAGCCGCCTTTTTTATGCTTCATCTCAACGGGAATGCCATGTTTCTCGGCATAGGCCATGAGTTTTTCACGCGACAGCAAATCCCATTCGCGCCACGGGGCAATGACCTTGATGTTGGGCATCAAGGCATAAGCGCCGAGCTCAAAGCGCACCTGGTCGTTGCCCTTGCCGGTTGCGCCGTGGGAGATGGCGTCTGCTCCCGTTTTCTGGGCGATCTCGATCAGGCGCTTGGCAATCAGCGGGCGGGCAATTGACGTGCCGAGCAAATACTCGCCTTCATACACGGTATTGCAGCGGAACATGGGGAACACAAAGTCGCGCACAAATTCTTCGCGCAAGTCGTCGATGAAAATATTTTTCTTCTTGATGCCCATTTGCAGCGCCTTGGCGCGCGCGGGTTCCAGCTCTTCGCCTTGACCCAGGTCGGCGGTAAAGGTGACGACTTCACATTGGTATTTGTCTTGCAGCCATTTCAGGATGACTGAGGTATCCAACCCGCCCGAATAGGCCAGAACCACTTTATTTACAGCAGCGTTCACCTCGGGTTTGACCTCGATTTTTGTCGTATTGTTCACTGCGCTTTTCACCGCATTTTTCATATTTTTCATGAATCGCTTTCCTGTTAATCGTTGATTTTTCCGAGGAGTAGAAATTCCATCAAGGCTTTTTGTGTGTGCAAGCGGTTTTCAGCTTCATCCCAGACCACGCTTTGCGGGCCGTCAATGACCTCCGCTGCGACTTCTTCGCCACGATGGGCAGGCAGGCAGTGCATGAAAAGCGCATTCGGGGCGGATATGTGCATCATTTCGGCGTCCACCTGCCAGTCGGCAAAGTCGCGCATGCGCTCTTCGTTTTCGGCTTCAAAACCCATCGACGTCCATACATCCGTGGTGACTAAATCCGCGCCACGGGCGGCCTCCATCGGGTCGGCAAATTGGGCAAAGTGCTGCGTGCCATCCAAGCCCACGCGGTCAGGCTCGACTTCATAGCCGGGCGGGGTGGAGACGTGAACCTTGAAGTCGAACACTTCGGCCGCTTGCAGCCAGGTATTGCAGACGTTATTCGAGTCGCCTATCCAGGCCACGGTTTTGCCCTGGATGGCGCCGCGATGCTCGATGAAGGTGAAAATATCGGCGAGGATCTGGCAGGGGTGGTATTCATTGGTCAGCCCGTTGATCACCGGCACGCGTGAATTTTTGGCGAAGCGCTCGATGATGGCCTGCTCGAAAGTGCGGATCATGACCATATCGCCCATGCGCGAGATGACTTGCGCTGCGTCTTCCACCGGCTCGCCACGGCCGAGTTGCGAGTCGCGCGTGTTGAGATAAATCGCCGCGCCGCCGAGTTGGTGCATGCCAGCCTCAAATGACAGCCGCGTGCGCGTGCTGGCTTTTTCGAAAATCATCACCAGCGTGCGGTCCTGCAGGGGCCAGTAGCGCTCATAAGCCTTGAAGCGCGCCTTGATGCGCTGGCTGCGCATGAAAACATGTTCCAGCTCGTCACGCGAGAGGTCTTTGAATTCCAGGAAATGACGGGGCGGGGCGCTAGTCATCATCACTCCTTGAGAAAGTCGAGAATGATGGGCACAAGCGTTGCGACCAATTCGCTGGCCTCGGCGTCCGTCATGATGAGCGGTGGCAAGAGGCGCACCACCTTTTCTGCCGTGACATTGATGAGCAGCCCCTTGACCAGGGCGCGCTGCACCAAAACGCCACAAGGACGGTCAAGTTCCACGCCAATCAACAGGCCGTTGTGGCGTATCTCCGTAATACCCGCCGTCAAGTTTTCCCCGTCCGCCAAGCCGTGCGCCAGCCCCTCACAAATCAGGTCGCCAAGCTCGGCGGCGCGGGTGATCAGGCCGTCCGTTTCTATCACTTGCAAGGTGGTGAGCGCAGCCGTGCAGGCCAGCGGGTTGCCACCAAAGGTGGAGCCATGGTTGCCTGGCTTGAACACGCCTGCAGCAGGACCCGCCGCCAAACAGGCGCCAATCGGCACGCCAGAGCCCAGGCCTTTGGCCAGCGTCATCACGTCCGGCAAAATGCCCGCGTGCTGGTGGGCAAACCACTTGCCGGTACGCCCCAGGCCGCATTGCACTTCATCCACCATGAACAGCCAGCTTTTCTCGGTGCACAAGGTGCGCAACGAGCGCATGAATTCATGGTGTGCGCTATGGATGCCGCCTTCGCCCTGGACTGGCTCGAAGAGGACGGCGACGACGTTGGGATTGTTTAGCGCAACTTGCTCAATGGCGGGCAGGTCATCGAATGGCACACGGATAAAGCCGGAAACCAGCGGCTCAAAGCCTGCTTGCGCCTTGCGGTTGCCGGTAGCGGAAAGGGTGGCTAGGGTGCGCCCGTGAAAGGCTTGCTCCATGACGATAATGGCCGGCTGCTCAATGCCCTGCTGATGCCCATACAGGCGCGCCAGTTTGATTGCGGCTTCATTTGCCTCGCAACCTGAATTGCAGAAAAAGACTTCATCCATTTTCGCAACGCTTGCCAGACGATCCGACGCTTCTTCAGCCTCGCGGATGCGGTACAGGTTGGAGGTGTGGATCAGGCGGCCCACTTGCTTGCTCAAGGCGGCAACCAGCCGAGGATGGTTGTGCCCCAGCGTATTGACGGCAATACCCGAGAGGCCGTCAAGGTAGGCGTTGCCTTGCTCGTCAAATAAACGGCAGCCTTCGCCATGAGTAAAGGCGATGGGAAGGCGCCCGTAAGTGTTCATTAAATGCGGCATGAAAGTGCTCCGCTAAAGCTGGCTAAAAAAGCAGGATAAAAAAACATACGGCGGCCAGGAATAAACAGGGCCGCCGTGCTGAAAACACGTTGTTTACTATACGCAGGATAAGGCTGGATTTCAACAGCGGCGCAGGGAAGATGTTCTGGTTTTGACGGGGTAAGATGTTGCCGCTACGGGCTGTTGGGCGTGTGTTTTCTCATTTTGCCGTCTTGCGGCACTTTGCGATACCTTGCCGCAATACCTCATGCCGTCTCGCCGGCGCCGACTTTTTCACCGTTCCCCTTGGCAACTCATTGGCAACTCATTGGCAACTCATGCGCGGCAATATCTCATGTTGCGCCATGCTTGCCGGTTTTTGTCGCGGCTTTGGGGGGTGCTTTGGCAGCCACCTTGGGGGTGTCCATGGCCGTGCGCATGACGGGTGCGGGAAGGATTTTTTGCAGATATTCCCCCGTCGGGCTGTCAGCTACGCTAGCGACTTGTTCCGGCGTGCCGGCCGCGATAATTCTCCCGCCGCCGTCTCCGCCTTCGGGGCCGAGGTCTACCACCCAGTCGGCGGTTTTGATGACATCCAGATTATGTTCGATCACGACGATGGTATTGCCCTGGTCGCGCAGCCGGTGCAGCACGGAGAGCAGCATTTCAATGTCGTGGAAATGCAGGCCGGTGGTGGGTTCATCCAGAATGTACAAGGTGCGGCCAGTGTCGCGTTTGGAGAGTTCCAGCGCGAGTTTCACGCGCTGCGCTTCGCCGCCTGAGAGGGTGATCGCGCTTTGGCCGAGCTGGATATACGACAGCCCGACATCGACCAGCGTTTGCAGTTTCCGGGCAATGATGGGCACGGCATCGAAAAATTCGCGCGCTTGCTCAACCGTCATGTGCAGCACTTCATGGATGGTTTTGCCCTTGTAGCGCACTTCCAGGGTCTCGCGGTTGTAGCGTTTGCCGTGGCAAACATCACAGGCGACAAAAATATCCGGCAAAAAATGCATTTCCACCTTGATCATGCCATCGCCCTGGCAGGCTTCGCAACGCCCGCCCTTGACATTGAACGAAAAGCGCCCCGGCCCGTAACCGCGCTCGCGCGCAGCGGGCACACCAGCGAAGAGTTCGCGAATGGGCGTCAGTAAGCCGGTATAAGTGGCAGGGTTGGAGCGTGGCGTGCGGCCGATCGGGGCTTGGTCGACGCTGATCACCTTATCGAAAAACTCCAGCCCGGTGATTTCCTGGTAAGCGGCAGGCTCGGTGGTGGCCGCGTAAAGATGGCGGGCAGCGGCGGCATAGAGCGTGTCGTTAATGAGCGTGGATTTGCCCGAGCCGGAAACGCCGGTGATGCAGGTGAGTAAGCCGACGGGAATTTCCAGGTGCACGTTCTTGAGATTGTTGCCAGCCGCGCCCAGGATTTTTAGCCAGCGTTCGGCATCCGGTGGCGTGCGAAAGTCGGGGATGGCGATACGGCGGCGACCGGACAGATAAGCGCCGGTGGGAGAATTTTCATTCGCGGCGACTTGCTGCGGCGTGCCCTCGGCAACGATTTGGCCGCCATGCTCGCCAGCGCCGGGGCCGATGTCGACCACATAATCAGCCGCTTCAATGGCTTCTTGATCGTGCTCGACCACGATCACGGTGTTGCCCAGGTCACGCAGGTGGATGAGCGTTTCCAAGAGGCGCGTATTGTCGCGCTGATGCAGGCCGATGGACGGTTCATCGAGCACATACATCACCCCCGTGAGGCCCGAGCCGATTTGCGAGGCCAGCCGAATGCGCTGTGCTTCGCCGCCCGACAAGGTTTCGGCCGAACGGTCCAGCGAGAGGTAATTCAGGCCCACGTTGATGAGGAAAGAGAGCCGCGAGGTGAGCTCTTTGAGGATTTTTTCAGCGACTTGCGCTTTTTGCCCACTCAAGGCGAGCGTCTCGAAAAAGTCGCGGCAGTGGGCGAGCGACAGGTGGCTTACAGCTGAAATGGTTTGCCCGCCAACAAACACATGCCGTGCCTCGCGGCGCAGGCGCTGGCCGTGGCATTCAGGGCAGGGCTTGTGATTCAGGTATTTGACCAAATCCTCGCGCACACTCATGGAATCGCTTTCGCGATAGCGCCGCTCCATGCTGTTGATGATGCCTTCAAAGACGTGGCTGCGCTCAAAGCGTGTGCCTTTTTCGCTGAGATACTTGAAGCTGATCTGCTCGGTGCCCGAGCCATACAAAATGATGTGGCGGATATTTTCCGGCAGCGCTTCAAAAGGGCGCGTGGTGTCAATGTGATAGTGCGCAGCCAAGGACTCCAGCATCTGAAAATAAAACTGGTTACGCTTGTCCCAGCCCTTGATGGCGCCCTCGCTGAGCGATAAGTGCGGGTAGGCCACGACGCGCGCCGGGTCAAAAAACTGAATCTGCCCCAGGCCATCGCAAGACGGGCAGGCGCCCATCGGGTTGTTGAATGAAAACAGGCGGGGTTCCAGCTCCTGCAAGGAATAGCTGCACACAGGGCAGGCAAACTTGCTGGAAAACAAATGTTCCTTGCCGCCATCCATTTCAACCGCCAGGGCGCGGCCTTCGGCATGGCGCAGGGCGGTCTCAAAGCTTTCCGCCAGGCGCTGGCGCTGGTCGTCCCGCACTTTGAGCCTGTCCACGACAATAGCCACCGTGTGCTTTTTGGTTTTGGCCAATTTGGGGATGCTGTCAATGTCATACACCTCGCCATCCACCCGCAGGCGGACAAAGCCCTGCGCGCGCAGTTCGGAGAACAGCTCCAGCTGCTCGCCCTTGCGCTCGGCCACGACGGGCGCGAGGATCATCAGCCGCGTATCGGCAGGCAGGGCGAGGACGTGATCGACCATTTGCGAGACGCTCATGGCGGTCAGCGGCAAATTGTGCTCCGGGCAATGCGGCGTGCCCGCGCGGGCATAGAGCAGGCGCAGGTAATCGTGAATTTCCGTGACCGTGCCAACCGTTGAGCGCGGGTTGTGGCTGGTGGCCTTTTGTTCGATGGAAATCGCAGGGGATAAGCCCTCGATCAAATCCACGTCCGGCTTTTCCATCATCTGCAAGAACTGCCGCGCATAGGCCGAGAGCGACTCCACATAGCGGCGTTGGCCTTCGGCGTAGAGCGTGTCAAAGGCTAGCGAGCTTTTGCCGGAACCGGACAGGCCGGTAATGACGGTGAGCTTGTTGCGGGGCAGATCCAGATTGATGTTCTTGAGGTTGTGCGTGCGCGCACCGCGAATTTTGATGGTGTCCATTATGCTGGCGTGAGTGTTATATGGCTGCAGATCGGGCTGCAGGCCGACCGGTTAATGGTCTAGTATACGCGGCTTCATTTATAACCTCGACTCTTCCATGTCTGACCAACTCACCGATGCCATGAGCCGCGAAGAAATGCGGGCAGGTGCATCTTTAGCGTCTATTTTTGGCCTGCGCATGTTGGGCATGTTTTTGATTCTTCCTGTTTTTTCTGTTTATGCGCCGAGCCTGGCAGGGGGGGATAACCTTCTCTTGGTGGGTATTGCGCTAGGTGCGTATGGTTTAACGCAAGCCTTTTTTCAGATACCCTTTGGCATTGCCTCCGATATTTTCGGGCGCAAGCGGGTGATGGTCATTGGCTTGTTGATTTTCGCGATTGGGTCGGTCGTTGCTGCCTTGGCAAATGATATTTACTGGACAATCTTCGGCCGCGTGATTCAGGGTGCGGGGGCGATTTCTGCGGCGATTACCGCGCTGGCGGCGGATCTCACGCGCGAGCAGCATCGCACCAAGGTGATGGCGATGATAGGCTCGTCCATTGGCCTGGTGTTTGCCTTGTCGCTGGTGGCCGCGCCTTTGCTCTACAGCCTGATTGGCATGCACGGAATTTTCTGGATGACGGGCGCGCTGGCGCTGGTAGCCATTGCCGTGCTTACCCATGTTGTTCCTGAGCCGCCGCTTGTGCAGCCCGGACCGCGTGTGCCGCTGCGTGAAGTGCTGGTCAATACGCAGTTGTTACGGCTTAATTTGGGCATCTTTACGCTGCATATGTCGCAAATGATGCTGTTTCTTGTTGTGCCGGGTCTGTTGATTAAAACGGGTAATTTGCCCTTGGCAGCGCATTGGAAGGTGTATTTGCCTGCTGTTTTGGCTTCTTTCGTCATCATGGTGCCGGCGATTATTTATGCTGAAAAGCGGCAAAAGCTGCGCGTGGTCTTTATTGCGGCCATTGTGTTGTTGCTGCTGACTTTGCTGGTGCTGGGCGTAGAAGGAAACCATTTTTATATCGTGGTCGGAGGGCTGCTGAGTTTTTTTGTCGCCTTCAATCTGTTGGAAGCCATGCTGCCTTCACTGATTTCCCGCGTTGCGCCACCACGCGCCAAGGGCGCTGCCCTTGGCGTCTATAACACAACCCAGTCGCTGGGTCTGTTTTTGGGTGGTGCCATAGGTGGTTTGCTAGCCAAGTACCTTGGTTCCCAAAGCGTGTTTGTTTTTGCTGCAGGGGTAACCACACTTTGGCTGGCTGCTGCTGCTAGCATGCGTCCCATCGTGCCAAGGCAGCCGATTGCCTCAGTAACACTATAAGAGCGCACTTGTATTGCATAACCTCGATATTTACTTAATGCCTTATTTTTGAAGGAGATTTTTATGGCATCAGTCAACAAGGTGATTCTGGTCGGTAATCTGGGGAAAGACCCTGAATCACGCTACATGCCCAATGGCGATGCGGTGGTGAATATCACCCTGGCCACTACCGATACCTGGAAAGATAAAAATTCCGGCGAGAAAAAAGAAGCCACCGAATGGCATCGTGTGGTTTTTTTCCGCAAACTCGCCGAGATCGCCGGGCAATATCTCAAAAAAGGCTCGCAGGTGTATATCGAAGGTTCGCTCAAAACACGCAAATGGCAAGATAAAGACGGCCAGGACAGGTACACCACAGAAATCGTGGCAGACACCATGCAGATGCTTGGCAGCCGTCAAGGCATGGGCGATGCGCCGTCACGCGAGGGTGGGCGTTCCTCGTATGATGCGCCAGCGGCCAAGCCTGCCAGTGCCCCCGCTAATCCCAATGCGGGCGGCAGCGGCTTTAATGATTTTGAGGACGATATTCCTTTTTAACGCGCATGGTCGCCAACGCCCACCCGCGAGGATGAAAACGTGGGCAAGCATAAACGCTCCCCACCCCACACCCCGCCCCAAGGCGGGGCTTCCAATCTCGATATCACACGGGGCTCCGTTTCTGTTTTTCACGCTAAATACCCGCGTCCCGAGCGGCCGTCCATGCGTTGTTATTAGCGTGAAACAACGCCATTTGATGCCGGGTCACGCCTCTCGCGCAGCGAGCCAGACAGTCTCCTCCCCCGTGCGGGGGAAGCTGGGAGGGGGGCGGGAATCCGCGACGCCTGCGCTGACTTTGCACAGCCAGCCGTGTCTCGCCTCGCGGCTGGGAGGGGGCGGGTCTTTATGCTGCCTTTCGCGTATTTCATCATCAGCGGGTGGCATTTACTTGCCATGAGCGTTAGTCCAGCCTTGCTGCACACCTCCGTTCGGTATGCGTATGCCTGAAAAACTCAAGTTGCTGTCCTGGCGCGATGTGATTTTTGTCGTGCTGCCTTCCCTTTTGCTGGCGTTAGCCGCTTTCTGGGTGGCTGCGAAATTCATCAAGCCCGCACCGCCTGGCAGTGTGGTCATCAGCACCGGCAGTGAGGGCGGAGCGTATCAGCGCTTTGGTGCGCTGTATGCGGACGAATTAGCAAAAAACGGCGTGAGGCTGATCGCCCAGCCGTCCAAAGGCTCACCGGAAAATCTTCAGCGTCTGCGCGACCCCGGCTCGGGCGTGGATGCCGCTTTTATTCAAGGGGGAACGGCGTTATCCAAGGCGGATGAAGAAACCCTGGTGTCTTTGGGCGAGCTGTATAACGAGCCGATGTGGATTTTTTATCGCCAAGGTGCCTTGAAAGACGGTTTGCACCAGGGCAAGCCAGAGAGTGGCAAGCAAAATAAAAGTTTGGATGGTTCGCAAGTTGGCACGCGCCTTGTTGAACTCAAGGGTAAGCGCGTGGCTATCGGTGAGGCTGGGAGCGGCACGCAGCGTTTGGCGATGGAATTGCTCGCGGCAAATGGCCTGAATGCCAAAAACACAAAGCTGGTTGAGGCTGGTGGCTTCGATGTGGCGGCCAGGTTAGCCGCAGGCGATCTTGATGCAGTATTTGTCGTCGGACCTACCCAATCGGCGTTGGTGTGGATGCTGCTGTATACCCCCGGCGTGCACCTGATGAATATCAAGCAAGCGGAAGCCTATACGCGTCGATTTGCCTACTTGAAGCATCTGGTGCTGCCTCGTGGCGCGATTGATTTGGTGCAGGATATTCCGCCGCGTGATACTCATCTGGTGGCGACAACGGCAATGCTCCTGGCGCGCGAAGTGACGCACCCTGCGGTGTTGTGGCTTTTACTGCAGGCGGCAAGCCGCGTGCATGCCGAGCCTGGCGTGTTCCAAAAGGCGGGGGAATTTCCGCGCCAGGCCAGTAATGGCGAATTTCCAATAGCGCCGGAAGCTGTACGTTATTACACCAATGGAAAGCCTTTCTTGCAACGTTATTTACCCTTTTGGGCGGCAATTTTGATTGATCGTCTGCTGGTCATGCTGGTGCCTGTCCTGGCCGTGCTTTACCCCTTGTTTCGCTTTGCGCCGAGCTTGTATGGCTGGCGGATTCGCTCACGCATCTATCGGCGCTATGGCGAGTTGAAGTTCCTGGAGAGCGAAGTCGAGGCTGCACCGCAACGCTATACCCGCGACGAATGGCTCAAAAAGCTCGATGACATAGAAGCGGACGTGAGTCATATTCGCACGCCATTAGCTTTTGCTGACATGCTCTACACTTTGCGCCAACACGCCCGCTTAGCGCGCGAGACGATTTTGAAGCAAACACAGGTGACGCCATATGGTTTTTAACTAATTGATTTATTTTGTAATTTATCTGCATTGATTGAATCTGTGCTGCAAGACTTGCTAAAACTGTTTGACGCTTCGCAATTTTCGGGTAGAATCATCGCCTCTTCAGTAGGCGCGTAGCTCAGCTGGTTAGAGCACCACCTTGACATGGTGGGGGTCGTTGGTTCGAGTCCAATCGCGCCTACCAGATTTGGTAGATAAAAATCCCTAAGATTATGAATCTTAGGGATTTTTTTATTTTTCCCCATGCTGGGCGCGCTCCTGCGGGTGTAAGTACCGCCGTAAGTTGATCACAGTGAACGAAGTGAAGCGCAACTGCGTGAGGGTGACCGCGTGCGGGGAGGAGGCGTGGATCGTAATCTGCGAGCTGATGGACAAGACGCGGATAGAAAGTGCTACGGTAATCCCCACAAAAATTAGCTGCAGTTAGAAGTAGAATTTTCTCCGCAATAGCCTGAGGAAGTTTTACATGAAGACATCACGCCTTTCAGGCAGCCAGATCATTGCCGTACTCAAGCAAGCAGAGGGCGACAGCCCGATCCGCGAACTCGAACTGAACCTGCGGATCAAGCCGAGAAAGCGGATCGTTCGGGAAAAGCCAATAAAAAAGCTGCCTGATGGCAGCTTTTTTTGGGGGGGCTACAGAAGAAGGCGGCAGATCAGAGCGCTTTGATTGCAGCGGATAAACGACTTTTTTGACGAGCGGCCAAGTTTTTATGAATAATTTTTTTATCGGCAATCGAGTCAATAATTTTTTGCGAAGCAGCGAAAACAGTCTGGGCAGCGGCCTTATCGCCAGCAATAATCGCTTTGCGGACTTTTTTAATCGCAGTACGCAAAGACGAGCGTTGATCCATGTTGTGCAGACGTTGGTTAGCAGATTGACGTGCGCGTTTGCGAGCTTGAGCTGTATTAGCCATAGTGGATAAATTATTTAATGGGGTGAAAGCATGAAAGAGCCAGAATTATAAAAGACTCTGAATAGATATGCAAGACTAAAATCAATCCTAAAATCAGTTTTCAAGATGGGTTGGTGGTGAAAATCCTTCGATGTTTTGCGCTATTGCTATTCTTTAAGCCCGTTCCGGTGGAGAGTGGAATCCATTCCATATCTCAAAGGAAATTACCCTGCTTTAATTTTTTATATCAATAGGTTGAATTTCAAGCACTGTGGCTGTGATTTGGCCATTTGAGAATTCGATAGCAATAGGTCGCCTGGCTTTTGTTTCTTCTATCTTGCTGATGACAATTCCTTTTTCATCGCGAACAATCGCAAAGCCGCGCGCAAGCGTGTTTTGAGGATTCAGATGTTTCAAGGAGGATGCAAATTGCAATAACGATTGATGTTTTTGTTCGTAAAAATGCTTGTTTGTATTCTTTAAGCGTTGGGCTAAAAAGGTAAGCAAACTTCTGTGGTTATCGGTTTTTGGCAAGAAGTGATCCAGCTGAATAGCGACTTGATTTATGCGGTGTTGTCGGTGTTGTAGATAGTGCGTGAATGAGGTTTTGAGGTGGGCGATAAGGTGCGTGATTCGCTCTTGTTGCTGCCGCAAGGTATGACGGGGATGAGTGAGGCGCAGGGCGATATTGTCAAGGCGTTGTTGGTCGTTTGTAAGCCTGTGCTGCATGATGCGCGCTATTTTTTGCTGCAGGTTGGTAAGTCGCTGGTGCATGGCATGCCAATGTTGTGTTGCCAGTTCTGCTGCTGCAGTGGGTGTTGGGGCGCGTAAGTCTGCGACAAAGTCAGCGATGGTGGTGTCGGTCTCATGGCCTACACCACTGATAATGGGTAATGCGCTCTCTGCAATGGCATAAGCGACAGTTGATTCGTTAAATGCCCATAAGTCTTCAATGCTGCCTCCGCCACGAACAAGCAGCAAAAGATCACATTCTTGACGCTGGTTAGCGAGCGCAATGGCATTCGCAATGTTTTGTGCGGCATTCTCCCCTTGGACCAGGGTGGGGTAGAGCACAATGGGTACATGGGGTGAGCGGCGGTTGAGTGTGGTCAATACGTCTTGTAATGCTGCCGCTTTGGGTGAGCTGATAATGCCGATGCGGCGTGGAAGTTGCGGTAGGGCTTGTTTGCGTTCTGGTGCAAATAAGCCTGCCAGCTCAAGCATATTCTTTAAACGGACGAATTCTTCAAATAAGCCTCCTAGCCCTGCACGGCGCAGGCTTTCAATATTTAATTGAAAGTCTCCCCGGGGCTCATAAAACGAGACCAGGGTGCGTGCTTCAACTTGCTGACCATTTTCAAGGCGCCATGGGACGATTTGCGCGCGGGTACGAAACATCACGCAGCGTGCCTGGGCGTTACTGTCCTTGAGGGTGAAATAAACATGGCCGGATGCGGCACGAGTGAGGTTGGAAATTTCTCCTGTCACCCAAAGCAGCGGGAATGCTTGTTCCAGGGTTTGACGCGTTAGCCGGTTAAGTTCGCTAATGCTGAGGACGGATGTCGTTGGCATCATGGCGTAATAGGGGATGGACTGAATATGAGTTCGATTCAGGGATGTTAGCTGAAATGATTTGCGCGGTGAGGTGTAAACAAGAGGGGCATTGGAGCCGAGGAGAGTGCGCTTTTTTGCCCTGAACGCACTGCTTAGTCGCTTCTTGGTGAGGGTTGTCTAAATTTAATGCATAAAAAAAAGTCATGTAATCAGGCGGGGTTAGCGTTGATCCTTTTACTTGTCCACTTGGTTATCCACAGATTTTGGGGATAACTGCACAGCGCATGATTGAACGGATAGCGTGTGTAAGAGGGACTGGCAAGTTGCTGAAAACAATGCTTCCGGATAAAGTGCCAGCTTCGCTGATGACTAGGAGCTTTGTGACGTGTTTGCAATTATTCAAGCCGCTGGTTGGCCTATATGGCCTTTGTTATTGGCATCCGTGATCGCGGTTGCATTGATTATCGAGCGGACAACCGCGCTGCGGCGGCATAAGATTTTACCTGCGGGTGTCGTACAGGGCGCTGTGGCGGAGTTTAAACAGCATGGCGTGGGCGATGCGTTGATTGCAAAGCTGGAAAATAATTCCCCGCTCGGCCGGGTATTGGCAGCAGGTCTTCGTAATGCAAATAGCTCACGCGAAGTCATGAAGGAGTCGATTGAAGAGTCGGGGCGCGCCGTGGCTCATGATCTTGAGCGTTATTTGACGACCCTGGGTACGATTGCCACGGTTGCGCCCTTGATGGGATTGTTTGGCACTGTGGTCGGGATGATAGAAATTTTTGGGGCATCTTCAGCTTCTGGCAATAGCCCCCAGACGCTGGCTCATGGCATTTCGGTTGCCCTTTATAACACCGGATTTGGCTTGGTTGTTGCGATCCCTAGCATGATTGCTTACCGCCATTTTCGGGCGCTGGTGGATAGCTTTCTGGTTGACATGGAACAAGAATCCCTCAAGCTCGTGGAAATGCTTCACGGTGATCGCTCCTGAAGGGTAAAAGCCAACTATGAACTTTCAGCGTAATCGCCAGCGCGAGGCTTTGGAGATCAATCTCATTCCCTTGATTGACGTGTTGTTGGTGATTTTGATTTTCGTCATGACCACGACCACTTATTCCAAATTAGCCGGTTTGGAAATTAATTTGCCGACAGCCGAAGCACCAGAGAATAAGACGCAGCCAGTAGAAATCAATGTGACTATTACGGCAGCAGGCGAGATCTCGGTGAATAAGGTTCCGGTGGCCGGTCAGGATGTAGCGGCCATTCAGGATGCCTTGCAGCAGGCAAATTCAGCAAGTAAGGCGACGGGCCAACCGCCTGTCGTGATTATTAATGCCGATGCCAAAGCGACACATCAAAAGGTAATTGATGTGATGCAAGCGGCGCAAGCCGCCGGACTCTCGCAAATTTCCTTTGCCACACAACAAGCGCAACATTGATGCAGTCGGCGGCGCTGTTTTTTGGCGTCGCCGGGGTCTCTTAGCGAGTCTTCTTTACCCAGTCTCGCTCTGTTTTGCGGGGCTTGTCTGGTTGCGTTTGCTGCTGTATAGACTGGGCGTGCTGCAAGTTCAGCGCTTGCCTGTGCCGGTTGTGGTCATTGGCAATTTAACGGTTGGCGGTACGGGTAAAACACCGTTGATCTTGTATTTGGCAAACGCCCTTCGGGCACACGGCATGCAGCCGGGGATTATTAGTCGCGGTTATCGCGGCCGTCATGATGCGGCTAGCCCAGGTGCGCAACGCGTGGGCGCTAAAAATAAGGATAAGCCCTTGACGGCATTGGAAGTGTTGCCGACTAGTGATCCTCACGCTGTCGGTGATGAGCCATTGCTTTTAGCGAGGCGTAGTCAATGCCCGGTATTTGTTTGCCGTGACCGCGTTGCTGCCGGGCGTGCTTTGTTGTCACGCTATCCTGCGTGTGACGTGATTTTGTCAGATGATGGGCTGCAGCATTATCGACTGGGACGGGATGTGGACATTGCCGTGTTTGATCATCGCGGTGTGATGAATGGCTGGCAGTTGCCGGCAGGCCCCT
Organism: Rhodocyclaceae bacterium UBA5602; assembly: GCA_002424865.1. Classification (GTDB taxonomy): domain Bacteria; phylum Pseudomonadota; class Gammaproteobacteria; order Burkholderiales; family Rhodocyclaceae; genus Rugosibacter. The sequence continues at coordinate 69,972 of DILC01000044.1, read as the reverse complement.
TGCGCGAGCCGCTGTCCCGGTTGCGGCACGTCGATGCGATTGTTTTGAATAACACAGCCGTCTCGCCAGCGCCGACTTTTTGCGGCGCGAGGTTTGCTATGGCGTTGACTGGACAGACCTTTTACTGCCTGGATCAACCGCACATCTCACGTGATGCGGCGGATTTTTTCGGGCAGCGACTGCATGCGGTTGCCGGGATAGGCTCGCCGCAGCGCTTTTTTGATCACTTAACTGCCTTGGGGTTGTCGTTTGAGGCGCATCCATTGGCTGATCACCATGATTATCAACCAAAAGATTTGAATTTCACGGGCGGTGCGATTCTGACCACAGAGAAGGATGCCGTAAAATTAGCGGCACTCAAAATGCCTTTGCCTGTATGGGTCTTGCCTGTTACAGCAAACCTTAGCCCGGATCTGGCGGCTTTTATTCTGGAGAAAATCAATGGACTATCGTCTGCTTGAAATACTTGTTTGTCCAAACTGCAAAGGGGCGCTGGATTATCGCAAGGCGGCCATGGAGCTGGTTTGCCCTGCGTGCAAATTGGCGTTCCCTGTCAGGGATGATATTCCCGTGATGCTGGAAGAATCGGCACGCAAACTGGGCGCTGAAGAACGCTGATGCGTTTTCGTGTCGTCATTCCTGCCCGCTGGGCGTCTTCACGTTTGCCTGGCAAGCCTTTGGCCGATATTGCCGGTAAACCCATGGTCATTCGCGTGGCAGAAGCTGGTGCGCAGAGTGGTGCGGATGAAATATGGATTGCTACGGATGATGAGCGGGTGATGGCTGCCGCCGCTGCGCACGGTTTTAACGCCTTGATGACACAAGCTGATCACGCCTCAGGAACTGACCGGCTGGCCGAAGTGGCAGCGCTTCTCGGTTGGGCGGATGAAGATATTGTGGTTAATGTCCAAGGGGATGAACCCTTGATTGATCCAAATTTGATCAGGCAAATAGCCAGCGCTTTGGCTGAAGATGCCCAAGCAGCGATCGCTACAGCGGCGCATCCGCTGACTGACCTGCCAGAGTTTTTGAATCCGAACGTCGTTAAAGTCGTCGTGGATGCGGTCGGTCGCGCCCTGTATTTTTCCCGTGCGCCGATTCCGTGGCCGCGAGACTTTTTTGCGACGAACGAAGTGCGGACAGCGCTACCAGAAGGCTTTATCGCTCGACGGCATATTGGTTTGTATGCTTATCGCACGGGTTTTTTGCGGCAATACAGCCAATTATCAATAGCGCCAATCGAACAGTGGGAGTCTCTGGAACAACTACGTGCGTTGGCCCATGGGTTTGTTATTCGTGTGCTGGATTGTGGGGAAGCGCCTGCGCCGGGCGTGGATACAGAAGAAGATTTAACCCGTGTCCGGCAACTCTTCGGTCAGTTTGACCTGCCTGCCAATTGACGGTATCTTCACTCGAACAAAAAATTAAAAAAGTTTCTAATTGCTTTAACCATCGACTCGGAGTTTGACTAGCTATGCGTTTGATTCTTCTGGGACCACCTGGTGCAGGTAAGGGTACCCAAGCGGCAACTATTACAAAAAAATTCAATATCGCCCAAATTTCCACGGGCGACATGCTCCGGGCTGCGGTCAAGGCGGGTACGCCCTTGGGGCAGGAAGCTAAAAAAATCATGGATGCGGGCGGTTTAGTGTCTGACGACATTATTATCGGCTTGGTCAAGGAGCGCCTAAAAGAAGCAGATTGTGCGAATGGTTATTTGCTCGATGGTTTCCCGCGCACCATACCGCAGGCGGAAGCCATGAAAGCTGAGGGTGTAGCCATTGATTATGTGGTTGAAATTGACGTGCCGGATAGTGAAATCGTGATGCGGATGGGCGGACGTCGTGTCCATCCGGGTTCTGGGCGTACCTATCACGTAGTGTTTAATCCACCAAAAGTTGAAGGTGAAGATGACATCACGGGGGAGCCTTTGATTCAGCGTGACGATGATCGCGAAGAAACAGTGAAAAAGCGTCTGGAGGTTTACCGTGCGCAAACCCTGCCTTTGGTGAATTATTATCAGGCTTGGGCGGCACAAGGGGGTGCTAATGCGCCTAAATATGTGCATGTGGATGGCATGGGTCCGGTCAATAGCATTACCGAGAAATTGCTCAGCGTTCTGGTTTGAATCTTTTGGCATTAATTTTTAAGTGAGTGTTTTGACATGATGATTAAAAACGCTTTTTATGCTCAATCAGGGGGGGTGACAGCGGTCATCAACACATCCGCTTGCGGTGTCATTGAAACGGCACGTGCGCATCCTGATCGAATTGGCAAGGTATTGGCGGGCAGGGATGGCATTATCGGCGCGCTGACCGAAGACTTGATTGACACATCGCTGGAGTCTGCAGAAGACATCGCGAGCCTGCGCCATACGCCCGGCGGGGCATTTGGTTCATGTCGCTACAAGCTCAAAAGCCTTGAGCAAAGCCGCCGCGAATTCGAGCGCTTGATTGAAGTCTTCCGAGCCCACGATATTGGCTACTTTTTTTACAACGGTGGTGGGGATTCGGCTGACACCTGCCTTAAGGTCTCGCAGCTGTCAGCAAACCTTGGCTATCCCTTGCAGGCAATTCATATCCCTAAAACCGTGGATAATGATTTGCCCCTGACGGATACCTGCCCAGGCTTTGGCTCGGTGGCGAAATATGTGGCGACCTCGATGCGTGAAGCCGGGCTGGATGTCGCCTCCATGGCGAGAACATCAACCAAGGTATTCGTTTTTGAGGTCATGGGACGCCATGCCGGTTGGATTACTGCCGCGTGTGCGCTTGCTGCACGCAATGAGGGCGAGGCACCGCACTTGCTGTTACTGCCGGAAGTTAAATTCGACGAGGCCAAGTTCCTGACCAGGATCAAGGAGAATGTGGATCGCTACGGCTATTGCGCGATTGCCGTCTCTGAAGGCTTATGTGGTCCCGATGGCAAGTTGATGGCCGGTGCCGGTACGACAGATGCCTTTGGTCACGCGCAGTTAGGCGGCATCGGGCCGCAGATTGCGCAGCTGGTTAAAGATAAGCTGGGTTATAAGTTTCACTGGGCGGTTGCGGATTATTTGCAGCGCGCGGCACGGCATATTGCCTCAAAAACCGATGTTGACCAAGCCTATGCCGTAGGTAAAGCGGCAGTGGAAATGGCGCTGGCAGGGAAAAACGCGGTAATGCCCGCCATTCGTCGGCTAGCAGACAAGCCCTATCGGTGGGACATTATTGAAGTGCCGTTAGCTCAGGTGGCGAATGTTGAGCGAAAAATGCCGCCGGAGTTCATTACTCCTGACGGTTTTGGCATTACCGCCGCAGCAAGGGCTTATCTTGCACCTTTAATTGCGGGTGAAGCCCCCCCCCCGTTTAAGGATGGTCTGCCGGAGTATGTCAGCTTGAAAAATAATAGCGTGGCTAAAAAGCTGGAGAGTTTTTCACTGTGATGTAATGAGCAAAGGAGAGAGAGTATGTCGTCAGGATTAATGTTTGCGTTGATCTGTTCAATAGTGGCCATTATTTATGGCGGCATCTCAAGCCGATGGATACTGGCGCAACCTGCCGGTAACGAGCGAATGCGTGAAATTGCCGCAGCCATTCAAGAGGGCGCTCAAGCCTACCTGAATCGACAGTACACCAGCATTGGTATCGTTGGCATCGTGCTCTCCCTGGTTATTTTCTTCACGCTTGGGTGGCAAACAGCCGCAGGTTTTATCCTGGGTGCCATGTTGTCTGGCGCTGCAGGTTACATTGGCATGAATGTTTCCGTCCGGGCTAATGTAAGAACGGCAGAAGCCGCCCGCACTGGATTAAATGAAGCATTAAATGTTGCCTTTCGTGGCGGGGCGATCACCGGTATGCTGGTCGTTGGTTTAGGTCTCTTGGGTGTGACAGGGTATTACGTTTTTCTCAAGTATCTGGGTGGTACGGGCGCAACGCTGGAAAGCGTTGTTCATCCGCTCGTAGGCTTGGGTTTTGGCTCTTCCTTGATTTCTATTTTTGCCCGCTTAGGCGGCGGAATTTTCACCAAAGGCGCGGATGTTGGCGCGGACTTGGTGGGTAAAGTTGAAGCCGGAATTCCTGAAGACGATCCACGCAACCCGGCTGTCATTGCTGATAATGTCGGGGATAACGTCGGTGATTGTGCAGGCATGGCAGCGGACTTATTTGAGACCTATGCCGTCACAATCGTGGCGACTATGTTGTTGAGCGCCTTGCTGTTCAAGTCATCTGACTTAACAGCCGAAGCGGCTATTTCATATCCTTTGGTGCTTGGCGGCTTTTCCATTATTGCTTCGATAGTGGGAGCGATGTTTGTGAAAACATCTCCTGGCGCAAAAATCATGAATGCCCTTTACAAGGGTTTGCTGGTTTCGGGCGTAATGGCCCTGATTGCCTTTTATCCTTTAACCACCTGGTTGATTGATGATCATCTGCTGGATGCGCTGCTCGGCATTAGCGGTGGTTCGCAGATGCGTATTTATGGAGCTGCCGTGGTTGGTTTGGTACTTACCGGACTGATGGTGTATATCACCGAGTATTACACCGGTACAGACTTCAAGCCTGTTCGCCATATTGCCGAAGCCTCAACCACAGGGCATGGCACAAACATCATTGCCGGTCTGGGTGTGTCAATGAAGTCAACCGCTTGGCCGGTATTGTCTGTTTGCGCAGCGATTGGGTCCTCTTATGCCCTGGCAGGCCTGTATGGCATTGCAATTGCGGCCGTATCCATGCTCTCCATGGCAGGAATTGTGGTTGCGCTTGACGCTTATGGGCCGATTACGGATAACGCCGGTGGCATCGCGGAAATGGCTAACCTGCCTGACTCCGTACGCGGCATTACAGACCCTCTGGATGCTGTAGGCAATACAACCAAAGCAGTTACTAAAGGCTATGCCATCGGCTCTGCCGGCTTGGCGTCGTTAGTGCTGTTTGCAGACTTTACGCACGGGATAGAGGCAACAGGCAAGCACTTTGTATTTGACCTGTCGGATCCAGCGGTCATCATTGGTTTATTTATTGGTGGTTTGATCCCTTATCTCTTTGGTGCGATGGCCATGGAGGCTGTTGGCCGCTCCGCAGGTGCGGTGGTGGTTGAAGTGCGCCGCCAGTTCCGTGATATCAAGGGCATCATGGAAGGCAAAGCTAAGCCAGAATATGGCACTTGCGTTGATATGCTCACCAAAGCAGCGATCAAGGAGATGATGGTTCCTTCACTCCTCCCCGTTGTCGTTCCTGTGGTCACCGCTTTTGGCATGAACGCGATCATGGGGCCAGGCGCTGGCGTGCGGGCGCTGGGCGGGGTTCTTATGGGGACAATAGTGACGGGAATTTTTGTTGCAATTTCCATGACCACAGGGGGCGGGGCTTGGGACAACGCAAAAAAATATATAGAAGATGGTCATTATGGCGGTAAAGGCTCAGAAGCACACAAGGCGGCAGTGACCGGAGATACAGTAGGTGATCCGTATAAGGATACGGCAGGCCCGGCCATCAATCCTTTGATCAAAATCATCAATATTGTGGCTTTGTTGATTGTGCCATTGATTGTTTAAGTGTTTATTCCAGCGATGGGTTGGTTGATTTTGTTTGATAAAGGGAAATTTTATGCAAATAGAGACTCCAGCCATTGATGATTTCGAGACTTTGAGGCATAATGCTGGCCTCTGCAAGCACACGTAGTATGGCGTGCTAACTCCTAGCCGGGATGGCGGAATTGGTAGACGCAGCGGACTCAAAATCCGCCGCCGCAAGGTGTGGGGGTTCGAGTCCCCCTCCCGGCACCAGCAACCTGTTTTAAGTATTCAGAAAATCCGCAAATACCAGCAGTAACAAGGGGTTGCGGATTTTTTTTGCCTAAATTTTTGTTCTGCGCAGTGTCAATCCACATTGAAGTACAAATGTAGTGCGGGTATTCTTTGTGCTCTTGAATGTCACGGTTCTGTCATATTGGTGGATTAAGATGGTGATCCGTTCTTGGTCTTCGTTTGATGTTTTTTGTCAAAATGGAACTGTAGGCAAGTCTTTCTTAACTCTATCTATCGAGGTCAGTCTTATGATGTTCAAGAAAATTAAGCAGTTTGCAATGGTGCCGGTAGTTTCGGCAACTTGTTTTATTGGCTTTACCCAGGCGCAGGCAGTTGAAATTACTGGCGCTGGTGCGACTTTTCCTGCGCCTATTTATGGCAAGTGGGCTGAAGCTTATTTCAAGGCCACTGGGGCAAAGATCAACTATCAGTCGATTGGCTCAGGCGGTGGTATCAAGCAAATCACAGCCAAGACGGTGGATTTTGGTGCCTCAGATATGCCGTTGAAACCAGATGTCTTGGAAAAGGATGGTTTGGTCCAGTTTCCGGCGGTGATCGGTGGTAATGTCTTGGTGGTTAATATCGCTGGTGTCAAGCCAGGTGAAATGCGCCTGACGCCAACCGTGCTGGCGGATATTTATTTGGGAAAAATTACCAAATGGAATGATGCTGCCATCGTCGCGTTGAACCCAAAGCTCTCCCTGCCTGATCAAGCGATCGCCGTTGTGCGTCGCGCGGATGGTTCAGGTACGACCTTCATTTTTACCAACTATTTATCTAAAGTGAGCCCCGAGTGGAAGCAAAAGGTCGGTGAGGGTACTGCGGTGCAGTGGCCGTTAGGCTTGGGTGGTAAGGGTAATGAAGGGGTTTCAGCATTCGTTCAGCGCATTCCTGGTGCAATTGGCTATGTTGAATATGCCTATTCCAAGCAGAACAAAATGACCTACACCCTGTTGCAAAATGCAGAAGGCCATTACCCCTTGCCTGATGAAAAAACCTTTAAAGCTGCTGCTGCCAATGCGGACTGGACCAAGGCCGCATTTTATGAAATCCTCACCAATGAACCGGGTAAGGATGCTTGGCCTATCACGGGTGCTACGTTTATCTTGATGCACAAAACGCAGGATAAGCCTGCGCAGGCGGCTGAAGTGCTTAAATTCTTTGACTGGGCGTACAAGAATGGCGATGGGATGGCCGCCGGTCTTGATTATGTTCCCTTGCCTGACAGTTTGACCAAGTTGATCCGCACAACATGGAAAAATTCCATCAAGGATGCTTCTGGCGCGTCGATTTATAAGTAACATATGCTTCTGTCATTAAAAGCCTGCGTCAGCATTTTGCTGACGCAGGCTTTTAGTGCGGATTTTGAGTATTTAATAGAGTTGATAAGGAATCATGGTCAATAGTGCAAAGCGGAGTGCGGGTCTGGGTGATATGATTTTCCTTAATTTAACGCGCTTGTCTGCTGTGCTGACCTTGGTGATGTTGTTGGGGATTATTGTTGCCTTGATCTATGGCGCGATGCCATCGTTGCAAAAGTTTGGTTTCTCTTTTCTGGCGAGTCGCGAGTGGAATCCGCCCATGGATGAATTTGGTGCGGTGGTGCCCATTTATGGCACATTAGTGACATCGCTGATCGCCTTGATTATTGCAGTGCCTGTGAGTTTTGGCATTGCTATCTTTCTGACTGAATTGTCGCCTTTATGGCTGCGGCGTCCGTTGGGTATCGCTATAGAGTTGCTGGCCGGTATTCCAAGTATTGTTTATGGCATGTGGGGTTTGCTGATTTTTGCGCCATTGTTTGGTCAATACATTCAGCCATTTCTGAGTAATACATTAGGTCATATTCCTTTGCTAGGTCGGCTGTTTCAAGGCCCGCCTATGGGGATTGGTCTGCTCAGCGCAGGGGTGATTTTGTCTATCATGATCATTCCTTTCATCGCGTCAGTGATGCGCGATGTCTTTGAAGTGACGCCAGGTATCCTTAAAGAGTCGGCCTATGCAGTGGGTGCGACGACATGGGAGGTTGTCTGGAAGGTTGTGTTGCCTTATACCCGTGCGGGTGTTATTGGCGGCATCATGCTTGGCTTGGGGCGGGCATTGGGTGAGACTATGGCAGTCACCTTCGTGATTGGTAACTCTGCCCAGTTGGATACGTCTTCGCTTTATGCGGCGGGCAACTCGATTGCTTCCGCGCTGGCTAATGAATTCAGCGAGGCTGCGTCGCCGACTCATACGGCCGCATTGATAGAACTGGGGCTGATCTTGTTTCTGATTACCTTTATTGTGTTGGTATTTTCCAAGCTGTTGTTGCTCAAGCTCAATAAACAGCAGGGCAAGGAAAGCTGATTCGTCATGGATATCAGATTTAAACGCAAGCTGATCAATTATTTCGCCTTGTCCATGTCGATGATTGCGGTCGCCTTTGGTCTTTTTTGGCTTTTCTGGATATTGTTGAGCGTCTTTAAGCTGGGTTTGGGGGGGCTTAATCTGGATCTTTTTACCAAGATGACACCCCCTCCAGGCAGTGAAGGCGGGTTGCTCAATGCCATCGTGGGGAGTTTTATTCATGTAGGTTTGGCTACGCTGATCGGTACTCCTTTCGGTGTTCTCGCTGGTGTCTATTTGGCTGAGTATGGACGTTATACTTGGCTTGGCCGTAGTACATTGTTCATTAACGATATTCTTTTGTCAGCACCGTCAATTGTGATTGGTCTTTTTGTGTATGCGGTGTTTGTGGCGAGAGTGGGTCATTTTTCAGCTTTGGCAGGTATTTTTGCGTTGGCATTATTGGTTATTCCAGTTGTCATCCGCACAACGGAAAACATGTTGGTGCTGGTTCCCAATAATTTGCGGGAGGCAGTGTATGCCTTGGGTACCCCAAAGTGGAAAGTGATTACCAAAGTTACGCTGCGGGCATCGGTTGCGGGGATCATGACGGGTATTTTGCTTGCGGTTGCCAGGGTTTCTGGCGAGACTGCGCCACTGCTATTTACTTCCTTGTCTAACCAGTTCTGGACGCTTGACCTTAACAAGCCCATGGCCACTTTGCCGGTGACTATCTTCAAATTTGCCATGAGTCCATTTGAGGATTGGCAGCGGATGGCGTGGGCGGGTGTTTTTCTGATTACGCTCGGTGTGCTAAGCCTTAATATTCTGGCGCGGGTCTTTTTCCGCCAAAAACACAAGAATTGATCTTGGGTGAATTTAATTGAATAAACCTCTGGACGTGAACGAAATCATGTTGAATGACACTCAGACTGCTGAAGCTATGACGCCACAGATCACCGTAAGAGACTTTAATTTCTATTACGGCAAGTATCATGCCTTAAAGAATATCAATCTTGATGTCTATCGCACCAAAGTAACCGCCTTTATCGGGCCATCTGGTTGTGGTAAATCAACACTGTTGCGGACGATGAACCGCATGTACGACCTTTATCCGGATCAGCGTGCAGAAGGTACTTTGCTACTGGATAAGACAAATATCCTTGATAAGGGCATTGACATCAATTACTTGCGCTCCCGGGTAGGGATGGTCTTCCAGAAGCCAACGCCTTTCCCCATGTCGATTTATGACAATATTGCCTTTGGCGTGAAATTGCAGGAAAAGCTGTCGCGAGCTGAAATGGACGAGCGGGTTGAGTGGGCATTGAAAAAAGCGGCGCTGTGGGGGGAGGTAAAAGATACTCTCAATCAGAGCGGGATGAGTCTGTCGGGCGGCCAGCAGCAGCGTTTGTGCATTGCGCGTGCGATTGCCGTAAAACCTGAAGTCTTGCTGCTTGATGAACCGACCTCGGCGCTTGATCCGATTTCGACGATGCGCATTGAAGAACTGGTTACTGAACTCAAGGATGAGTTCACTATCGTTATTGTTACCCACAATATGCAACAAGCTGCGCGCATGTCGGATTACACCGCCTATATGTATTTGGGCGAGTTGATCGAGTTTGGGGTGACCGATCAGATTTTCATCAAGCCGCAGAAAAAACAGACAGAAGATTATATTACCGGGCGGTTTGGTTAATTTGCAATGGTTTTTGCGAGCGGTATGGCAATGCGCTGCCGCTAGTTTTTTTATTCATTTTTGTTGTTATCGAAGTTAGTCCGAAGTACTTGCGAGTGCTTAATTATTCTTCGTTTTCTATGCGTATCCCGAAGAGGATGCTGTGGGGCAGTATTGATCACCTGCTGGTGGGAAATGCTTTGGGATGAATCGTTTCCCATTAAAAATTCCTCATTTCGCCATTTTTTGAGCACTGGCTTTTTGTCGGCCAACGAAGTCGCGTCTGGCATTATCCGTGGGTGCGCTTTATAATTTGCCACTTCACGCAATGCGTTTATTTTGGGCTTCGGGCTTCCATGCGTCAAAAATTAGTCGTCGGTAACTGGAAGATGCATGGCAGCTTGGCTGTCAATGCTGCTTTATTAGATGCTATTCGCATGGGTGCGGATAAACAAATTGCTAATCAGCCTGTTGAGCTTGCCGTGTGTGTGCCTTATCCTTATCTTGCTCAGGCGAATCAGTTGCTCGAAGGCAGCGCGATCGGCTGGGGTGCACAGGATGTTTCGGAGCATGCGCAAGGTGCTTGGACCGGCGAAGTGAGCGGCAGCATGCTGGTTGATTTCAGCTGCCGCTATGTCTTGGTGGGTCATTCAGAGCGACGTTCATTTTTTGGTGATACCGATGAAGTGGTTGCGGCTAAATTTTTAGCAGCGCACGCGGTTGGCCTGACACCCGTTTTGTGCGTGGGTGAAAGTTTGGCTGAACGGGAATCCGGTGTCACGCAGTTAGTCATTCAGCGGCAGTTAGAGGTAGTGGTGGCGAAGTGCGGTACGGCTGCGTTTGCAAAAGCCATTATTGCTTATGAGCCGGTGTGGGCGATCGGTACTGGTAAAACGGCGGCGCCCGAACAAGCGCAAGCTGTGCACGCTGCCATCCGTGAGTATTTTGCACATCAAGACGCCGGGCTGGCAAGAGGTCTGCGGATTTTGTATGGTGGCAGTGTCAAGGCAGGTAATGCTGCTGAGATTTTTGCCCAGTCAGATATTGATGGTGGCCTGATTGGTGGCGCGTCATTGGTTGCGAATGAATTTTTAGCGATTTCTGCGGCGGCATGCGCTTGATTTGCTTGTGGTTTTTTGCGAAGTTTTTGGAAGGTTGTTAATAGGTTTATTTGGGGGTAGTTGATATGGGTTTGATGCAGGTTATCGTTTTGGTTATTCATGTGCTGGCCGGTTTGGGGGTGATTGGTCTTGTGCTCCTTCAGCATGGTAAGGGTGCGGATATGGGGGCAGCTTTTGGGGGTGGGTCGTCAGGGAGCTTGTTTGGTGCAACCGGATCGGCAAACTTCATGTCCAGGGCAACTGGCGTATTGGCTACAACCTTCTTTTGTACCAGTTTGGCGCTAGCGTATCTCGCCACTTCCCAACCCAAGGTCTCGCGCAGTGTTATGGATAGTGCAGTGAACAAGACTGTGCCTGGTCCGTCATCCGCTGCACCCACTGCGCCCGCTGTAACTTCGCCACCTGATGCAGCAAGCCAGCCAGGTGTGCCTGTGCCGGTTTCGCCTGCTTCAAAGGTGAATGACATTCCGCGTTGAATCGCGTTGTGAATTTCATGCTGAGTTGAGTGAATATCTGTAACATTTTTTGCTGCGATGCATGAGTTGATGAATCGGTTGCGCTATAATTTTGGTCTGGGTTTTGAGTAAGTTTTTTAAGTGCTTTTCTAGGTATCGAGCCGACGTGGTGAAATTGGTAGACACGCTATCTTGAGGGGGTAGTGGCGAAAGCTGTGCGAGTTCGAGTCTCGCCGTCGGCACCATGTTTATGGTGATTTATGATGAAGTTTTTCAGAGATGACCAGGAATGGTTATTTTTTTTGGTTGGTTAGTGGCGCTGTGGTTGATGTGGTGGATTATTGCCGCCAGGCGCTTTTGCCTCCCCTCTCCCTGTACTTCCTGTACTGTATCCTCCTGACATGCTTGAAAATTATTTCCCTGTCTTGATTTTTATTCTGGTGGGCTTGGCTTTTGGCTGTGCTCCCATTTTGTTTGGTTGGCTGATTGCCCCTAATCGGCCGGATGCTGAAAAACTCTCTCCTTTCGAGTGTGGCTTTGCTCCCTTTGAGGATGCGCGCATGAAATTTGACGTGCGCTATTACCTCATTGCGATTCTCTTTATTTTGTTTGACTTGGAAATTGCTTTTCTTTTTCCGTGGGCGTCTATCTTTAAGGAGATTGTGAATGCCGAAGCGGTGAGGCTTTTCGGGTTTATTGAAATGCTCGTTTTTCTTGGCATTCTTGTCATTGGCTATGTTTATGCGTGGGCCAAGGGCGCACTGGACTGGGAGTAGGTTACCGCCATGAGCATTGAAGGTGTTCTGCAAGAGGGTTTTGTTACCGCGTCACTCGATAAGCTGATCAACTGGGCGCGCACGGGTTCGATGTGGCCGATGAGTTTTGGTTTGGCTTGTTGTGCGGTTGAGATGATTCATGCAGGGTGTTCGCGCTACGATCTGGATCGTTTTGGTATTGTTTTTCGTCCCAGTCCCCGTCAGTCGGATGTCATGATTGTCGCTGGCACGCTCACCAATAAAATGGCGCCTGCCCTGCGCAAGGTTTATGACCAAATGGCTGAGCCGCGTTGGGTGATTTCCATGGGGTCGTGCGCGAATGGTGGTGGTTATTATCACTACTCCTATTCTGTTGTGCGTGGGTGTGATCGCATCGTGCCGGTTGATATCTATGTTCCGGGCTGCCCCCCGACGGCCGAAGCCTTGCTCTACGGCATTATTCAGTTGCAAAACAAAATCAAGCGTACGAATACGATTGCGCGCTAACTTCAATTGACTGTGGACCTGACGTACGTATGAACCAGACATTGACACGCTTGCAATCGCTGCTGAATCATCATTTGGCAGGCCGTATTCTCGGTTTAACTCATGCTTTCAATGAACTTACGCTTGAGGTTGGTGTGGGTGACTATCATGCGGTGATGCGTCAGTTGCGTGGTCAACCGGAGTTGAGTTTTGAGCAATTGATTGATTTGAGTGGTATTGATTATTCTGAATTTGTCGGCCGTGAAGAGAGGCGTTTTGCGGTTACCGTCCATTTGAGTTCTCTCTTGCATAACTGGCGCTTGCGGGTCAGGGTTTATGCGTCCGATGCAAGCTTCCCGGTGGTGGCTTCTGTGGCGGATGTGTGGGCGTCAGCTAACTGGTATGAGCGGGAGGCGTTTGACCTCTTTGGCATCTTGTTTGATGGGCACAATGACTTGCGCCGCATCCTGACAGATTATGGCTTTGTTGGCCATCCTTTCCGCAAGGATTTTCCGATCTCGGGCCATGTTGAAATGCGTTATGACGCCGAGCAAAAACGGGTGGTTTATCAGCCGGTGACAATAGAACCGCGCGAAGTCACGCCACGCATTGTGCGTGAAGATCTTTACGCCAGAGGTGTTGATCATGGCTGAAATCAAAAACTACACGATTAACTTTGGTCCTCAACATCCTGCTGCGCATGGCGTGCTGCGTCTGGTGTTGGAGCTGGATGGCGAAGTGGTTGTGCGTGCTGATCCGCATATTGGCTTGTTGCATCGTGGCACTGAAAAGCTGGCTGAGACGCGCACATGGATCCAATCTGTGCCCTATATGGACAGGCTGGATTATGTGTCGATGATGTGTAACGAGCATGCATATTGCATGGCGATTGAGCGGCTGATTGGTCTGGAAGTGCCGCTGCGCGCGCAATACATTCGCGTGATGATGGACGAGGTGACGCGCATCTTGAACCACCTGCTCAACATCGGCACGCATGCGCTGGACATTGGCGCCATGGCCATGGTGTTGTACACCTTCCGCGAGCGGGAAGATCTGCTGGATGTGTATGAGGCGATTTCTGGCGCGCGCATGCATGCGGCTTATTACCGGCCGGGTGGGGTGTATCGTGATTTACCCGACCGTATGCCGCAATACGAAGTCAATCGCTTTAAATCCGCTGAGGATGTGCGGCAGTTGAATGAGTCGCGGCAGGGTTCCTTGCTGGATTTTCTGGAAGACTTTACCAACCGCTTTCCAGGTTACCTGGATGAATATGAGTCCTTGCTGACCGATAACCGCATTTGGAAGCAGCGTACGGTGGGCGTGGGTGTGCTTTCGCCTGAGCGCGCATTGCAGTTGGGTTGTACGGGTCCCATGTTGCGTGGCTCTGGCGTTGAGTGGGATTTGCGCAAGAAACAGCCCTACGAAGTGTATGAGCGCATGGCGTTCGATATCCCGGTCGGTGTGAATGGGGATTGTTACGATCGTTATCTGGTGCGCATGGAAGAGATGCGCCAATCCAACCGTATCGTGAAGCAGTGTATCAGCTGGTTGCGTGCGAACCCTGGTCCTGTGATCGTGGATAACCACAAAGCAGCGCCTCCTTCACGTGAGAGGATGAAGGGCAATATGGAAGAGCTGATTCACCACTTCAAGCTCTTTACTGAAGGGATGCATGTGCCGGTCGGCGAGGTTTATGCGGCTGTTGAGCATCCCAAAGGCGAGTTCGGTGTTTGGGCTGTATCCGATGGGGCGAACAAACCGTATCGGTTGAAGTTGCGCTCACCGGGTTTTCCGCACCTTGCTGCGGTCAATGAAATGGCGACGGGGCACATGATTGCCGATGTCACTGCGATTATTGGCACCATTGACCTGGTGCTGGGCGACACGGATCGATAAGCGCAATCAATCACGAATGGAATGGGTATGTTGAGTTCTGAATCATTGCAAAAAATTGATCGCGAAATTGCGAAATATCCAGCCGACCAAAAGCAATCTGCGGTGATGGCTGCATTGGCGATTGCGCAGGATGAGAAGTCCTGGTTGGCGCGTGAGACGATTGAGTTTGTCGCTCGTTACCTCGGTATGCCACCCATTGCCGCTTATGAGGTGGCGAGTTTTTACAACATGTATGACCTGGAGCCTGTGGGTGAATACAAGCTCACCGTATGCACCAATTTGCCCTGCGCTTTATCCGGTGGCGTACATGCAGCTGATTACCTGAAAGAGAAATTAGGTATTGGTTTTAATGAAACCACGCCCGATGGGCGGTTTACCCTCAAAGAGGGTGAATGCCTGGGCGCCTGTGGTGATGCGCCCGTCTTGTTGGTCAATAACAAGCGCATGTGCAGCTTCATGTTGCCGGCGCAAATTGACGCATTGCTTGCGGAGTGCAAATGATATGGCGCTCTTAGGCTCAATTAGTCCGTTACTCACCACCGGCTGGTCGCAGGGGGACGCCGGTTGGCGTTTGCGGGATTACGAAGCGCGGGGTGGTTACACGCAATTGAAACGTATTCTGAGCGGCAATATGTCGCCTGACGATTTGATTGCCGAGATTAAAAAGTCGCTTCTGCGTGGACGGGGTGGCGCGGGCTTTCCGACAGGTTTGAAGTGGAGCTTCATGCCACGCTCATTTCCTGGCGATAAATATGTCGTCTGCAATTCAGACGAAGGCGAGCCGGGCACGTTCAAGGATCGTGACTTACTGCGCTTTGATCCGCATGCGGTCATTGAGGGTATGATCATTGCGGGTTACGCCATGGGCGCCAGTCGCGGTTACAACTATATCCATGGCGAAATTTTTTCCATCTATGAACGCTTTGAAGAGGCCTTGGATGAGGCGCGTGCGGCGGGTTATCTAGGCGCATCGGTGTGTGGTTCCGCCTTCGCTTTTGAGCTGTTCGCACACCATGGTTATGGTGCTTACATTTGCGGTGAAGAGACAGGTTTGCTCGAATCCCTTGAAGGCAAAAAGGGGCAACCACGCTTTAAACCGCCGTTCCCCGCCAGCTATGGCTTGTATGGCAAGCCCACCACCATTAACAATACCGAAACTTTCGCCGCCATCCCCTTCATTTTGGGCATGGGAGGGGATGCGTTTTTGGCGCTGGGCAAGCCTAACAACGGCGGCACAAAATTGTTTTCCGTTTCTGGCCACGTGAATCGGCCGGGCAATTATGAAGTTCCGCTGGGCACGCCCTTTGCCACCTTGCTGGAGATGGCCGGTGGGATGCGTGGCGGCCGCAAGCTCAAAGCCGTGATTCCGGGCGGTTCTTCCGCGCCTGTGTTGCCTGCGGATGTGATGATGGAAACCACCATGGATTACGACAGCATCGCCAAGGCAGGCTCGATGCTGGGTTCGGGCGCTGTGATCGTGATGGATGAGTCAACCTGCATGGTCAAGGCGCTGGAGCGCTTGTCGTATTTTTATTTTGAAGAGTCCTGCGGGCAATGCACGCCTTGCCGTGAAGGCACGGGCTGGTTGTACCGCGTTGTGCATCGGATTGAACATGGCAAGGGCAGGGCAGAGGATCTTGACCTGCTGAACCGCGTGACGGACAACATCATGGGGCGCACGATTTGCGCGCTGGGTGACGCGGCCTCGTTGCCGGTGCGCAGTTTCATTAAACATTTTAAAAGTGAATTTGAATATCACATTGAACATGGCAAGTGTCTGGTTGATCCTGCAGCGCAATCTGCCGGTAGCGGCTTTTTCCGTGCGGAGGGTAGCTTGTGATTGATATCGAACTCAATGGCAAAGCAATACAGGTCGCACCTGGCAGCACCATCATGGATGCTGCGCACCAGGTGGGAACCTATATCCCTCATTTTTGCTATCACAAAAAATTATCCATTGCGGCTAACTGCCGCATGTGTCTGGTACAGGTTGAAAAAGCGCCCAAGCCCTTGCCCGCGTGCGCGACCCCGGTTACCCCGGGCATGAAAATTTTTACCCATTCTGAGTTGGCTGTCTCGGCACAGAAGGGCGTGATGGAATTTCTGCTCATCAACCATCCGCTGGATTGCCCGATTTGCGACCAGGGTGGGGAGTGCCAGTTACAGGACTTGGCGGTCGGTTATGGCGATTCTGCCTCGAAATATGAAGAGGAGAAACGCGTTGTTGCCGATAAGGATTTAGGCCCGCTGGTTAAAACAGACATGACGCGCTGCATTAACTGCACGCGCTGCATACGTTTCACGCAAGAAATCGCGGGGGTGATGGAACTGGGGCAGGCTTTCCGTGGTGAGCATGCGGAGGTGATGCCGTTCGTTGAAAAAACGGTTGATTCAGAACTCTCCGGCAATATCATTGATCTTTGCCCGGTTGGCGCTTTAACGTCCAAACCCTTTCGTTTTTCGGCGCGGACCTGGGAGCTTTCGCGGCGCAAGTCGATCAGCCCGCACGATAGTTTGGGCAGCCATTTAATCGTGCAAACGAAACACGATCGCGTCATGCGCGTGTTGCCGCGCGAGAATGAAGAGATCAACGAATGCTGGATTTCGGATAAGGACCGCTATTCTTACGAGGCGCTCAATGCACCGGAACGCTTGACGCGGCCGATGTTAAAGCAAGGCGGCGTGTGGCATGAAGTGGATTGGCCTGTCGCGCTCGATTATGTATCGCATGCGTTGCGTGATGTAGCCAAAACATCCGGTGGCGAGGCCATTGGCGGCTTGTTCAGTCCGCACGCGACGCTCGAAGAGCTCTACCTTGGGCAAAAATTATTGCGCGGCTTGGGCTGCGGGAATATCGACACCCGCTTGCGGCACAGCGATTTTTCAGCGGATGGACAGCGCCTGGGCATGCCTTGGTTGGGCATGAGCCTCACTCAACTCTCGCAATTGGATCGCGTGCTGGTTGTTGGCGCATTTCTGCGCAAAGACCAGCCTTTGATAGCGCAACGCTTGCGCCAATCAGCCAAGCGCGGTGCTCAGGTGAGTTTCCTGCACAGTGCAGGGGATGATCAACTCATCAAGCAGGTTGGGCTGGCAAGCCAAGTGGTGGTTGCTCCCTCACAGTTGCCAGCGTTGCTGGCTCAAGTGGTCAAGGCGGTGAGTACCCAGCAGGGCGTGGCGCTTGGTTTGGACGATGTCAATGTGAATTGGGCTGACTTGGCCGTATCGGCTGAGGCAGGGCGCATGGCGCAAAGTCTGTTGAGTGGGCAAAATATCGGCATTTTGTTGGGCAATTTTGCCCAGCAGCACCCGCAAGCTGCCACATTGCATGTCCTGGCAAACAAGCTGGCTACGCTATTAAGCGGCAAGTTTGGCTTTTTGGGTGAGGCGGCGAATAGCCTCGGTGCTTATGTCGCCAAAGCAATCCCGCAGACGGGCGCGCTGCCCGTTAAAGCCATGTTGGCCAAGCCACGCCGGGCATATGTGCTGTTAGGGGTTGAGCCGGAGCTGGATTGCGCCGATGGCGCGGCGGCATTGCGGGCGCTTAACCAGGCCAGCAGCGTGATCATGCTCTCGCCATTCAAGCCGGCTGCGGCAATGGATTATGCTGATTGCTTATTGCCTGTCTCGCCCTTTACGGAAACCTCCGGCACTTTTGTGAATTGCGAAGGCCGCGTGCAGAGCTTTTATGCAGCAGTAAAGCCTCTGGCTGAAACCCGACCGGCATGGAAGGTGTTGCGCGTGCTGGCAAACCTGCTGGATTTGCCAGGTTTTGACTACACCAGCAGCGAGAATGTCAAGGCGGAAGCTTTAGGTTTAGCCGCTGGTGCAATGCCAGTGGTTGTTGCCGGCCTTGATAATGGCATGGCGCCAAGGCCGGATATGTCGCTGGGTGTGCTGGGTATGGCCCAAACAGGCGGCATTGAGCGCGTAACGGATGTGCCCATACATTTTGCCGACCAGTTGGTGCGTTACGCGCCGGGGTTGCAAAAAACCAAGGATGCAGCGCATCCGGCGGCGCGCATGAATGCTGCCACCATGGCCCGTTTCGGGTTGCAGCATGGCGATTGGGTAAAAGTCGGCTCTGGTGATACGGCGGCTAACTTGTCGGCGGAGCCAAAATCGACCGGGAGTCAAGCCACGGACGCCATGCTGCGGGCTGAGTTGGACATTGGCTTGCCTGACAATGTGGTGCGCATCGCGGCTGGACATACGGCGACGGTAGCTGCGGGCGATATGTTCGCAACCGTGCATCTAGAAAAAGCGGATAAAGCATGATGAATGCCCTTCTCGAAACTATCCAGCAGTGGCTAGGTCCGCTATTTCCCCTGGTGTGGACCCTGGTCAAAATCGTGCTGATCCTGATTCCCTTGCTGCTGTCCGTGGCGTACCTGACGTTTTGGGAACGCAAGGTGCTCGGCTGGATGCATGTGCGCATCGGGCCCAACCGTGTCGGCCCGTGGGGCTTGTTGCAGCCCATGGCAGACGGCCTCAAACTGTTTTTCAAAGAGGTGATCTTCCCCACTGTTGCCGATAAAAAGCTTTTTATCGTTGGCCCTGTCATGGCCATTGCGCCCGCGCTTGCCATGTGGGCAGTGATCCCGTTTGCGGATGGCATGGTATTGGCCAATGTCGATGCTGGGGTGTTGTACTTGCTTGCCATTGGCTCCGTGGGCGTTTATGGCATCATCATCGCGGGATGGGCGTCCAATTCCAAGTACGCATTTCTCGGTGCCATGCGCTCGTCAGCGCAAATGATTTCTTACGAAGTGGCGATGGGCTTGGCGCTGATCAGTGTGCTCATGGTGTCTGGCAGCTTGAACCTGACCGAGATAGTGCGCGGCCAGGCGCAAGGTTATTTTGCATCGCAAGGCGCGGGCTTTTTATCCTGGAACTGGTTGCCATTGCTCCCCGTGTTTGCTGTGTATCTGATCTCTGGCGTGGCAGAACTCAATCGTGCGCCGTTTGATGTGGTTGAAGGCGAGTCCGAAATCGTGGCGGGCCACATGGTGGAGTATTCCGGCATGTCGTTTGCCATATTCTTCCTTGCTGAATACGCCAACATGATCCTGGTGTCGGCCATGGTCGCCGTCTTCTTCTTTGGCGGCTGGTTGTCGCCCGTCGGCTTTTTGCCTGATGGCTTATTTTGGCTGGCGGCAAAAATATCCGCGGGCCTCTTTTTCTTCCTATGGATTCGTGCCACTTTCCCGCGCTACCGCTATGAC
Organism: Rhodocyclaceae bacterium UBA5602; assembly: GCA_002424865.1. Lineage (GTDB taxonomy): Bacteria > Pseudomonadota > Gammaproteobacteria > Burkholderiales > Rhodocyclaceae > Rugosibacter. The sequence continues at coordinate 50,237 of DILC01000044.1, read as the reverse complement.
CAGATCATGCGTTTGGGCTGGAAGGTATTTGTTCCGCTGACGCTATTATGGATTCTGGTGGTTGGCGTCTGGATGATGTCGCCCATGAATATCTGGAAATAAGCGGAAATCAGAACAGGAGTTTGCTATGGATATGCGTTATGGGTGCTAAAGACTTCATTGGCAGTTTGTTTCTCAAAGAACTGTTCAAAGGTATGGCGGTAACAGGCCGTTATATGTTTGCGCGAAAAATCACTGTGCAGTTTCCAGAAGAAAAAACGCCGCAAAGCAACCGCTTTCGTGGCTTGCATGCCTTGCGCCGTTACCCGAACGGTGAGGAGCGTTGCATTGCCTGCAAGCTTTGTGAAGCCGTTTGTCCGGCGATGGCCATCACCATTGAGTCGGCGCAACGTGACGATGGCAGCCGGCGGACAACGCGCTATGACATTGATTTGGTCAAGTGTATTTTTTGCGGCTTTTGCGAAGAGGCTTGCCCAGTGGATGCGATCGTTGAAACCCGTGTGTTTGAATACCACGGCGAAACACGAGGCGATTTGCATTACACCAAGCAAATGCTGCTGGCTGTTGGCGATCGATATGAAGATCAAATTGCGGCTGATCGCGAAGCAGACGCCCGTTTCAGGTAACAGATAAGCGCCATGGAATTTACATCCTTTCTTTTTTATCTCTTTGCAGCGGTGATGTTGTTTTCTGCGCTGCGTGTCATTACCGCACGCAACCCGGTGCATGCCGTGCTGTTCCTTGTCCTGGCGTTTTTTAACGCTGCAGGCTTATGGCTGCTGCTGCAGGCTGAATTTTTAGCCATCGCCCTGATCATGGTGTATGTCGGCGCGGTCATGGTGCTGTTTTTATTCGTGGTCATGATGCTGGACATCAATATCGAAAGAATCCGCTTGGGCTTTTGGCGCCACTTGCCGCTGGGGGCCGCGGTAGGCGGGATCATGGTGATCGAGATGGCGGCCGTGCTCACCGGCCCGTACTTTGGTTTGGACAACTTCCCAGCGCAGTTGGCCGATGCGGCAGCGACTGCAGAAGGCAGCAATACCAAAGCGCTGGCACGCAGCTTATTCACCGGTTATGTTTACCCGTTTGAACTGGCCTCCGTGATTTTGCTGGTGGCCATTATTGCGGCCGTGATGCTGACTTTGCGTGAGCGCAAGGACACGAAAGGCATGCGGCCCGCAGACCAAATTGCGATCAAGCGCAGTGATCGTGTACGCCTGGTGAAGATGGCCTCGGTGACTGATTCGAATGCTTCAAACCTGGCGGCTACGTTAGATACGGCAACCGATGCTAAAGGCGGTGCATCACAATGATTTCCCTTTCTCATTATTTAACGCTTGCGGCGATTTTGTTTGCCATCAGCATCGTGGGCATTTTCCTCAATCGAAAAAACCTGATTGTTTTACTCATGGCGATCGAACTCATGCTGTTGGCTGTCAATCTTAATTTTGTTGCTTTCTCGCATTATTTGCACAACTTGTCAGGCCAGCTGTTTGTCTTTTTTATCCTGGTTGTCGCCGCTGCCGAAGCGGGTATTGGCCTAGCGATTCTGGTCGTGTTGTTCCGTAACCTGTCTTCGATTCACGTCGATGATCTTGATCAGTTAAAGGGGTAAGCCATGGACATGAAAACCCTTTATCTGCTGGTTCCGCTCGCGCCTTTGGCAGGTGCGCTCCTGGCTGGACTGTTTGGCAGGCTCATTGGCCGTACCGGTGCGCACGTGGTCACCATTATGGGGGTGCTGGTTGCCTTGACCGCATCCGTGGTGATCTTTCAAGACGTGCAAGCAGGACACCATTTCAATGGTTCGGTCTATACCTGGCTTGAGTCTGGCGGCTTGTCCTTGCATGTCGGATTCCTGATTGATCCGCTCACTGTGATGATGATGCTGGTCGTCACCTTTGTCTCGCTCATGGTGCATATCTACACCATCGGTTATATGGCGGATGATCCGGGGTACCAGCGGTTTTTTAGCTACATCTCCTTATTCACCTTCTCGATGCTGATACTGGTGATGAGCAACAATTTTGTCCAGCTGTTTTTCGGTTGGGAGGCTGTAGGCCTGGTCTCCTACCTGCTGATTGGCTTCTGGTACAAGCGGCCCACCGCGATTTACGCCAACCTGAAAGCCTTTCTGGTGAATCGGGTAGGCGATTTTGGCTTTTTGCTCGGCATCGCCCTCATTGCCGCTTATGCAGGCAGCTTGGACTACGCTGAGGTGTTTGCCAAGCGCAACGAATTGGCGGCGATGACGGAAACGGTCACGCAATGGCCGTTGATGACGGCAATTTGCATTTGTCTTTTTATTGGTGCCATGGGTAAATCAGCGCAAGTGCCCCTGCATGTCTGGCTGCCTGACTCGATGGAAGGCCCAACGCCGATTTCAGCCCTGATTCATGCGGCGACCATGGTGACGGCCGGTATTTTCATGGTGACCCGCATGTCGCCCTTGTTTGAGTTATCTGACGTGGCCTTGTCTTTTGTGCTGGTGATTGGTTCTGTCACCGCGTTGTTCATGGGCTTTTTGGGCATCATCCAAAATGACATCAAACGCGTGGTGGCCTATTCAACCTTGTCCCAATTGGGCTACATGACGGTTGCGCTGGGTGTGTCAGCTTATCCGATTGCCGTATTCCATTTGATGACGCATGCTTTCTTTAAAGCACTGTTATTTTTAGGCGCAGGCTCGGTCATCATGGGCTGCCACCATAACCAGGACATGCGCTACATGGGAGGCTTGAGGAAATACATGCCGATTACCTGGATGACGTCATTGCTGGGTTCGCTCGCCTTGATCGGCTTTCCATTTTTCTCCGGTTTTTATTCGAAAGACTCGATCATCGAAGCCGTGCACGCCTCCCATATCTGGGGTAGCGGGTTTGCGTATTTCTCCGTGATGGCTGGTGTGTTTGTCACCGCGTTTTATTCTTTCCGCATGTACTTCATGGTGTTTCATGGTACTGAGCGCTTTGATCAGGCACCACATGGCCCCCATCATGGCCATGATGATCAGCATGGTTCTGGCAAGCCGCATGAATCACCGTGGGTCGTGACTTTGCCACTCATCCTGCTGGCGATTCCCTCGGTGTTGATTGGCTATTTCACTATCCAGCCCATGCTGTATGGCGAATGGTTTGCTTCGGCGATCACCATTGATGCGGTTAAACATCCCGCAGTATCACTCCTGGCAGAAGAGTTCCATGGGGCTTTTGCCATGGCGATCCATGGGCTGACCAGTTTGCCGTTCATATTGGCCATGAGCGGCGTTGGCTTGTCGTGGCTCTTTTATCTCAAGCGGCCGGATATTCCTGCAACGATTCAAAAATCAGTCAAGCCAGTCTATATCCTGCTGGAAAATAAATACTATTTTGACAAGTTCAATGAAGTGGTCTTCGCGGGGGGCGCGCGCTTGCTAGGCCGTGGCTTGTGGAAAGGTGGCGATCAGATGCTGATTGACGGCCTGGTTGTCAATGGCTCGGCCAGGTTCGTTGGCTGGCTTGCGGGCGTTGTGCGCAAACTGCAAACCGGACATATTTACCAGTATGCATTCGGAATGATATTTGGCGTCGTCGCATTGCTGACGTATTTTTTGTATTGGTTTAACCGGGTCTGAGATAGCCACATGAGTGCGTATTTATTGAGTTTAGCCATCTGGGTTCCCATTCTGGGTGCAATCCCCGTGCTGTTGCTTGGGTCGGAGCGCCGTTTTTTAGTTCGCTGGCTGTCCCTGGCCGTGGCCATTGCTGGTTTGCTCGTGACCATTCCCTTGTACATCGGTTTTGATCCTGCGGTTGTCGGCATGCAGTTTGTCGAGCAAGCGCCGTGGGTGCCGCGGTTTAATTTGCAATATCTGCTGGGGGTGGATGGGATATCCATGCCTTTTATTCTGCTCAACAGCTTCATCACCATAATGGTGGTGTTAGCCGGCTGGGAAGTGATTGCCACGAAACAAGCGCAATACATGGCGGCATTTTTGATCATGTCCGGCTTGATGAACGGCATTTTCAGTGCCCTCGATGGGGTGCTGTTTTATGTCTTTTTTGAAGCGTCACTGATCCCGATGTATCTGATTATCGGCGTATGGGGCGGGCCGAATCGCGTGTATGCCGCGGTCAAATTCTTCCTCTACACCTTGCTGGGCTCTTTGCTCATGCTGGTTGCCTTGATCTGGCTCTTCCTGGATGCGGGTGGCAGCGCAAATATTCTGGACTGGCATCAGCTCAAAATCGGCATGGCGCCGCAGATTTTGATTTTCATCGCCTTCCTGGTTTCGTTTGCCGTCAAGGTGCCCATGTGGCCCGTGCATACTTGGTTGCCTGACGCCCACGTTGAAGCGCCTACCGGTGGTTCCGTGGTCCTCGCTGCGATCGCCTTGAAGCTCGGTGCTTACGGGTTTCTACGCTTTTCCCTGCCTATCGCGCCAGATGCGAGCCATTATTTGGCCCCTGTGATGATTGCGTTATCGCTGACCGCGATCATTTACATCGGCTTTGTTGCCCTGGTTCAAGCGGACATGAAAAAACTGGTGGCCTATTCATCCATCTCGCACATGGGCTTTGTTACGCTGGGCTTTTTTATCTTTAATTCTCTCGGCATTGAAGGCGCGCTGGTGCAGATGATCTCGCATGGTTTTGTATCCGCCGCCATGTTCTTGTGTATCGGCGTGATGTATGACCGCATGCACTCACGTCAAATCGCGGATTACGGTGGTGTGGTGAACACCATGCCCAAGTTTGCGGCTTTTTTTATGTTGTTTTCCATGGCAAATGCCGGTTTGCCAGCCACCTCCGGCTTTGTGGGGGAGTTCATGGTGATACTCGGTGCCGTGAAATTCAATTTCTTCACCGGCGCGGCAGCGGCTGTCACGCTCATTCTGGGCGCCGCTTACACTTTATGGATGTACAAGCGGGTGATATTCGGTGAGATTACGAATCCCCATGTGGCTGAGTTAACTGATATTGGCCGGCGCGAATTCCTGATTCTGGCGCTGCTTGCGGTTTGTGTATTGGCCATGGGGCTATACCCTTATCCATTCACTGAAGTGATGCACACATCAGTCGATAATCTGTTGAAGCATGTGGCAGTGAGCAAGCTTTAATACCCGATGACTCAACGCTGAGATAACCGAGAAATTTGATGCTGAATAATTTCGTAGTTCCCGACTTTTATCCCCTCGCACCAGAAATTCTTCTGTTGTCGATGTCATTTGTCATCTTGTTGGCTGATTTGGTGTTAGGCAAGACCCAGCGTTGGGTCGCTTTTGCGCTAAGCATCATCACCTTGCTGGGTTGTGCTGCGTTAACGGTAATGACGGCCGATGGCCAGACCGCGTTAACCATGAGCAATTTATTTGTGGATGATTTGTTGAGTGACTTTCTCAAATTGATGGCTTATCTGTCTGTCATCATGGTGCTGGTGTATGGCCGCCAGTATCTTGTTGTGCGCGGCCTGGACAAAGGCGAGTTTTATCTGCTTGTGCTGTTTGCCACCCTGGGCATGATGGTGATGATTTCTGCCGCCAGCCTGTTAACGCTTTATTTGGGCCTGGAGCTGATGTCCTTGTCGCTCTACGCCTTGGTTGCGATAGACCGGGACTCCAAGCGGGCAACAGAAGCGGCCATGAAGTATTTTGTGCTGGGCGCCCTGGCTTCCGGCTTGTTGCTGTATGGCATGTCCATGGTCTATGGCGCAACGGGCAACCTCAATATCGCCGATATTTCGCAGGTGTTGTATCAGGGCCAGGCAGATAAAACGGTACTTGTTTTCGGACTGGTCTTCATCGTGGCGGGCATTGCTTTCAAGCTCGGCGTGGTGCCATTCCACATGTGGATTCCCGATGTGTATCACGGCGCACCGACCGTGGTGACGATGCTGATCGGCACGGCGCCCAAATTTGCCGCTTTTGCCATGATCCTGCGTTTGCTGGTGTATGCCTTGTTTGCCGTGGTCGCAGAATGGCAGCAGATGTTGTTGATCATGGCCGTGCTCTCGATTGCCCTTGGGAACTTGGCCGCCATTGCGCAAAAGAATATCAAACGCATGTTGGCTTATTCCGCCATTTCGCACATGGGTTTCATGTTGCTCGGCTTGACTTCTGGCGTCATTGGCAAAGAGGTAGACCCTTTTACGGCAATTAACGCGTATAGCTCATCGCTGTACTACACTCTGGCGTATGTACTCATGTCTCTGGGTTCTTTTGGCATGGTGTTATTGCTGTCCCGCGCAGGCCATGAAGCGGAAGAACTGGATGACTTCAAGGGTTTGAACCAGCGCAGCCCATGGTTTGCCGGCATGATGCTGATATTTATGCTTTCCATGGCAGGTATTCCATTCTTTATCGGCTTTTTTGCCAAGTTCGCTGTGCTGACCGCAGCCATTAAAGCCGGGCATTTGTATGTGGCCATTGGCGCGGTGATGTTTTCCCTGGTCGGCGCGTTTTATTATCTGCGCGTCGTTAAGCTCATGTATTTCGATGCGGCAGAGGATAAGACACCCTTGCTGGCACGCACAAGTTTTCGCATCCTGCTCTCGCTTAACGGTATTGCCGTGGCAGCGTTTGGATTATTCCCCGACGCGGTGATGTCGTTGTGTACGGCGGTTCTGCTGCATTCACTTTAAGTTGCTCGGCGTTTTTCCAATCAACGTCAACTGCCCTATCCACCCAGATTGTAAACATCAGGCGTCATGACTGATAAAGGCGACGGCCAGCTCATTGAACATACTGTTTCGAGCGAGCCGGTCTTTGACGGCAAGCTGCTGCAAGTGCGTCGGGATCAAGTGCGTTTGCCCGACGGTCAGCCCGCCGTGCGTGAATGGATAGCGCATCCTGGGGCTGTGGTTATTGTGGCTTTGCTCGATAACGGACAACTCTTGTTCGAGCGCCAGTACCGTTACGCGCTGCACCGTGTTTTTTTAGAGCTGCCCGCTGGCAAGATTGACCCTAGCGAGCATCCGCTGGACACAGCCAAGCGTGAGTTGCGCGAAGAAACGGGCTATCAAGCCAAGGTATGGCGGCACTTGGGAGTGATGCATCCCTGCATCGGTTATTCGGACGAAAAGATAGACATATTCTGGGCTGAAGGCTTGATCTATGTTGGCCATGAGCGCGACCATGGCGAGTTTCTGGAATTGATCGAAATGGGTGTTGCTGATGCCTTGATGGCGGTGCGGGACGGTGAGATTACCGATGCCAAAACCATCACGGCACTCCTGTGGGCGGAAAAGATTATTAACGGTTCTTGGCCCATGCCTGAGTAATTGGGCAGTATTTTATTGATCCGGCCAGCATATGTTTGATGTCCGGCTTGATGTCCGTTCGTCCTGTGCAAAATCAAGGGAACCCCAGCCTTGCCGGCGCGCGATTCATCCTGCCGACAGATTGACTGTCACGACACTGGCAAAGTCAAATTTCAGCCTCATCCATTCAGCAGGCGCCATGCCATGGGCTAAGCCGATAATGACTTTCATCACGCCCGCATGGGTGACTAAAGCAAGTTGATCTGCGCTTTGGCTTAGCTTGCGTTGTGCTTCTAGTTCAGCCAGAAAATCATGCACGCGGGCTTGCAGTTGAGCGGCTGATTCACCTTGCGGCGGGGTAAACCCTGTCGGATTACTGGCCCAGGCGGTGAGCGTATCGCGATCAATCTCATCCCACGCATGCATTTCCCAGGCGCCAAAGTCCATCTCCCTGAGGCGCGTATCGCTTAACGGGGCAGGGTGCAAGGCTTCGGCCAGCAAACGGCAGCGCGTGAGGGGGCTGGTATAGACAGTCAAGTCTTCTGGCAGCTGGGCCCTTATTGATGCGGCGAGAGCCTGAAGATTTTCCTCGCTGTCACGCAAGGGCAGATCGCTTGCGCCGTAGCACATGCCTTCCCTGACATCGGGTTGCGGGTGGCGAATCAGGTATAGCTGCACAGCAATCCCAGGTAAAAAAGCAGTTCGGCGAGTTGCTGAGTCGCACCCAGGCAATCTCCCGTGTAACCGCCCAGATGACGCACAAAATAGCGGGCGGCCAACCAGGTGCATAGCGCAACAGCCAGCAAGGCAATGGCCAGTGGGATGGCTGGCAACAGCACACAAGGCGCCAAGCCAAAAAAGGCGGCAAGCGCTAATTCATGCGGTGCCAGGCGCACGGCCAAGGGTTTGGATTTGGCGCTTGCGTCATCGCGCACGTAGTCCAGATTAAAGATGAGGATGGTGGAGGCCAGGCGTGACACCGTGTGTCCGGCCACAATCGCCGCACACAGAGAATAGATATGCCATTGATAGGCCATCTCCAGCAAGCTGTTCCATTTGGCTAACAAAATCAGCACCACGCCTATCGTGGCATAGCTGCCCACGCGGGCGTCTTTCATGATGGACAGGATTTGCGCTTTATCCCGGCCGCCGCCAAAGCCATCGCAGGCATCGGCAAAGCCGTCTTCATGAAACGCACCGGTGGCTAAAATACTCGCCGCCATGCCCAGCACGACCGCCAGCGTTAAAGGCAAGACCTTGGCCGCCAGGAGTGTGACAGCCGCAGCGATCAGCCCGACGACGGCACCGACCAATGGAAAGTAACGTGCAGCGTGGTTGAGCTGTTCCTGGCTATGCCCCACCCAGGCCGGCACGGGCAGGCGGGTGAAAAAGCGCAGCGCGGCAAAAAAGTAGATGAGTTGATTGCGTAGCCATTGCAAGGTCTTGGTTGTCATGGGGGTTCTTCGTCAATCTGCCTGGCTCACACCTGCTGAATCAAAGCTCGCCATCTCATTGAGTACAGCGCAAGCGGCGGCAAGCAGCGGCAAGGCCAGGGCGGCTCCCGTGCCTTCGCCCAAGCGCAAGTCCAAGTTCAGCAAAGGTTTAGCATCCAGGTAATCCAGTTGCAGTCTGTGTCCCGCTTCATTGGAATAGTGGGAAAACACACAATAGTCGAGAATTTCAGGGGACATCCGAGCCGCGACAAGCAGGGCGCTAGTGACAATGAAACCATCAATCACCAACACCATGTGCTTAGCGGCTGCTGCTAGCATGGCGCCACTTAACAGGGCAATTTCAAAACCGCCAAAGCGGGCCAGGACATCTTTTGTCGCCATGCCGGCTGCTGGCCAAAGCGCTACGGCTTGCGCCAGCAAAGCGCGTTTTCTTGCCAGGCCTTCATCATCCAAACCTGTGCCACGGCCGATCACGTCATCCAATGCCAAGCCGGTTAAACAATGCGTGAGCAAGGAAGCCGACGCCGTATTGCCGATACCCATTTCGCCAAAACCCAGCGTGTTGCAACCCGTTGCAGCCAGGTTTGAGACGATATCGACACCGTGCTGCATCGCTTGGGCACATTGGTCGGCAGTCATGGCCGCACCCTCAAGGTAATTCGCCGTCCCGTCAGCGCCGACTTTTACGTCAAGCAATCCAGCACGTTCGCCAAACGCGTGTGCGACCCCTGCATCCGCAATGACTAGCTGCGCGTTGGCTTGCCGCGCCAGCACATTGATCGCCGCGCCGCCGGCCAAAAAGTTCTCCACCATCTGCCAGGTGACTTCTTGCGGATAAGCAGAAACCCCGGCGCGTGCTGCGCCGTGATCGCCCGCTGCGACAAGGATATGCGGCTGTACGATGCGTGGTGTCAGCGTGTTTTGTATCTGGCCGATCTGCATCGCCAATGTTTCCAGTTGCCCAAGCGCGCCGAGTGGTTTGGTCTTGCCATTGATTTTTGCCTGCAATGCCGCAGCCAGAGTGCGGTTGAGCGGGGCGATGCGGGGTAATTCAGCTAAAAATTGAGTTGTGGGCATAAAAGGCGAACTGGAAATGAATCGCTCATTATCCTCGATTCATCTGCTGCCTTGAGCCGTAAAGGATACAAACGAAGCGATTGGCACACGAATCAATCGCGCTCCACCCCCACCATGCCAGCCTCAGGGTAACGGGTACCGGTCACGTGTTCCGGCAAGAACAGCTCATCTAATGCTGCCAGCTCTTCGCGTGTGAGCGTGATTGCCGAAGCTGCCACGTTTTGTTCCAGATAGCGAATTTGGCGAGTGCCCGGAATGGGCACGACGTGCGGGTGTTTATTCAGCAACCAGGCTAGTGCGACTTGCGCGTTAGTGACGCCGCGCGTTTGTGCAAACTGGTGCAGCTTGTCGACAAGTGCTTGATTCGCAATTTCCGCATCGCCCTGAAAGCGCGGGTTGGATTGTCGAAAATCATTGTCTGCCAACGTGCCACTCTTCACCGTGCCGGTAAGAAACGCGCGGCCCAGCGGGCTGTAAGCCACAAACGTGGTACCCAGCTCGGCACACGCTGCGAGCAGGCCGTTTTCAGGTTCGCGTGACCACAACGAATATTCGCTTTGCACTGCCGCAATCGGATGGATTTTCGAGGCTCGTTGCAAGGTGGCAATGGATATTTCGGACAAGCCAATCTGCCGCACTTTGCCTGCATCGACCAGATCGGCCATGGCGCCCACCGTCTCTTCAAGCGGTACATCCGGGTTACGCCGATGGCAATAATAAAGATCGATTTCATCCACCCCCAGACGCTGCAAAGAGGCTTCGCATGCCGCGCGCACATAGGCCGGGCTGTTGTCGATGCGCCGCTCATACTTTCCCGCTTCGCGCACGATGCCAAATTTAGTGGCGATAACCACCCGCCGCCGTCGCGCTACACCGCCTTGTTTCAAAAACTGCCCCAGCAAGCGCTCGTTATGGCCCAAACCATAAGTATCGGCGGAATCAAAAAAATTCACTCCGATATCCAGCGCACGGGTGAGTGTGGCTAAGGATAGTTGATCATCACTCGGACCATAAAATTCGCTCATGCCCATGCAGCCCAAGCCTATTTCGGCAACGGATATGCGGGACTGGCCTAAGGTGCGATTTTTCATTTTATGAATACGTGATCAATTCAAGCAGCGCTTGCCTGATTTAATAACTCGACAGACGCCTGATCCAGACTGATTTCTGTCGCATGAATCAGCCCTTGCAGCTGCGCCAGCGAAGTCGCGCTGGCAATGGGGGCGGTGATGGTGGGGCGGGCCATGAGCCAAGCCAGTGCGATGACGGCGGGGGTTGCCGCTTTATCTTTGGCAACTGTATCGAGCGCGGCCAGGATGCGCAGGCCGCGTTCATCCAGATAGCGTTTGACCAGGCCGCCGCGTGCGGAGCTGCAATCGGCCTCGGTGCGATATTTACCGGTGAGAAAGCCGCTGGCGAGCGCGAAATAAGGGATCACACCCAAGCCGTGTTTCTGGCAAACCGCCTGCAAGCCCTCTTCATAGGCTGCGCGGTCGTACAGGTTATATAGCGGTTGCAAGCTCTGATACGCAGGCAGGCCATGGTCTTTGCTGACTTGCAGGGCTTCTTCCAGACGCCCTGGGGTGTAGTTGGATGCGCCAATCACGCGCACTTTGCCTTGCTTGATGAGCAGCCCGAACGCTTCCAGAGTTTCGGTGAGCGGCGTATTTTCGTCGTCCAGATGCGCTTGGTAAAGATCAATGTAATCGGTTTGCAAGCGCCGCAACGAGGCTTCCACCGCTTTGAAAATGTAGTCCTTGGACAATCCCTGCCGGCCGTCGCCCATATCCATGCCGACTTTGGTGGAAAGAATCACCCGGCTGCGGTTGCCGCGCGCCTTCATCCATTTGCCGAGTATGGTTTCCGACTCGCCGCCCTGATTGCCAGGAATAAAGCGCGAGTACACGTCGGCCGTGTCGATGAAATCAAAGCCTGCGGCCATGAAGGCGTCGAGTATCTCGAAGGACTGGGCTTCATCCAGCGTCCAGCCAAACACATTGCCGCCAAACATGAGCGGGGCGACCTTAATATCTGAATGTCCTAAGCTTCTTTTTTGCATGATTTTTCCTTTATTTTCGGGCGAACCCTGTTTTTTCTTTACTGCGCGGCGTTCCACCAGCGCCGACTTTTTGCCTAGGACGGGTAGAGCAGGCGAAACACTTTCTCGGTCAGGCGCGTTACGCCGCGCTGAGCAAAGCGCGGTTCGCTCTCCAATACGTCGAATTCGGCCAGAAAAGTGACTTCGCAGGCCGGCTCGAAGAGCGTGCCGACTTCCGCTGCTTCCACGCTAAAGGGTGGCCCGCTCATTTGTTCCTGCGGGTAGGCAAAACACACCAGCAAGGTTTGCGTGCCGGGCGGCAGGATCTGCTGCATGTGCGCAGCGTAGTCGCGCCGCATGGCCGGGGGCAGGGCGACGAGCGAGGCGCGGTCGAACACGCGGGTGACGCCTGTCAAGTCCGCTGCGGCGAGTTTGAAAAAATCGCCGCAAAAAATACGGATGCCGGAATTTTCGTAGAGAGCGAAATCACCGTGCTGCGTGACCGTGGCGGTGAGTTCATTTTCGATGAAAAAATCTTCCACGGCGCGTTGGCTCAACTCAACACCCATTACTTCCAGCCCCTGGTCGCGTAGCCACAGCATGTCGCGGGTTTTGCCGCACAGCGGAACGAAGACCCTGGCACTTTTGGGCGTCTGCAGGTCAGGCCAATACCGCTGCAAATAAGGATGAATCTCGGGCTTGTGAAAGCCGATTTCATTCTTTGCCCAGCGCTCGTGCCAAAAGTCGTTTTCCATGCTTGCTCCTCGCTTGCTGTGGTGGTGAGCTGGCTTTAAGCCGGCAAAGCGGGGTAGTCGGTGTAGCCCTTGGCATCGCCGCCATAAAACGTCGCGACATCTGGCGCGTTAAGTGCCGCACCCGTGGCAAAGCGGCGGGGCAGGTCAGGGTTGGCCAAAAATGGCACGCCAAAGGCGACCATATCTGCGCGGCCATCTTGCAATACCGCGTTGCCGCGTGCCAGGTCGTAACCGTAGTTGGTCATGTAAAGCCCTTTCCAGAGGCCGCGGAGCTTGAAGAGGTCAAACGCCGGGCCGGCAGCGCCCGGTTTATCGATGCCCATTTCGGCAATATGCAGATAAGCCAGGCCGAAGCGGTTCAGCGCTTCAACGGCATAGGTGAAGGTGGCTTCGGGATTGCTGTCCTTGATATCGTTAAACACTTGCAAGGGCGAAAGACGGATGCCGACGCGGTT
>DILC01000044.1:0-37163 GCA_002424865.1 Rhodocyclaceae bacterium UBA5602 | reverse complement strand
TCCGTGCGCTGGTTCGTGCCATCACGCAAAAATTGATCCACCAGATAACCATTCGCGCCGTGGATTTCCACGCCGTCAAACCCGGCTTCTAATGCGCATTGTGCGCCGTGGCGGAACATCTCGATGATGCCGGGGATTTCTTCCAAGGTCAGCGCATGCGGGGTTTCGAACGCCTGCATGCCCGTATAGGTCAGGGTTTCGCCTGTCGGCTGGATGGCAGAAGGGGCGACTGGCAGCATGCCATTGGGCAACAGCGACTTGTGCGACGCGCGGCCGCAATGCCACAGCTGCAGGAAAATCCGCCCGCCCTCTTGATGCACGGCGTCCGTCACCTGCCGCCAGCCAGCGACTTGCTCGGGGCTGTAAATGCCCGGCGTGCCGGGGTAACCGGCCGCTTCTGCGGCCACAATTGCGCCCTCGGTAATGATCAGCCCGGCGCTTGCGCGCTGACGGTAATACTCGACGTTTAGCGCATGCGGCTCGTTTTTTTCGCCTGCGCGGTTGCGCGTCATGGGCGCCATGGCCATGCGGTTTTTCAAGGTGTAGGGGCCGAGTTGAACGGGGGAAAATAAATCGATGTCTTTGGTCGTCATGATGGTGTTGGGCGAGTGATTAAAAAGAGAAAGGATGTGAACGTGTTGGCAATGGTTTATTTTTGATCCTGTTGTTGATCCAAACCGCCATCAAAAAACAGTTTAACGAGATTGTTAAAGGCCTTGCGTTGCTCGATTTGTATCCAGTGGCCGCACTGGCTGAACACATGCATTTGCGCATTCGGCAAGTGTTTGGCCATGTATTCGGAGGTGCTGGGCGGAATGAAAAAATCCTCCCGGGCATGGGTGGCCAGGATCGGATGGGTGATTTTTTGCAAACGTTCAGGCGGCAGAACAAAGGCGTCAATATGCGTTTGCGTATCGCCCGGGAACATGGCTTCAAACTGATGGCGCACACTATCCTGCATCACAAACTGATAGCGATTCGCCGCGATGGCATCCACGTCGCCGCCGAGAATATCCGGATTATGCAAAAACTTGCGCACCAAAAAGGCCAGCTCTTCTTTTGTGCCGGTGTTGTAATAGCCCCAGCCGCGTTTAAGGCCTTCGGTTGCAGTGAATGGCGCGCCGACAGCGCCCATGAGCACCACATGATCAAAACGTTCGGGATGGCGGCTCACCAAGTGCATGGCCACGCCGCCGCCCATGGAGTTGCCCACCAGGTGCACTTTTTTCAGCTTCAAGGCATCCAGAAATGCAATCATCTGCGCGACCCAGATTTCTATCCAGGCAGCCGCGCCTTGGGGCGGATTAGGGTGGGTGCTTAGTCCAAAGCCGGCAATGTCCGGGGCGAAGCAGTGATAAGTTTCGCCCAGGAAAGGCAGGGCATATTGCCAGTTGGACATCGCATTCGCGCCGGGCCCTGAGCCGTGCAGCAATAAAATCGGCGTGGCGTCTGGCGAGCCGCTTTCGTGGAAAAAGGTATCAAAACTGCCGGTGCGGACAGTGTGCTGTTTAATTTCCATCGTGATCTGCTCCTGATTTTTTCTCGTAGTTTGCCCGTTACGGACATTTTAAGCCTTCTATCAATCGGCGATAATAACCGAATGATAGAACTCATACTCGGTGGCGCCCGCTCGGGCAAGAGCGGGCTGGCAGAACAGCGTGCACAGGATTCCCGGCTGGCGGTGACGTATATCGCCACAGCGCAGGCCTTGGACGAAGAAATGGCGGCGCGGATTGCGCATCATCAGGCGCGGCGTCCAGATGATTGGGCATTGATTGAAGAACCTTTGCATTTAGCCCGGGCACTTGCCCAACATGCCGCATTTGACCGCTGTTTGCTGGTGGATTGCTTAACGCTTTGGCTATCCAATGTGTTATTGGTGGCGGAATCCAAGCCTGCGGGTAGCACCCTCATGCAAGAAACCACCGCGCTGCTGGACGTCTTGCCGCAGTTGCCCGGCCGCGTGATTCTGGTGAGCAACGAGGTGGGCTTGGGCATTATTCCGCTGGGGGAAATTACCCGCCAGTTTGTGGATGAGGCGGGGCGCTTGAACCAGCGCGTGGCGGCGATCTCTGATCGTGTAACTTTTGTGGCGGCGGGTTTGCCGCTGGCGCTCAAAAGTCCCGCAGGGTAACTTTTGGAAACGTCATGCAGGCGCCGAGTTTTTCCCAGTCGATAGCCGCTTCCACCGCATCCGCCAGGCGGTCAAGGTCCGCTTCACGGCGGGCGGATAAATCAACCGCGACGGCATTTTTCAGCCCAGCCCAGGCAAGCAGTGCGGTGAGCGCTTCTGGCTGATCAAATAAACCGTGGCAGTAGGTGGCGAAAATCTGGTTGTCCGTGGAGATTGCGCCCTCTTCGCGGCCATCGTCAAAACGGATAGCCGGGTTTTCCAGCGCCTTGCCATAGGTCACGCCCATGTGGATTTCATAGCCCGCGACCCAAGCGCCGGGGTCTGCAGTTTCCTTTGTGTTTTCCTGCTTATTTTTCCCGATTGTTTCGTTGATCGTCCCATGGATCGCCGTCCCGTCAGCGCCAGCGCGGTGCGTCCCTTCGGGAACTTTTAGCCTGCCCGCGACATTCCTTAACTGTTTTTCGCTGGCCAGCGTGGTTTCCATATCGAGCAAACCCAGACCTGGCTGGCTACCCGGCGAGCCCTCCCAGCCTTCTGGGTCGTGCAGCCATCGCCCCAGCATCTGATAGCCGCCGCACAGCCCGATCACTTTGCCGCCATAACGCAAATGGCGATTGATGGCGACGTCATGGCCGTGTTCGCGCAGCCAGGCCAAATCGGCCTGCGCGGCTTTTGAGCCGGGCAAAATGATCAGGTCGCACGCGGGCAAGGGCTCACCCGGCGCGAGCCAGGTGAAGGCGACCTCCGGATGCAGGCGCAAGGGATCCAGATCGTTATGGTTCGAACAGCGGGGATAGGCGATGGCGACAGCTTTCAAGCGTGTGCCGGATTTGGCCTGGCTTTCCGTCGCGATCGCATCTTCTGCGTCCAGCATCAAGCCGTGCAGATACGGCAGCACTCCCAGAACCGGTTTGCCGGTGCGCGCTTCCAGCCAATCCAGGCCGGATTCGAGCAGACCGATGTCACCACGAAAACGGTTGATGACAAAGCCCTTGACGCGTGCCTGCTCGCTTGCCGAGAGCAGCTCCAAGGTGCCGACCAGATGGGCGAACACACCACCGCGGTCGATGTCGGCAACTAAAATTACCGGCACGTCGGCTGCTTCGGCAAAGCCCATGTTGGCAATGTCGCGGTCGCGCAAATTGATTTCCGCAGGACTCCCGGCGCCTTCCACGATCACGCAGTCGAATTCATCCGTCATCCGCTGCCAGCTTTGCATCACGGCCGTCATCGCTACGCGTTTGTACTCATGATAAGCGCGGGCGTCCAGTGTATCCACGGCATGGCCATGAATGATCACCTGGGCGCGGCGATCCGTCGTGGGTTTCAACAGCACCGGGTTGAAGTCGATGCGCGGTGCAAGACCCGCAGCCTGTGCTTGCAAGGCCTGGGCGCGGCCGATCTCGCCGCCATCCCTGGTGACGGCGGAATTCAAGGCCATGTTTTGCGGCTTGAAGGGCGCAACATTCACGCCCCGGCGTTGCAGGATGCGGCAAAACGCCGCCACTAGCGTGGTCTTGCCAGCGTCCGAGGTGCAGCCTTGAATCATCAAGCTGACAGGGGGTTTGAAAGGGGAAGGGGTATTCATGCGCTGTCGATGTCTTGCCGCGCTGCGGCAAAGTGTCGGCCAAGGGGATTAAAATGTGCCATTGTTTTTCCGTTGCGTATTTTCCTTGCCATTATCCCATGCTCCTTATTTCCCCTGTCCTGCCACTTGCCTTGATTGCTGGCGTTTGCCTTGATCGCTTGCTGGGCGAGCCGCGACGCTGGCATCCGCTGGTGGGCTTTGGGGCGCTGGCCAATCGGGTAGAGCAGGGTTTGCGTTCGGGTGCGCCCGGGCATGCGGTGTTTAACCGCGTGCGTGGTTTGCTGGGCTGGCTTTTGCTGGTCTTGCCCTGCGTTGCCTTGTTTGTCGGGTTGCGCTTTGCCCTACTGGCGCAGGTGGGCGCATGGGCATGGCTACTGGATACCTTGCTGTTGTATTTCGCCTTGGGTACGCGCAGCCTGGTGCAACATGGCGAGCGGGTGGCGCAGGATCTGGCGGCGCAGGATTTGCCCGCCGCGCGTACCCACGTGGGCTGGATGGTGTCGCGCGATACCTCGACGCTTGATGAACAGGGCGTCTTTCGCGCGGCGGTGGAATCCATTCTGGAAAATGGCAACGACGCGGTGTTTGGCACCTTGTTCTGGTTTTGCGTGGCGGGTGGCGCTGGCGCGGTGCTGTTTCGCCTGGCCAATACGCTGGACGCGATGTGGGGCTACAAGGATACGCGGCGCATTTATTTTGGCTGGGCAGCGGCGCGCATTGACGATGGGCTGAATTTCATTCCCGCCCGGTTCACCGCGCTCACTTATGCCCTGTTGGGCAAAACGCGCACCGCCTTGCATTGCTGGCGTTACCAGGCGAAAGCCTGGGATAGCCCGAATGCCGGGCCTGTCCTGGCCGCAGGTGCTGGCGCGATGGGCGTTCAGCTGGGCGGGGCGGCGATGTATCACGGCCAGTTGGAGATGAGACCCAAAGTCGGCCCTGGCGACGGCCCGAAGGAAGTGCAGGGCGCGGCGTGTCCGGCAGGTATTCGCCGCGCTTTGGCCTTGGTGGCCTGCGGTCAGCGCCTGTGGGTGGCGGTTGTCGGCGGCTTGGGCTTGTTCAGCTTTCTGTTAAGCCACGGGAAGCTCGCTTTTGTTTGAGCACGGCGGCAAGCTCCGGGCAGCCAGTGGGCAGTTCGGCATTCCATTGTCCGACTGGGTCGACCTCTCCACGGGCATTGCGCCTATCCCTTATCCCATGCCTGAATTGCCCGCCAGCGTTTGGCAGCGCCTGCCCGAAGAGGAGGATGGTTTGCTGGATGCCGCGCGTGGTTACTATGGGGCGAAAAATTTGCTGCCTGTGAATGGTTCGCAAGCGGCGATTATGGCTTTGCCCAGGCTGCGGGCTGCGGGCACGGTCGCAGTGCTTTTTCCCGGCTATGGCGAATATGCGCCCGCTTGGGCAGCCGCTGGGCACGGGGTCATTGAATGCACGGCAGACGAGGTGCTGCAAAAAAATGCCGATGTGATTGTGCTGGCGAACCCGAATAATCCCGATGGCCAGGTCTTTTCGCGCGAGGCCTTGTTGGCCGCCGCAGAACGCCAGGCGCAACGCCAGGGCTGGCTGGTCGTGGATGAGGCCTTTGCGGATGTGGATAGCGGCCATTCACTGGCTGCTGTGGCAGGGACGGAGGCTGCCAAAAATGTCATCGTCCTGCGCTCCTTGGGAAAATTCTTTGGCCTGGCGGGCGCGCGGGTCGGGTTTTGCATTGCAGCCAAAGACATCTTGAACCGCTTGCAAGACCTGCTCGGCCCCTGGCCGCTGGCGAACCCCGCGCGCTTTGCCGCAAAAGTCGGTCTTGGCGATACGGCGTGGCAGATCAATCAGCGCGCGTATTTGTGCCAGGCCAGCGCACGTTTGGCCGCATTATTGCGGCAATATGGCCTGGCCCCCAAGGGTGGCACGGCCTTGTTTCAGTACGTGCCTTTCCAGCGCGGCAGCGAGGGGGTGGCGGCGCTTTACACCCACTTCGCCCAGCGCGGCATTCTGGTGCGGCGCTTTACCCAACCGGCCGCCTTGCGCTTTGGCTTGCCGGACTGCGAGGTTGCCTGGACGCGGCTTGAGGCGGCGTTGCGCGGGGCAAAAATGGAAAAGGCCCGTGATGGAAAAAACCCGTGATTGTTGACGTGCAACCAGAATTGACCCACCTGACGGGGTAAATAGTCACCGGACCAAACGCGAGCGGCGCACCCTATTTGGCGATGCACAAAGCCATCGTCGCTCAAGGCTATGGCAATAGCAATGCGCGGTGATTGCCGACATGGAACGGCTGTTCCTCGATTCCACCATTGTTCCCGTCCACTAGCATTCTGCCGGCACCCAAAAAAGCAGGATGTCAGGCGATCGGCCGCTCGCGGGGTGGGCTGACCACCAAACTGCATGTGGCCGCCGACGCCCTCGGCAATCCGTTGTGCGTCATTCTCACGGCCGGACAGATCGCCGATATCGACCAAGCCACGCGCTGATCAAGGATCAGCCTGCAGGCTTCATCGTTGTGCTTTCGTCTGGCTGGCTTGATTGAGAACACACCCTAGAGAATTTTGCCATCCCGGTCGCGGACGGTAACGCTCACCGGAAAGCCGCTACGCACGCTTTGCGTCACCACGCAGTAGTCTTCGAAGGTGGCGATGGCGCGGTCGAGTTGATCGAGATCATCGGCGGCTGAGTCGATCTGGATGACGACCGCCATGCTGCCTACGCGCAGCTGTTTTTTGTCGTTGCGCACCATGTGCGTGGTCACGGTGGCGGTCAATGGGCCGGGATTGTTTTTAAACTTGCGCAAGGAAAACAACAGGCTGGCGGAAAGACAATTGGCTACGCCCGCGGCCAGCAGGCGCGACGGGCTGGGCCCTGCATTTTTGCCCAGCGGTTCAGGTTCATCCGTTAATAAAGACGGCGTGTCCTTGTCAAAGCGGATCAGGAAGGCGAAATCGTCCTGCTGTTCCAGGCTGAAGGAAAATACTTGCTGCTCGCTCATGGTCTGGCCTCTTTGGTTGGATTAGCGTGAAACAACGCCATTTGATGCCGGGTCACGCCGCTCGCGCAGCGAGCCAGACAATCGCCGCTTGCCAAGCGCACCAGGCTTATGCCGTTTTATCCCTTAGGCGCCTCAATAGTGATGACAACCCGCCGGTTCTTTTGCTTTCCTTCTGGCGTGGCATTGTCTTCCAGGGGTCTTTGATCAGCAAAACCGATGGCCGTGAGCCGCCTCGGATCAACATTATTCAAGATAAATAGCCTGACCACACTGGACGCCCGGGCAGAGGACAATTCCCAGTTAGAGGGAAACTGGGAATTGCTCATGGGTACATTATCGGTATGCCCCTCAACGCGAATCGCAAAATCGCTGGGGGCGAGCACTTGGCCAATTTCGCTCAGCGTGCGTACTGCCTCCAGACTCAAGCGCGCCTCACCCGGCAAAAAAAGTGTACTGGCATCCATATCCAGCGTAAGGCCTTCCGCCCCTTCCGCCATCCTGACCTTGCCATCTATCATCAAAGGCGCCAAGGTTTGCCTGAGATTCCTGGTCACCTCCCGCATGCGCTCTTGCCTGGCGCGGCGCAACGTTTCTGCCTTAACCTGTTCTGGTGTTAGCTGAATACGTGAACCCATGCCTGGAGCCCCCCCTGGCCGCATCGCCACCCAATCCCCTGAGGATATGCCAAAGGCCGAGCCAAGCGCCCCGGACATCTCCCGATACTTACCCTCGTTCACCGAAGAAATGGCGTACATCACCACAAAAAAGGCAAATAGCAAGGTGATAAAGTCGGCATAAGACACCAGCCACCGCTCGTGGTTTTCCGGATCATCTCCTGCACGGCGTCGTCGGCGGCGTCTACTATATTGAGCCATCGGCAAAATAACCTTGCAAGCGACTCTCGATAATGCGCGGGTTATCGCCGTTACCAATGCCCAACAGGCCGTCGAGCAGCATTTCACGCACCATGATGACGCGTGAAATGTTGGCTATTAATTTTTTGGCCACCGGCAAAAAGATCAGGTTGGCTGAACCAACACCATAAATCGTGGCCACAAAAGCCACCGCGATGCCGCTACCCAGGCGGGCGGGATCAGACAGATTTTCCATCACATGAATCAAGCCCATCACCGCACCGATAATGCCTATGGTCGGCGCATAACCACCCGCCGACTCCCAGATTTTCGCTGCGGCCCTAAGACTTGCCTCCTGCCCGCTGATATCCACCTCCAGAATCTCGCGCATGCGGTTGGGCTCTGTACCATCCACCAAGAGCTGCAAGCCTTTGGCGACAAATGGATCGCGTTGCCCACCAATCTGCGCTTCTAACGCCAGCAGCCCATCTTTGCGTGCAATGTTGCTCCAGCGCACAATATCCACAATGAGCTTTTGATGATTTGCAGGTGGTGGCAAAAACACCCACTTGACCATTTTCAAGCCACGTTTAAAAACAGCAAACGGACTTTGCAACATCACCGCGCCCAAGGTGCCTCCGATGACAATCAAAAATGCTGTGGGCTGCAGCAGCGAGCTAAAACTGCCGCCTTCCAACAAATGCCCGGCAACAATCACCGTTAACCCAAGGAACAGTCCTGCAAGGCTGATCTTATCCATGGCTATTCCTTATTTGGTCGCCGCGTGAACGGCAGCTTGCGCCGCATTTTCGGGCTGTCGGGCAGGCTTGGCCCTGGTTTGCGATGTGGACTTGGCTTTGGCCTGCGCGCCCGCCCCGAGCAAACTGGCGCGCAAGCGCGCCACGGCCTGGCTGTGCAACTGGGACACGCGCGACTCGGTGACTTCCATCACCTCGCCAATTTCGCGCAGGTTCAAGTCCTGCTCGTAATACAAGGCCATCAGCAGCTTCTCGCGTGGCGGCAGCGCCCCAATCGCGGCGGCTAACGCCGCTTGGGTGCCCAAGTCTTCCAGCAGCGCGAGCGGATTCTGGCCGTCTGGCGCAGCATGCCAATCCAGATAACCCTCTCCCTCCTCATTGCCCATGTCCTCGATATAAATCACCTGATGCCCGCGCGCTTCTTGCAACAGCTTTTGATATTCCGCGAGGGAAATGCTCAATGCCGCAGCCAATTCCGTCTCGGAGGGCGCGCGGCCGTGATCATGTTCCAATTGCGTAATCGCGGCCTCCACGCGGCGCATTTCACGCCGCACGCCACGCGGCACCCAATCGCCCTCCCGCAAGCCATCCAGCATGGCGCCGCGGATGCGCTGCGCGGCATAAGTTTCAAACTGCGCACCCAAGCCTTCTTCATAGCGATCCAGCGCCTCTAAAAGGCCAATCATGCCATTCTGAATGAGATCATCCACATCCACATTGGCGGGTAATCTGGCCATCAAGAGATAAGCGATGCGCTTGACCAGTGGCGCATAGTGCGCAGCTTGCTGTTCTTTGCTCAAAACGCCTTGGGCGGTGTACATTCGGCTCACGAAATTCATCAATAACGCCGGAACTATATCACCCTCACCCGCTGCACAAGACAAGTCAGCCAATGATCAGCCGCCTGCGGCAGCCAGTTTTCAGCTCAAGCGAACGCAGAGCTCGGGGGATGCCCGGCCTGGCCTGGCCCAACCAATCCGCGCTGCAAGGCCGGGGCAAGATGATCTTCTGCCAGCGGGCTTGCCGGACGGCCAGGCCGGGTCGCGACACGCGTGCTGCCAAGATAATTCAAATGCACATGCAAATGCGCCTGGGCTGTTTTCTGCATATTCCGGAAAATCACCTGCGCCTCTTGCTCCGTGCGCGTGCGCGTAATCGCCACATGAAAGTCCTCTCGCCCGGCAGCTTGCGATAACTGCTTGATCGATGCATAAGCGCGCGTAATCGCCGCCTCTTGCGCTGCGGCAAGCACCACCCAATGCGGCATCATGGCCGCCAGTACAGAGACAGGATGCCCCTGGAGCGGGGCGCAGTCGAGCAGCACAAACGCCGAATTTTCTTGCAACTGCCTGACCAGCAGCGCCAGCTTTTGCGCCATCAATGGCGAAGGCTGCGCAGCTTGCGCCGCCAACTGCTGCGCCGAGATCACACTCAGCAAAGGCGCCACAGGCTGAACAAAGGCTTCCACGGCCAGATCATTGCGCACGGCATCCCGCATGTCACACCGCGCTTTTACGCCCAGCATGGCATGAATGCCCGCATGGCCACCGCGCTCGTCAATCAGCACAACACGCTGCCCCGCGCCTGCCAGCGCCGTGGCCGTTTTGATCAGCAGGCCCGCCCGGCCGGTGTTTTCACGCCCCGCAACAAAAGCAATCGCCTGTCCCCTGGGAGCAGCAAACAAGCGCCGCAGCCCGCTCGCCTGATCGACGTCCGCTACCGTGCTGTGCGGCAGCAAATCAAGCAAGCGCCGCTCCCCGCATGAGCTCTGGCGTGTCGGCCTGGGCACTCTCCTGCCCCATCCAGCCCAGCACAAATTCCTCTTTTTTAAGTGTGTGCGCCGTCTCGCCAGCGCCGACTTTAAATGCGCGATGCAAAAGATATTTACGGTTAGGCAAATGCAAGTCTTCCGGCACACGCTGACCATTGGCCACGTAGCTCAGCACCAAACCGTGCCGCGCGATGCAATCAACGGCCGGCGCCAAGGCGCTTGCCTCATCCACTTTAGTCAAAATGCAACCCGCCAGATCATCCCCGCCATAGGCCTGCACCACATCATCCAGGGTATCGCCGCGGCTGCCGGCATTCAACAGCAACAAGCGGTTCACTTCGGGCGAGCGCGTCAGCATCGCGGCTTGCTCAGCGACCATGCTATCCCGCTGGCTCATCCCGGCAGTATCAATCAGCACCATATGTTTTTCATGCAAATCAGCCAGCGTACGCTGCAGCTCAGCCCCATCACGCACCACAAACACCGGCACGCCAAGAATCCGGCCATAAATCCGCAACTGTTCATGCGCGCCAATCCGATAGCTGTCGGTCGTCACCAACGCCAGGCGCTCAGCGCCATGCCGCACCACACAACGCGCAGCCAGCTTCGCAATCGTAGTGGTCTTGCCCACCCCGGTGGGCCCGACCAAGGCGTACACACCGCCGCGATCAATAAAGTCGGCGTCTGAAGCCAAGGTTCTCAAGCGACGATTAACCGCAGCGGTCAGCCACTTGCGGCTCTCCTCCTGGCCCAAATCCTGCGGCAGATCATTCACCAGGCGGCGCGCCAGGCCAGCCGAAAAACCCGCAGTGAGCATTTCACTCAGCAACAAAGCGCGCGTAGGGTTTTCCCGCGCCACCTCGCCCCAGGCAAAGCCTGCCAATTGATGCTCCAGCAAGCGCTTGATCGCCCGCATCTCGTCCATTAACTGCGCCGTCTGCAGGGCATCCGCGCCCGGTTCCCGCTGAAGCAGCGGTGCTGCTAGCCGTGTTGCAGCGGCGCCCCCGGCCCCGCCTGCAACGACATGCCTCTCATGCGCCTGGGCTGGCTGCGGCGGCGCGCGCCCGGCCAAATCAACCCGAGCAGCCGGCGTTGCTTCTGCATCTGACTGGCTTGCCTGCGTTACCGCGCGCTCGCTTGCACCCGGCGCCCAAAGCCTGACTGTAGGGGGCTCGCGCAGCAAACTCGCACGCGCGGTGGTCAACGTCACCGTGTAATCAATCTCCTCAGCCACCTGCGTCATTGACGCGCCCCGAGTGGCCGATTTAACGGCGGGCGAGACAGGAACTGGCGGTGGCGATGCCTGCCGAACTGGCTGGGAAACATGCGGCCCATCGTCGCGCGGCGACGCTGAAGCTGTTGGCCGGGGCGAGGGCTGCGCTACCGTTCGAGATGGCTGAACCTGCTGGGAGATCGCGTTCAGGCTTTCTGGCGACATCGCCACAATTTCTACCCCATTGGCCACTGCGCGGTTGGAAATCACCACCGCATCGGGCCCTAACGCCTCTTTCACCTGGCGTAAACAATCGCGCGCGGTAGCACCGACAAAACGGTTAACCGTCATTTATTTGCTCCAATCAAACTAGTCACCTTAATTATTTTCGAGTCCGGCACTTCCGTATTGGAAATCACCTTCAACTGCGGCACGGCACGGCGCAAAAAGCGCGACAACAGCCAGCGCAAATTACTTGGCACCAGCAACACCGCGGGCAGCCCTAAATCTTCCTGATGCTTTGCAGCCGCAGCCGTTTCGCGCAGCAGCGTGTCGGCCAAGCCAGGTTCAATGCCGCCCGCCTCGCCACCGCCTTGCAAGGCCTGCCCCAATATCCGCTCCAAGCCTGGCTCCAAGGCCATAATCTGCAGCTCGTTACCGGAAGGATACAGCTGCTGCACAATCGCACGGCCCAGCGCAATGCGCACCTGCGTCGTGAGATCCATCGCATCTTGCGTGCGCGGCGCATGCTCAGCCAGCGTTTCGATAATCGTGCGCATATCGCGGATATTCACGCTCTCTTCGAGCAAGTTTTGCAGCACCCGCTGCAAAATACCCAAAGGCAACATTTTTGGCACCAGGTCTTCCACCAGTTTGGGCGATTCGCTTGCCAGATGGTCGAGCAGCGCTTGTGTCTCCTGCCGCCCGAGCAACTCGGAGGCGTGCGACAAAATCAAATGATTGAGATGCGTCGCCACCACCGTGCTGGCATCGACAACCGTATAACCAAACACATGCGCCTGCTCGCGCAAACTTGCATCAATCCACACCGCAGGCAAACCAAACGCCGGGTCTTGCGTAGGCGTCCCGGCAAGCTGCCCCGACACCCGCCCCGGATCAATCGCCAGGTACTGGCCGGGATAGGCCTCGCCTTCGCCAATCGGCACGCCTTTCAAGGCAATGCGATACGCCGTGGGCTTTAATTCCAAGTTGTCGCGAATGTGTACAGTGGCTGGCAAAAAGCCAATATCCTGGGCAAATTTTTTGCGCAAACCACGAATTCGCTTGAGCAACTCCCCGCCTTGGGCATTGTCCACCAACGGAATCAGCCGATAGCCAACTTCCAGGCCCAGCACATCCACCGGCATCACATCAGACCAGCTGGCTTCGACATTCTCAACGGGTTTGGGCGCCTCTGCCACCGCGGCAGCAGCACTCTTCTCAGCGCTGGCAGGCCGCTTGAACTGCCGCCAGGCAATCAACCCCAGAGCGCCCGCCAGCAACAAAAAAACAAAATTGGGCATGCCGGGAATCAGGCCCAAAACGCCCAAAATAGTGGCGGTGAGAACCAACACCATGGGATTGCCAAAAAGTTGCGAGGCCAGCTGCTGACCAATATCCTTATCCGTTGCCACGCGTGTGACCACCAAACCCGCAGCGGTAGAAATGATCAGCGCAGGAATTTGCGCAACCAGCCCATCACCAATGGTCAGCAAGGTGTAATTCCTGGCCGCATCAGCCGCCGACATGTCATGCTGCAACACCCCGACAATCAAGCCACCGATGATATTGATGAACAGAATCATGACACCGGCCACGGCATCGCCACGCACAAACTTGGACGCACCGTCCATCGAACCGAAAAAATCAGCCTCCAGCGCCACATTGGCACGGCGGCTACGCGCCTCCTCCTCACCAATCAGGCCGGCATTCAAGTCGGCATCAATCGCCATCTGCTTGCCGGGCATGGCGTCCAGCGTAAAGCGGGCAGACACTTCGGCAATCCGCCCCGCACCCTTGGTGATGACCACAAAGTTGATCAAGGTGAGAATAATGAACACCACGATACCCACGGCGTAATTGCCACCCACCAAAAAGTGGCCGAAGGCCTCGATGACCTTGCCTGCCGCATCCGGCCCGGAATGCCCGTGCAACAACACCACGCGCGTGGAGGCCACATTGAGCGACAGCCGCAATAAGGTAGTGACCAGCAATACCGTCGGGAAAATCGCAAAGTCCAGCGGCTTCATGGTGTACATCGCGACCAGCAGCACCATGATGGAAATGGCAATATTGAAGGTGAACAACACATCCAGCGCAAACGTCGGCAATGGCAGCACCATCATCGACAAGATCATCACGATAAGCAAGGGCGCGAGCATCTGGCGGATATTGACCCGCGCCAAAAAGGCCTGCAATGTCAGCCCGTCATTCATGCAGGCACGCCTGGATCAAGCGTTTCGGGCACGGCTATGTTCTCCGGCATCACGGGCGGCAAGGCATTGGGTTGCCCGGCAAAGGCATTCATCTGATACACCCAGGCCATGACTTCAGCCACCGCTGAATAAAGCGCTGCCGGAACGGGATCGCCTATCTCGGCATGCCGATGCAACGCCCGCGCCAGCGGTGGAGCCTCCAGCAACGGCACATGGTTTTCGCCTGCGATGTCACGAATCCGCTGAGCAATCAAATTCATGCCCTTGGCAACCACAACAGGCGCCTGCATGGTTTTCGCGTCATATTTCAAGGCCACGGCAAAATGGGTCGGGTTAGTCACCACCACATCCGCCTTGGGCACTTCAGACATCATGCGACCGCGCGCCATCTCGCGCTGCTGGCTGCGGATACGTGCCTTGAGCTGCGGGTCGCCCTCACTCTCCCTGGACTCTTGCTTGAGTTCTTCGCGCGTCATTTTCAGCCTGTCATGGTATTGCCATAACTGAAACGGCACATCCATCGCCGCAATGACCGCCAAACCGCCAATGAGCGCGACAAAGCTGAAAAACAGCACTTGAAAAAAAGATACCAACCCGGTTTCGATCGGTTGCGAGATCAGCGCAAACAAGCGATCCTGCTCATGCATGACAACCCAATACAGCACGCTACCAATCAGCAAAGCCTTGAGCAAGGCTTTAACCAGCTCGGCAATGCTTTGCCAGGAAAACATGCGTCCCACCCCCTTCACCGGGTCGATGCGGGTGAAGTCCAACTCAAAGCCCTTGGGCGAGAAAACCCAGCCGCCCAGCATGAACGGCGTTGCAATAATCGCCGCAATAACAACCAAAAAGAGCGGACCGATATAAACAAAAGCATCCACCGCCATGGACAACGTGCTGTCCTTCATCACCCCGGCATTAAAAGCCGCCTCGCGGGAAAAACCCAAGCCACGGCGCAACACACTGGCCACGCCTTGCGCCACCCAGCCGCCCAGCACCCAGAACGTGCCCGCGCCTGCCGCCATGACCATAAAAGCCATGAGCTCGCGCGAATGCGGCACATTGCCCTCTTCGCGCGCCTTTTCAAGGCGCCGCGGCGAAGCGGGTTCAGTTCGTTCAAGGTCGCTGTCTTCAGCCAAAGCCATTTTCTCCCATGGCGGCAATTATTGCCGCTTATCCCCCAGGCAGAGGGTGGGAACAAACGCTAAAAGCGGCGCTTATTTAAGCCCCGCTTTAAAGAATTAACGTTGCATTAAGCTTGCGATAGCCTGGCGCCTCTGCTGATTGCCACCCGAACTTTGCCAGCGGCATTTTTAAAGCGCAGGTTTTAACTCAACCCAGGCCCAATTCGCGCGCCTTGCGATCGCGCTCAACCTTCATGATGTAACGGTGAATGAGCGTTGCCGTTGCGCCTGGCAGACCAATAAACTGACACCCGACACGCTGGGTATTGGCTCCCGCACGCCCCAACGCGGCGCGGAAATTACGCGCCTGCAATTTCACCGCCACCATGCCAACATCGGGCAAGTCGATGCTGCACGTCGACAGTTCTGTCCCTACCGCCAGCGGCAATGAGGCAGGCAAGCCCGCCAGACACACCCCGCCACCACTAATGTCAGCCACATCGACCTCCAGCTGAAATGCCTTGCCATCAGCCGTGGGGAAACTAATTTTGCATTTTGGCGGACGGGCCAAGGGCGTAGACAAGCGATAGTTTTCCCGCCGCTGCAAACGCAACAGGCTCTCTGGCCTGGGCGCACGAAATGCCGAGCGGCCATTTAGCTCAACTGACGTGACGCCATTCACAATGAACTGGATTTTGACTTTATCCAGAAAACTAACGGCAAACAGCTTATTGGCCTGCAGCGCCCGGCGATTGAGCTCAGCGTTTGCCCCTGTCTCAAAAATCAGCGAATCCGCGTTATAACTGATCAAACTGGACAACACCATGTCCCGGCCTTCGTTAAATACCAGCGTGACCTGCACCACTTGCTCGGCCAGACTACGGAAAACCGCCACCATCTCGCCATGTGAATGGAGCAAGTACTTGCTGAATTCGTCGTCTGACGCCAGCTGAGGCAATGTCGCCGCCAACGGCAAGCCCACCTCAGGCGCGCTTGCATGCGGGAAATCCGGATCCGTTTCGGTTTTTGATTCGCTCATCGGCATCAACGAAATAGTTCTGCAAAAGGACGCTACCCAAGCGCAATGCTTGAACACAAGGCCACGCTATCAAGATAGGTCGGGCGAATTTTAACCCAGATCATTTGCCCCATCCTGAAGAGGTAGGGCAGAAACATCCCCCTGCTCGATGCCGTAAAGCCAGGCCAAAAGCTCTGCCACCACAACATACAACTGCGGCGGAATATGTTGGTCCATATCCACCTCCGAGAGCAGCGCCACCAAAGCCGGCGCTTCATGCACATAAATGCCATGCTCTTTAGCGCGCGCAATGATTTCATCGGCAATCAACCCGCGCCCCTTGGCAACCACCACTGGCGCCTGATCGCCTGGCGTATATTTCAACGCCACAGCTAACGCGCGCTGATCGCTCGCTTTGCTCATCCAGGCGCATCCGCCCGGCCTGCGCCGCCGACACCTCCGGCACTGCCTGCGTTGCCCGCAGCCTGACGCGCAGTCTGCACAGCATGCAAGGTCAAACCCGCATCGGCCAATGCCTGCTGCAGCAAAGGCATGGCCTGTCCCAGATCGCTCGCGGCCGCAGCCGACATGGCCAGATGCAAATGCACCTGATTACCCACCACCTTGACTTGCGCATCAATCTCGCCCAACCGTGGCAAAGCCAGATGCAGCGTGGTACGCCAGGTATCGGGCGCTTCACCCGTCACCTCGGCTTGCGGCGCATCACGCTCGATTTCCCACCGCATTGTTTGCTCAGGCCACACCTCGCCGTGCCACGCCAAGCGATGCGTAGCGGCAGCCTCCAGCTGCTGCTGCAGCAAAGGCCGCAGATCATCCGGCACGGCAAACGCAGCGCGCGCATCGAGCGCGTTGGCGGCAACACCTTGAGTCGTTGCGTTATTTGCAGGGACATTACCAGCCGCCTCATTGCCTGAGGCCACACCAAACAGGGTTCGCAACAACGCCAGCGGCGAAGCATTGGCGTCACCCTGCCGTCCCGCCAGCGCCGACTTTTCTGCCCCCGTCGGCAGCCCCGGCGCGTTATTCAGTACCGCAGAATGTTTGCCTTGCGGCTCAGCCAATAAACTCGCGCTCGTACGCTGACCCAACGCCCACTGCACCTGATGCGCCTCGTAAAACAAACCGCTGCTAGTCACCGCCTGCGCCAGTCGCGCGGGCAACTGCTGCGCCAGGCCCGCCGCATCGACCGGCATGCCCGCCACTAAAGGCCGCCCGGCGTTCAACGCCGCAGGCGTAGCGGATGCGCCTTCCCTCGCCAATAAGGACACCAGCAACTGCCCCGTGCGCGACAAGGTGGTGTTTTGATATGGCTCGGCCGACAGCTCACCGTTAACGCCAGCAGTTGAATTGGCCTGCTGCGCGACAATCATGCGCGGTGTGCGATCGACCACCACCAAATCCAGCGTATCGCCCGCCTTTGCCCCTGCTGCCAAAGACAAGGTCAGGGATTTGCCTGCCACCAGCGCCTTGTAGGTGTTCTCTGGCAGCACCTCCTGAATGTGCGCGCGAAACGCCTGCCCGGCCTTGAGATCAGGCAGATCGGCAGGAATCTCCGCCACCGGACGTACCGGACTGACCCCTGGATCGGTCTGGGTTTTGAGCTGCACACCAACATCAGAGGGGATCATGACCACGGCACATCAGCCCTTTCGATAAATCCAATCTCACCCGCGCAGAAAGATCAGGGACGCCAGCTTCAGCGCCCAGGCACAGGGCATATCGTCAAACTGCCCCGCCTCCTGCTGCATAAGCCTGCTGCACTTTTCTATGTTGATTCTGGCTAGCCAGAAAAGGACGCACTTCTGCCATCCAAAGCCCAATTAGCCGCCTGACTTCAACATCGTCGGCCAGCACCGCCCGAATGAGCTGCGCTTTCGATTCATTCTCGCCTGTACTAAGCGACGCTGAGGCTTCCGCCTGCAACCTGTCACGCAAGGCGGCCACCCTGGCCTCCAGCACAACCAACTCATCCCATGCAGCCGCTTGTGCAGCCTGCACCATCTGCCCTGAAATCGAGTGAATTTCCTGATAGAGACCCAATTCATCCGCTGGCGAGCGCATCGGTCGTTTATGCAGCCGGTTTATTTGCCTGATGCGCCAATACGGCCGGATCGTTGGCTATTTCTTCCCAAGCGGTTTTGAGCTCCCTTAGCAAACGGCTCGCCTCGTCCAGCGCTGCGACATCGTTATGCAAATTCGCCTGCAATAACTGACTGGTAATGTAGTCGTACAACGAACCCAAACGCTCAGCCAACTCGCCCCCGGCCTTATAGTCCAAACTGGCTTTCAAGGCATTGTCGATAATATCAATCGCGCGCGACACGGCCTGTCCTTTTTCCGCAACCTGTCCTGCCTGCATGCAATGCGCAGCCTTGGCAATCGAGAGCAGGGCGCCATCAAACAACATCAAAATCAGCTTGTGCGGACTCGCCGACATGACACCTGTTTCAATGCCGATATTGGCATAGGCTTTACTTGGCGAATTCGATGAAGGAAACATGCGGGTGGCTCCAGCAAATAGATTAGACAGATTAGACACGCGGCAAAAGGGTTAGCGGGAATTGCCAGAAAGGTTGGCAAGACTGGCCAGCTGCTGCGATAAATAAGTGCTTGTTTGGTTCATTCCGGAAACCAGCTTATCCATGGCCGCAAACTGTGCCCGATAGCGCTTTTCAATCGCCGCCAGGCGCAAGTTCATGGCGTCCGCCCTATCCTGCAGGTTTTTAATGGAGGTATTGATGCCATCGGTCCGGCTTTTAATAATGCCCTGGGAATTGATCATGCCATCAATCGCACCGCTCAACCGCGTGGCAATGCCGGCATTGCCCGTCGCAGTTGAACCAAACAGCGCCGCAACATCCACAGCAGGATCATTCAGCGCCTTTTGCAGCTTGGCATTATCTGTTGCCAGCGTGCCATCAACCTGAACCGCAATGCCCAGATCGGACAACCTCGACACCCCGCCGCCAACGCCACTCACCGTGTTATTGCGCAGGCCTGACAACCGTGCCTGGATATCCCGCACGGTGTTATCGCCTGTCAAAAGGGAGGCTTTTTTATTCACGGCGTCATACGCAGTCAGGCTCTTCGCCTGGCTGATAACGCTGTTGTACGCCTTGACAAAGGCGCTGACCGCGGAGGTCACCGTGCCCAGATCACGTACCACGCTCACGTTTGCTGTCGCAGGCGTCGTCGCAGACCCTTTCAGCAAATTCAGCGTCAAACCGTCCACCGCATCGCTGATCGTGTTTGACGAGCGCGTAATACCCACGCCATCAACAGACAACATGGCATTATCGGCTGCCTGGGTAGTCACTAGATTGGCTGACGCCAAACCGCTTAAAGCATGCGTGCCACCGCTTGTGGAATCCGCCGCCGTCACGGTAATCGCCCCGTCTGTACCAAGCGACTTGGAAGTCAATACCAAGCGGTTAGTCGTACCATCGTTGATGATGCTGGCTGTCACCCCGGCATTTGCCTGATTGATCGCATCGCGAATCCCCGCCAGGCTGTTATTGCTGCTATCAATGGTGATATCCACCGGCGTGCCGCTGCCGGTTTGAATCGAAAGTGTCCCCGTCGTGAATGTATCGGTGGTAGCCGCATAATTCACATTGCTGCGCACGGCATTAAATTTAGCCAGCTGAGTGACGCTGATACTGTGTGTGCCGGGCGTCGCCGAACTATTCACCGTTGCCGTCAACGTCGTTGTATCGGACACGCTCACCGTTTTCCCTGTGAATGTACCGGCCGTGGCCAGGGTTTTAGCTGCACTTTGCAAAGACGAGAGCGCGCCGCTGAGCGAACCATAGGCAGACAACTTGGCCTGATAACCCGCCTCTTTGGCGGCCAGCGCATTCAAAGGCTGACTTTCCACCGCCATCAGTTTTCTCACCATGCCTTCAAGATCAATGCCTGACCCTGTGCCAAGGGATGTTATGCTGGCCATGTGCGTTCTCCAGTTTGATGACTCATCGTTAAGCGCCTGCGCCAAGGCTTGATAAAGCCCCAGGGCTTAAATTTTCAGGGCGCAAGCGCCAGGCTAAAAAAGCCAAACACCAAGCCCCCTGTCCTTGGCCATTGTAACGGCAATCAGAGGCCATTACTTTAGCCCAACGCGCCGTTTCCCAAGCGCCCATGCAATACGCGCTGAACACACGCGGCAACACGCGCCGTCCCGCCAACGCCGACTTTTAACCGGGACACCGGCCATAACCACGGTCAACCCATGAAACAACCATCTCTCGCCAACGCGACGCGCATAAAACCAAAGTGCCATAGAAAAAAATAACCCACGCCATCACCTGGCGCAGGATAAACCGGGCAGGAAATACCGCCACGACAACAAACCGCTTGGCTGCTTTCAGCCTTAAGCCTTTTCTTTCAACAAGAGCCCCTGCATTTTGTCGATTGAACGGGCAATCTCCAGCATTTCCTCGGAAGGAATCTGCCGCACTATCTCGCCTGTCGCCGCATCGGTCACTTTGACAATGACTTTACCGCTTGAATCGTCAATGGAAAAAGACAAACTATTAGGCGCCCTGGCCTCCACAGCTTGCTTTACCTCTTCCATTACCTGCTTGACTTGCTCATTGTCCCTCGCCGCTTGTCCGGGCTTAACGGCAACTGCCGCATGCGCAGCATCTGCCACCCCTTGCGCACTACTTGGCACGGCAGCCTGCTGACCACTCGCTTGAGCAGAACTGGCCGCAAGACCAACAATCTGAATCCCTGTGATTGCCATCTGCGTTCTCCTTAGCCAAAACGGCGACGGAAGTCATTCCGCCGCCGCAACCCATCCTAGTACTGACTTACCATCAAATTACCGCAACAGCGTGAGGACGCCATTCGGCAGTGAGTTTGCCTGCGCCAACATGGCGACGCCTGCCTGTTGCAAAATCTGCGAACGGGTCAAGTTTGCGGTTTCTGCAGCAAAGTCAGCATCCTGAATACGCGAGCGTGAAGCTGACAAGTTTTCAGAGGTGGTTGCCAGATTCGAAATGACTGAATCAAAACGGTTCTGGATCGAACCAAAGGTTGAACGCAGGTTGGTCACTGCCGTCAGCGCAGCGTCAATACGGTAAATCGCATTGTTCGCAGCAGCCACGGTTTTCACATTAGACGTAGAAATTGTATTCGTGTCCTTGGCAATCGTGGTGTTGGCCGCCGCGAATCCCATCACATCGCCGTCACCGGTAATGATGATATTTTCGTTGGCTGTCATGGTCAGCGTGCCACCATTCACTGCAGCTGCAACAGCGCTGTTTTTGGTCGCATCTGCCGCCGCACCGATTTGACCATCGCGATATTCCACACCATTGACTGTCGTTGAACCGCCCGTACCGGCTGCAATACCACCCGCAGTATCGCCACCAACTGTCTGACCAATCGCAATGTCGCGCCCATCCGCAGCACTCAGGCGCAAGTTGCCACCCGACAGGGAAGCCGTCACGCCGGTGGTTGACTGATAGGAATTGATTGCATCAGTGATTTGCTGAGCGGTGATCGGAGCTGCAACAACCGCAGCACTAAAAATATCCTGCCCATTAATCTTGAGGCTATAGGTACCCGCACCGCCAGCTGAGGTTGCACTCGCAATGTCGAACTCAACATTATTCGTTGCCGTGACAGTCAGTCCCGAGACACCAGCGGCATTGATCGCATTCGCCTTGGCGTAAGCACTGCCGACAGATTGGCCAGCTGCCGTTCCTGCGACCGAGGCACCAATCGTGATTGCGTCGCCCGTACCCACCTGAATGGTGCCCGTTCCGCTCAGCGCAGCAACTGTCACCTCAGCCGTTGAGGTTCCCTGGGCAATCTGGCCGATGGCTGTAGCACGCATATTGCCGGACAAGCCGATGCTGATTGTTTCACCGACGTTCGCGCCAACCTGAAAAGTGGCGCTGCCGAAAGTACCATCCAGCAATTTGCGGCCGTTAAATGAGGTTTGCGACGCAACACGATCCACCTCAGCCAAACGCTGCTGCACCTCGGCATCCAGTGCCGCACGGTCAGCGTCGCTATTGGTGGCATTGGCCGACTGCACAGCCAGCTCACGAATACGCTGCAAGTTGTCAGCCACGCTGGCCAATGCACCTTCACCCGTTTGCGCCAGAGAAATGCCATCGTTGGCGTTACGCGATGCCTGGTTAAGGCCTTGAATCTGTGAACTCATACGGGTTGCGATACCCAAGCCGGCGGCGTCGTCTTTTGCGCTGTTGATGCGCAAACCAGAAGATAGCCGTGCCAATGAAGTTTGCAGGCTGTTTTGCGAACCATTCAAATTACGCTGTGCGGTCAGCGAAGCGATGTTGGTGTTAATAATTTGTGGCATGTTGAGTCTCCTGAAGAGGTTTTTGGTTAGCTACATCACACAACGTTAAGTCTGAGTCGATGAAAACACGCAGTGAAAACACACAGCGAAGCAAACACCGACAACGATCTGGCAAGCGGTTCAGCCCAGGTTGTACCTTTGACCCTTGGCCGCTGTATCTGCGGTTTAATCCGCTGACAATTGCTTTATCGGACGGCCAACACTAAAACTTTAGGATTTTTTTAATAAAAACCTGATTTTCTTTTGAAATAAAATCATCACATTGAATATCAATGACTTATATTTCACCTCTCGCATGAATTCAACGCCCCCCCATCACGCCCATGACTAATCAACCCCCAGCTCCGGTTCTATTGCGACAACCCTTGTCTGCGCTTGACGCCTGGGTTGATTTTTTCGTTCAGGCCGAGTTGCCGGTGTTGCGCCACTCAGTGACGGCACTGTCTGGGTTGCAAAAAAATGCCGACACGGTCAATAGCAATGAGGTTACCGAGGTCGTATTGCACGATCCCCTGTTCACCCTGCGCACGCTGCGTTATATCGAAGCACACCGCAGCTTGCGCCAGCTCACCGACATTACGACGATAGACCGCGCCATCATGATGATAGGCATCACGCCATTTTTTCGCGACTTTCAGCACTTACCCATCATCGAGGAGCAACTTGCGATGCACCCGCAGGCTTTGCTAGGCTTGTTAAAAGCGATCAACCGCGCACGCCGTGCCGCCCGTTGGGCAGGCAACTGGGCAAGCGTGCGGCGCGACATGGATGCGAATGAAATTTTCCTCGCTGCCCTGTTGCATGATTTGCCTGAACTGCTGATATGGCTGTTTGCGCCGACTTTGGCGCTTAAAGTCAATGCGGCGCAAACAGCACAGCCTGATCTGCGCGCAGCGGTTGTGCAGGCTGAAATTTACGGCATATCGCTGTATCAATTAAAACGGGCGCTGACCAAAGCCTGGCATTTGCCGGAACTCCTGGTGCAGTTGATGGATCAGCAACATGCCGACAACCCGCGCGTGCGCACGGTAAAACTGGCGGTTGATTTGGCAAGACACGCCACCTCCGCCGCGGGCTGGCAACACCCCGGCATTGCAGCTGACCTTGCCGCCATTGGCGAGTTGCTGCATGTGAATCAGGAAGTCCTCATTCGCCATTTGGATGTCGCCCCGGCCATAGCAGCACTGCTGACCGCAACGAACCCGGGGGAATCAACTGCATGAGCTGAAATAGTGATCCGGCCAGAATATGCGGGATGTCCGTCCGTCCTGCGCAAAGCCAAGAACCTCAATCCTGTAGGAGCGCGATTCAT
Source organism: Rhodocyclaceae bacterium UBA5602 (assembly GCA_002424865.1). Classification (GTDB taxonomy): domain Bacteria; phylum Pseudomonadota; class Gammaproteobacteria; order Burkholderiales; family Rhodocyclaceae; genus Rugosibacter. Next base: position 13,624 of record DILC01000044.1, on the reverse strand, counting down.
CGCGCGACACGTCCGACAGCGGTTTCCAGGGCAAAATCCAGCCGCTTGGGTTTTAAGCGTGTGTTTAAATTCCCCGCGCTTGTCCTTCGCTTTGCGCCATCGAAAACACCAGCTCCGCTTCACCTAATGAAATACCGCATTGCGCGGCAATCTCGCCAATGGATAAACCTTGCCGCGCCAGGGCAACCGCCTCGGTGTAAGCCGGTGCAACAGGGCGCGCTGTTTTTAGCTGCTGCAAACCAGAAGCAACATTCGCCAACTCTGCCCGTAGCTGGGCGACTTCCTGACGCAGCTTTAAAACCTCGACCTCCAGCGTGCGTTCTGCACTGGCGCGCTGCAGATGATTGGCAAACTCAGCGGCCGGTACTGTATTGGATGCGGCGCCGGGAGCCGCATGGGATACTGCAGTAGGCTGCGCCTCGGCAGTTGGGCTTGGGGTTTGGCCTGGCACACGGCGATCGGCTTGCCTTGCGCCAAAAATCTTCCCGCGCCAGCTGGCTGCACTCATGGCCAGATCCCCGGCAGGCTTTGCCGCTGAATCATTTGCCGCAGCGCTAGGCGCTGGATGCGCAGTCAAATGAACGGCTGCATTGGCTCCGGTGATTGCAGGGGTCTGCACCAAGCCAGCGCCCGGCTCATGGCGCTGTGCATAAACCCCTGCCCCGCGGGTCTTTAGCCCTGTATGCCGTAACGCGCGCCGACGGAACCCGCGCTGCAACAGGTAAACCAGCCAGCCCAAAGCCAGCAAGGCCACGAGCGCAAGATAAGCTAACACCTCTGGTCGCAGGCTATCCATGAACAGGGGTTGATCCACGCAGAATATTCATGGGGCAGCCGACGCCAACAAGCCGCGCGCAAGTAACCCGGCTGGCTGATGAGGGGGGCACGGCACATGAACAGCCCGCGTGAAAAAACGCTGCAAAAACCTGCCTCCCGCCACGCCCCCGGCTCAACTAACCGCCCCTTGGCCCATTGCGGCTCAAACTGCCGCGCGGCCGGTGAGGCGTGTGAGCGCTTCGTGATATTTGGCGGCCGTTTTTTCAATCACCTCGGCAGGCAGGTGTGGCCCTGGCGCTGTTTTGTTCCAGTCCAGCGTATCCAGATAGTCACGCACAAACTGTTTATCAAAGCTGGGCGGACTGATGCCCACTTGATATTGGTTAGCAGGCCAAAAGCGGGAAGAATCGGGGGTCAGCACTTCGTCGATCAGATACAAGCGGCCTTCTTTATCCTGGCCGAATTCAAACTTGGTGTCGGCGATGATGATGCCATGCACGCGCGCAAACGCGGCGGCTTCGCGATACAGGCGGATGGTGACATCCTTGACCTTTTTGGCCAGTTCCGCACCGATGAGGCTTTCCACTGTGGCGTAGTCGATGTTTTCGTCATGGTCGCCCATTTCGGCCTTGGTGGCCGGGGTGAAAATCGGCTCGGGCAGTTGCTGGGCAAGTTGCAATCCGGCGGGTAGCGCAATGCCGCACACAGCGCCTGTGGCCTGGTAATCCTTCCAGCCCGAGCCGATCAGATAACCCCGCGCGACCGCTTCAATCGGCAGGGGTTTCAAGCGCTTGACGACCACCGAACGGCCGCGTACCTGCGCCCGCTCGGCCTGTGTTTCGACGACAGACTCCGGGTCTATGCCAGTGAGCTGATTGGGAATGACATGCGATAACTTGCCGAACCAGAAGTCAGCCACCGCAGTGAGCACCGCCCCTTTGCCGGGAATCGGGTCGGGCAGGATGACATCGAAGGCGGACAGGCGGTCTGTGGTAACGATGAGCAATAAATCATCGCTCACCGCATAAATGTCACGCACTTTGCCGCGCGCCAGCAGTGGCAGGCTGGTTAGGGAAGATTCAAACAGGGCAGGTTGTGTCATGGATAATCTCAACAGGATAAGAATGGATCATGAAGGTTGCAGCTTGCGTATTTTGCGTCCGACTTTGCGCCTTTTGCCAAATCAGCGCCGTGTTGCCAGCGCCGACTTTTTTGCATTTGGCACATGAGGCGGCCAGCGTAAAGCGTGCCTTATTTGACAATGGCATTGAGCTCGCCGCGGGTGTAACGCGCGGCCATTTTCTCCAGCGCAATCGGCTTGATCTTGCCCGCCTGTCCCGCGCAGCCAAAGGCTTCGTAGCGCGCAACGCAAATGGCCTTCATGGCCTTCCTGGTTTCACCCAGGTATTTGCGCGGGTCGAATTCCTTTGGGTTTTCAGCCAGGTAGCGGCGGATGGCGGCAGTTGAAGCCATGCGCAGGTCGGTGTCGATATTGATCTTCCTCACGCCATGCTTGATGCCCTCCACAATTTCTTCCACCGGCACGCCGTAGGTTTGGCCCATCGCGCCGCCATATTGGTTGATGATGGCCAACAGATCCTGCGGCACGGAGGATGAGCCATGCATGACCAGATGCGTGTTCGGAATGCGCGCGTTGATCTCCTTGATGCGGTCGATGCGCAGCACGGCGCCCGTGGGCGGGCGGGTGAATTTGTAAGCCCCGTGGGATGTGCCAATGGCAATGGCCAGCGCATCAACGCCCGTGGCTTTGACAAACTCGGCGGCTTCATTGGCATCCGTCAATAACTGATCATGCGAGAGCACGCCTTCGGCGCCATGCCCGTCTTCCTTTTCGCCCATGCCGGTCTCCAACGACCCCAAGCAACCCAGCTCGCCTTCCACGGACACGCCGATGGCATGCGACATCTCCACCACGCGACGGGTCACGTCCACGTTGTAATCAAACGGCGCGGGCGTTTTGGCATCTTCCTTCAACGAGCCATCCATCATCACGCTGGAAAAACCCATGCGCATGGCCTGGATGCAAATCGCCGGGCTTGCGCCATGGTCCTGATGCATGACCACGGGAATATCCGGGTTGGCTTCCACTGCGGCTTCAATCAAGTGGCGCAGGTAGGCTTCACCCGCATATTTGCGCGCCCCGGCCGAGCCCTGCATGATGACCGGGCTGTTGGTTTCCGCCGCCGCCTCCATGATGGCCTGTACTTGCTCCAGGTTGTTCACGTTGAACGCGGGCAGGCCGTAACCGTTTTCTGCCGCATGATCGAGTAGTTGACGCATTGAGACGAGAGCCATTTGAATCTCCTTGGATGGATATGAATAATGAGTTAATGCGCAGCGGGACGGGGGCTAAACCCCAGGCCGCCGGTGTTCTCCCACCTTGACCAGTTTCATTGTATTGGTGCCGCCCGCGATGCCAATGGGCTCGCCTATGGTAAGCACAATCAAATCACCGATGTCGACAACCCCGGCAGCTAACAGCGTTTCCTCTGCCTGCCACAACAGTTCATCGCGGTCATGGGCAACAAAATCCGTCATCACCGGATAAACATCGCGAAAAATGCTCACGCGGTAGCGCGTGCGCACGCGCGAGGTCAAGGCGTAAATCGGCACGCCGGAATTGATGCGGCTCATCCACAAGGCGGTAGAACCAGAATCGGTCAGCGCCGCGATGGCTTTGACTTTCAGGTGCACGGCGGTGAATAAGGCCGCCATGGCAATGGATTGATCCATGCGCGTGAACGTGCGGTCCATAAAGTGCGCATCCACTTTCACTTCATGCGACTTTTCAGCTTCAACACACACCCGCGCCATGGCTTCAACTGCCGCGACCGGATACGCACCCGAGGCCGTCTCCGCCGAGAGCATGACCGCATCCGTGCCATCGAGCACGGCGTTGGCCACGTCAGAAACCTCAGCGCGCGTGGGCACGGGACTCACGATCATGGATTCCATCATTTGCGTGGCGGTAATCACGAAACGATTGGCCTCCCGCGCCATGCGGATGATGCGTTTTTGCAGGGCAGGCACAGCCGCATCGCCGACTTCGACTGCCAAATCGCCACGCGCGACCATCACGCCATCGGTGGCGTGCAGGATGTCAGCCAGGTTGTCCACCGCTTCAACGCGCTCGATTTTGGCAATGAGCAAGGCGTCCGACCCGGCCTCATGCAGTAACGCCCGCGCCTGGCGCATGTCCGCCCCGTTTTTGGGGAAGGATACGGCAACGAAATCCACATTCAACGCAGCGGCGGTTTGAATGTCCGCCATGTCTTTGGCCGTCAGCGCCGGCGCGGATAAACCACCGCCCTGCTTATTAATGCCCTTGTTGTTGGACAGCTCGCCATCATGGCGATTGCGGCAATGAATCTCGCTGCCTTCCACGCGCTCGACATCAAACACCGTGCGGCCATCGTCCAGCAATAACACGTCACCAGCGGCCACATCTTCCACCAGCTCGGGGTAATCCAGCCCCACGCGGGTGGCGTCGCCCAGCGTGCAATTCGCGTCCAGAATGAAGGTTTGCCCGGCGGTGATGCTGGCGTGGCCGGTGGCAAACTTGCCGATGCGAATTTTGGGCCCTTGCAAATCGGCCATCACCCCCACGGTGCGCCCGGCGTGATGCGCCGCTGCGCGCAAGGCTTCCACCCGCAACCGATGATCCGCCGCCGTGCCATGCGAAAAATTCAGCCGCACCACATCCACGCCCGCTGCCACCAACTCAGCCAGGCGCGCCGGGCTACTCGATGCGGGCCCGAGCGTAGCGACAATTTTGGTGGCGCGTTGCATGTTGGTTTGTAGGCGGCTTGGGTTGTCAAGCGGTACGTTTGGTTTTATGCGGAATGCTTATGCAAGGTGCAGGTCAATTCGCCGCACGCTGCTCAAGAATCTCAACGGCGGGCAGTTTTTTGCCTTCCAGAAACTCTAAAAACGCGCCGCCGGCGGTGGAGATGTAACTCACCCGGGTATGAAATTTATTCACTGCGGCAATCGTATCACCGCCGCCAGCCAGGGAAAACGCCTTGGATTCACCAATCGCTGTGGCCAGGGCTTTGGTGCCGCCAGCAAACTGCTCAATCTCAAACACCCCTGGCGGGCCGTTCCAGACGATGGTGCCGGCCTGCGCCACAATGTCGGCCAAGGCTTTAGCGGCTTTAGGGCCGATGTCCAGGATCATGTCGTCAGCACCCACTTCCGCCACCGGTTTAACCGCCGCTGCCGCCGTGGCGGAAAATTCTTTCGCGCACACCACATCCTGCGGCAAGGGCACGGTCACTTTTTGCATCACGCGCCGCGCCGCCGCCACCAAATCCGGCTCAGCCAGCGATTTGCCAATGGGCAAGCCTTTGGCCAGCAAGAAAGTATTGGCAATGCCCCCGCCCACGACCAACTGATCGACCTTATCGGCCAGCGCTTCCAATACGGTCAGCTTGGTGGACACTTTGGAGCCCGCGACAATCGCCACGAGAGGCCGCTTGGGACTGGTGAGCGCTAACGTCAAGGCTTCCAGTTCAGCGGCAACGCAAGGCCCGGCACAGGCCACGGGCGCGTATTTGCCCATGCCGTAAGTAGTCGCTTCTGCGCGGTGCGCCGTGCCAAAGGCGTCATGCACCCAGATGTCGCATAGCTTGGCGAGCTTTTGCGCCAGGGCATCGTCATTCTTTTTCTCGCCCTTGTTGGCGCGGCAGTTTTCCAGCAGGACGATGTTGCCGGGCTCAATGCCCACGCCATCCACCCAGTTTTGCACCAGGGGCACTGCGCGACCGAGCAATTCAGACAAACGTTGCGCCACGGGCGCCAGGGAATCTTCAGGTTTTAACTCGCCTTCAACCGGGCGGCCCAGGTGGGATGTGACCATCACTGCCGCACCACCGTCAAGCGCATAGCGGATCCCCGGGAGCGCTGCGCGGATGCGCGTGTCGTCGGTAATCGCGCCCGCTTTGTCTTGCGGCACATTCAAGTCAGCGCGGATAAAAACGCGCTTGCCACGCACATCCAGGTCCGTCAGTTTTTTGAAGTTCATTGTGCCCCTAACTTAATTCAAATTTACCTAACGCTCATGGTAAGAAAATACCACCCGCTGATGATGAAACATGCGAAAAGCAGCATAAAGTCCCGCCCCTCCCATCCTCCCCTCGCGGGGGGAGGTTGCTATCTGGCTCGCTGCGCGAGAGGCATGACCCGGCGCCCAATGGCGTTGTTTCACGTTAACATTCATGCTTCCTGACCGTCGGCGCCGTATCACCAGCGCCGACTTTTTTGCAAGCGGCTTATTCTGGCCCGAATTTTTGCCAATTACTTGCCAATTACGCGCGTCATTTCCAGCACTTTGTTGGAGTAGCCCCACTCGTTGTCATACCAGGCCACGATTTTGACGAAAGTGCTGTCCAGCGCAATGCCCGCTTCCGCATCGAACACCGACGTACAGCTCTCGCCACGAAAATCTGTCGCCACGACTTTATCTTCGGTGTAGCCCAAAATGCCCTTCATCGCACCTTGCGAGGCCGCCTTCATGGCCGCGCAAATCTCGGCGTAGCTGGCTTCCTTGTTGAGTTCCACGGTCAAATCAACGACCGACACATCGGACGTGGGCACACGGAAGGACATGCCGGTGAGCTTTTTGTTCAACTCGGGAATCACCACACCCACGGCTTTGGCCGCCCCCGTGGAAGAAGGAATGATATTTTCGAGAATGCCCCGGCCACCGCGCCAGTCCTTGTTGGATGGGCCATCCACAGTTTTTTGCGTAGCCGTTGCCGCGTGCACAGTGGTCATCAAACCGCGCTTGATGCCCCAGTTGTCGTTCAATACCTTAGCCACGGGCGCCAGGCAGTTGGTGGTGCAGGAGGCGTTGGAAACAATGGTTTGGCCGGCGTAGGTTTTGTCATTCACGCCGAACACAAACATGGGGGTGTCATCCTTCGATGGGGCAGACATCATGACTTTTTTCGCGCCGGCGGCAATGTGCTTGGCGGCCGTCTCTTTAGTCAAGAACAAGCCCGTCGCCTCGATCACCACATCGGCATCGACTTCATCCCATTTGAGCTCAGCCGGATCTTTAACTGCCGTCAAGCGTATCCTCTTGCCGTTCACAATCAGCGTATTGCCTTCGACCGACACCTCGCCCTTGAAGCGGCCATGCACGGAATCGTATTTGAGCATATAGGCCAGATAGTCCGGCTCCAGCAAGTCGTTAATGCCAACGATTTCAATATCAGAAAAATTTTGCGCCGCTGCGCGGAACACCATGCGGCCGATGCGGCCAAACCCGTTAATGCCAACTTTGATTGTCATGTAAAACCCCCGAAATAAAAACTAGAGAAGACCCATCACTACCGCAACAACATTTTCTACCGTAAAACCAAACGTCTTGAACAAGACACCTGCGGGTGCCGACTCGCCAAACCGATCGATGCCAATGACTGCGCCGTCCAGGCCGACATATTTGTACCAGCCATCCGTCACGCCCGCTTCGATCGCCACCCGCACGACACCTTGCGGCAATACGCTATTGCGATAAGCCTCATCTTGCGCATCAAAGCGGTTTGTGCAAGGCATGGAAACCACACGCGCAGCAATACCTTCAGCGGCTAATTGCGCTTGCGCCTTGATGGCCAGATCGACTTCCGAGCCAGTAGCGATGAGCACGACGTTCAAGACGCCTTGCGCCTCGGCCAGGACATAACCACCACGCCGAATGTTGGCCTGGGTTGCGGCATCACGCGGCATAAAAGGCAAATTTTGCCGCGAGAAAGCCAGGCTCGTCGGCCCATGGCGGCGTTCAATCGCTTCTGCCCAGGCAATCGCCGTTTCCACCGTGTCGCACGGGCGCCAGGTTTCCATGTTGGGAATCATGCGCAGCGTGGCAATTTGCTCCACCGGCTGGTGCGTCGGACCATCTTCACCCAGGCCAATGGAGTCATGCGTGAACACAAAAATGGCGCGCTGCTTCATGAGGGCTGCCATGCGCAAGGCATTGCGCGCATATTCCGAGAACATCAGGAAAGTGCCGCCGTAGGGGATAAAACCGCCGTGCAAGGCCAGGCCATTCATGATCGCCGCCATGCCAAATTCGCGCACGCCGTAGTGAATGTAATTGCCGCCGCCGTCCCTTGTGACGGACCTGGAACCCGACCAGTTGGTGAGGTTGGACCCCGTCAAATCCGCCGACCCGCCGAGCATTTCGGGCAGTTTGGCGGCAAAGGCTTCAATGCTGTTTTGCGAGGCTTTGCGCGTGGCGATGGTCTCTGCCTTGGCGTTTAATCCAGCCAGCACGTCCGCCACATGCGCATGCCAGCCGCCAGGCAAATCGCCTGCCATGCGGCGCGTGAATTCAGCCGCCAGGCCAGGATGCGCTTGGGCATACGCCGCAAATTTTGCCTGCCAGTGGCCTTCCGCCGCGGCGCCGGATTTTTTCGCGTCCCAGGCGGCGTAAATATCAGCCGGAATTTCGAACGGCGCATACGGCCAGTCCAGCGCGGCGCGTGCGGCGGCAATTTCCGCGTCACCCAACGGCGCGCCATGCACATCATGCCCGCCTTGTTTATTCGGCGCGCCTTTGCCGATCACAGTTTTGCAGCAAATGAGCGTTGGCCGCCGGGTGTCTTTTTTCGCCTCATCCAGCGCCGCATCAACCGCTGCCGCGTTATGCCCATCCACACTGCGGATCACCTGCCAGCCATAGGATTCAAACCGCCCGGGGATGTTTTCGGTAAACCAGCCTTCCACATGACCGTCTATTGAAATGCCATTATCATCCCAGAACACGATCAACTTGGACAAGCCCAGCGTGCCAGCGAGCGAACACGCTTCATGCGAGACGCCTTCCATCAAGCACCCATCGCCCAGGAATACGTAGGTGTGGTGATCCACAATCGCATGCCCTTCCCGGTTGAATTCACTGGCCAGTAATTTTTCAGCCAGTGCCATGCCCACGGCATTGGCGACACCCTGCCCCAAGGGGCCGGTCGTCGTCTCAACGCCTGGCGCGTAGCCCATTTCGGGATGCCCCGGGGTTTTGCTGTGCAACTGGCGAAATTGCTTTAAATCATCCAGCGACAAATCGTAACCGGTCAAGTGCAGCAAGCTGTACAACAACATGGAAGCGTGCCCGTTGGAGAGCACAAAGCGGTCGCGGCCTGGCCAGCGCGGGTTGCCCGGGTTGTGGCGCAAATGATGCCGCCACAAGACTTCCGCCATATCGGCCATGCCCATGGGCGCGCCCGGGTGGCCGGAATTCGCCTTTTGCACGGCGTCCATCGCCAAGGCGCGAATTGCATTAGCCAGCAGGGTCGGGGAAAGAGAGGTAGCGGTTTGAGCAAACATCGGCATAGTCGTCGCCAATCAGAAAAAAGGTGGATGAATTAGCTGCAAACGCTCGTGGGACTCACCTGACGGCAAGCAATGCTGAGCGCAAATGCCTCTCCAAAACCCGACATTATCGACGAAACAGGAAACCTGCGCTAGTGCAGTGCAGCAAACAAGCCCCTGCGCGGAACCCGTTGGCAGGAACTGAGCCAATCCACGCGGCAACAGGGAAAATCAAGCAACGAAAAATACAGGCAACAATGCACTTCCCAGCGGCATTGTTGCCTATGCGGCCTCCTCAAGGAAATTCAAAAAGCCAGCCAGGCAATGCGCAGTTAAACAGAGGGAAACTACCTGCCCACTGCCCCATCCACCACGCCACACACCAAACGCGCGCCGCCACCGCCCAAAAGCGCGGGATGATCAGCATGATTGTCACCCCCGGCGTGGATCATCAAGGAACGCCCTTGCAAGTCACTCATCTTGAGCCGTGGCGCTAACACGGGATTACTTGCGTTGCCTTCGGCATCCACAAACAGCGCAGGCAAGTCGCCCAAATGGCCCTTGCCCCACGGCAGGCCGTGCTGCTTGGTCGCGGCTGGATCGTAATGCCCGCCAGCAGCCAAAGCGGCGACTGGCTTGCCCTCCTTTTCCCTGGCGTCGCAACTGGCGTTCTCATGCACATGGAAACCATGCAGCCCCGGCGGCAGGCCTTTGAGGGACGGCGCAAACACCAAGCCATAAGGCGACTCGCTGATCACCACCTGCCCCACCGCCTCGCCTATGCCCTGCGCATTGACGGCATTCATCTTGACTCGCATTTCGGCTTGAGCCACCGGGGCAACTGCGCCCAACCCCAGCGCTGCCGCCATTAAAACCAGCTTCAGATTTTGTGATATTTTTTCAGCCATGATCTCTCCCATCAATAATTGAAACAAGGCAAACACCAACAACACCGCATCAACAACACCAAATTGACGCCAAGCCAATTAAACCATCCTTTTCAGGGCCCCATTCCCGCTGCATTTGCTGCATTTGTTTTTGTTGCCCTGGGTGCCTGAGCCAAACCTTATTCTCCCCGCAACGCCCTGGCCAAGACAAAGTTTTCCACGCGTGCTGCACCATGCAATTTCAACGTGCGCGCCAATTCGTTGAGCGTCGCCCCCGTGGTCATCACATCATCCACCACCCACACTGTTTTGCCGGTCAAATCCAGGCGGCACTCAAAGGCGTAACGGATATTTTTTGCCCGCACCTTCCAAGGCAAGCGGGTTTGCGGCGTAGTGTCGCGCTGGCGCACCACATCGTGGTTCATGAGCGGCACAGCCAGCTGTTGCGAGAGTGTCCGCGCAATTTCCACCGCCTGATTAAACCCGCGCTGCGCCAGCCGCCGGGCAGACAAAGGCACGGGCAAAATAAAGTCCGGCAACTGTTTTAGCCTGCCTGACGCCAAAGCCCCGCCCTGTGAATCCAGGCGCTTTGCCGCCAGCCCCAGCAAGGCCGCCGCAAAAAAGTCGGCGCTGGCAAGACGGTGCGCAAACTTGAGCGACAGGATGATCTGGCTGAGCGGAAAGTCATACGACCAAACGGCAGCGGTCGCATCAAAATGCGGCGCATCGCGCAAGCAAGCGCCGCAGACTGGGCCTGATTCCTGTCCAGGCAACACACCACCGCGCTCGCCACCCAGCGTCGGCTGGGCACATTGCGGACAGCGCTGCGCCGTCAAGCGCGGCAAGCTCGCCTCGCAAGGCGGGCACAATAACGCATAGCCACTATTTGCGCCACACAAAAAACAGTCGCACGGCAAGCGCTTGGCCAACCATGACAGCGGTCCTGAAAACAATCGCGCCGCAAAATTCGCACGCTTATCAGCATACCAATTCATGCACAATTCCAGCCCATCCAGTAATTTGACAATGGCATAAAATTAACAAATAACTGTTTGTTTTATTTGGAGATAGATAAAAATCAAAGCACAACAAGGCAGCACTTGCAGATTGACAAGAACAGCGCCTTCGCCCAAGATGCACATCTTGACCTGTTCTTTTCAGTGAGTCTACCGTAATGACGACCGCCACTTTGCCTGATACTAACAGCGATTCTGCCAACCTTACCGGCAACCTCGCTGGCAACCCCGCAACAACGCCTGCCACCTCGCCACGTTGGACCATCAAAGCCATTGAGGCGCTGTTTACCCTGCCCTTCAATGACCTCATGTTCCGCGCGCAGGAAGTGCATCGCCAGCATCATCAAGCCAATGCCGTGCAGCTCTCCACGCTCTTGTCGATCAAAACGGGCGGCTGTTCGGAAGATTGCGGTTATTGTTCCCAGTCCTCCCGCCATGGCGACGTGAAACGGGAAGCGTTGCTGCCCATTGCCGACGTCATCGCCGCCGCCCAAGCCGCTAAAAACAAAGGCGCATCGCGTTTTTGCATGGGCGCTGCCTGGCGCGGCCCGAAAGAAAAGGATTTACAGCAAGTCACTGACATGGTCGCTGCCGTCAAGGCGCTGGGGCTGGAAACCTGTGCGACACTTGGCATGCTCAAAGCAGGCCAGGCCGAACAGTTGAAGGATGCCGGGCTCGATTACTACAACCACAACCTGGATACCTCCCCTGAGTTTTACGGCCAGGTGATTACCACCCACACCCAAAAAGACCGCTTTGCCACCCTCGCGCAAGTGCGCGACGCGGGCATCAAGGTGTGCTGCGGCGGCATTGTCGGCATGGGCGAAACCCGCCGTGCGCGCGCCGGGTTGCTCGCTGAACTCGCCAATATGGCAACGCCCCCTGAATCCGTGCCGATCAACCAGCTCGTGCCCATGCCCGGCACGCCCATGGGGCATGTAGAACCCCTGGATCCGTTTGAATTCGTGCGTACCATAGCGGTTGCCCGCATTTTGATGCCTGCCTCCATGGTGCGTCTCTCGGCCGGCCGTGAAGCCATGAGCGACGAGCTGCAAGCCCTGTGTTTCATGGCTGGGGCGAATTCCATTTTCTACGGCGACAAGCTGCTCACCGCAGGCAACCCGCAAGCCGACCGCGACCAGGCATTATTCAATCGCCTGGGGCTGAGCCCGATGTAATCTGCACTGCCCGCCGCACAGCAAATAAAGCGCACGAAAACCCAGTCATCAAACTCAGCCAGCCCGTGAGCGCTCAACACCTTACCCTGGCAGCAACTTACGATCAAGCCGCTGTGCTCGCCCGTGAAGTGGGCGCGCGCATGGCTGAGCGGCTGGACTACATGAAGATAGCCCCGCAACGCATGGCCGACATTGGCTGCGCCACAGGTGATGGCATACGTGACTTGCAAGCCCGCTACCCCAAAGCGCAAGCCTTGGCCATTGATAGCTCATTGACCATGCTGCAAAGCGTGCAACAACGTGGCATGCCAAGCTCGCGCCTTGCGCGATTTTTGCCCGCGCTGTTGACTGCGGGCTCACCTCGCGCGCAATGCCTCAATGCCGACGTGCGCGCCCTGCCACTCATTGACGCCTCGCTCGATCTTATCTGGTCCAACCTGATGCTGCACTGGCTGGATGACCCACGCCCCGCACTCCGCGAAATGCACCGTACGCTCAACACCGGCGGCCTCTTGATGTTTGCCACGCTGGGGCCGGACACCTTGCGGGAAATCAGGGAGGCGCTCAAAAAAGTCGGCGCTAGTGATACGGCAGACACGACGATGCGCTTTATCGACATGCACGACATTGGCGACATGCTGGTTGGCGCAGGCTTTGGCGGCCCGGTGATGGATATGGAAAGCATAGATCTGACTTATCATCACCCACGCCAGTTTTTAACAGACCAGCGCCACCTGGGCGTGCGCGACGCCTTTCTCGGCCGACAAAGCTTTCACACCTGGCGCAAGACTTTTTCCGCCTGGCAACCCGATCCACACGGCCGCTGGCCGATGCGCTTTGAAATCATTTACGGTCACGCCTGGAAACCCGAGCCCCGACCCGTGCCTAAAAAAACGGCGGAAGGGCATGCAGTGGTTAACTTTCATCGGCCATGAAAGAAGCCAGACAGCGCGCACGGCAACTCAAGACGCAAAAAACAGGGTCGCAACCCAGCTTGCGGCCGCGCAACGTGGTGGCAAGCCACCCCTTGCTCAAAAAAGGCGGCGTGCATTTACGCACCGACAAACGCGCCAGCCGCGCGCGGCAAAAAGCCCAGCAAAAGCGGGCGCAGCAAAAGCAGGCACAGCAATAGCCTGGCTGGCATGAATAAACCGGATGGATTCGATGGCTACAATCGTCATCGGCAAAGGAGCCCCACAAGTATCGCGCGATGAATCGCGCGTCTACAGGATCGAAGTCTCCTCGGCGTTGCGCAGGGCGGACGGACATCCAGCATCATCTGGCGCTTACGATCCATGAAATAAAAAACCCCCACAAGTCTGAGTTGAGGGGGTTTTTGTTTAGGGGGTCTGGCGTTGACCTACTTTCTCGCACGGTGAAGTGCAATATCATTGGCGCGGAGGCGTTTCACGGTCCTGTTCGGGATGGGAAGGGG
>DILC01000066.1:32497-48535 GCA_002424865.1 Rhodocyclaceae bacterium UBA5602 | reverse complement strand
AATGCCTATGTCGCATATTCTCGCCTTCCCCTTTTGAGGATGCTTTTTCTATATAAGGCGGATTCAAGTTTTAACGACAACTAATCGGAAGGTCTAAGCAGGGTTACTCGCCAGTCACCCCCGTATGTCCAGGCAGCAGTTCGATGGCCTGCACCGCACGCGGTTGCGCTTCGATGGGGGTGAGATCGCGTATCTCCTTATCCTCACCTGTCACTTTCAGGTCACGGAACTTTCTTGCGGTGACGAGCACGCGCGACTCCAGCGTGGCGACGGACTTGTTGTAGGCGGAAACAGCATCGTTCAGGTTTTTGCCCACGCCCGCCCAGTGGTCGCCCAATACGGCGATGCGCTCATACAGTTCACGCCCCAGCACGCTGATGCGTTCGGCATTATCGGTCAGCGCTTGTTGCGTCCAGCCGTAGGCGACAGCGCGCAACAGGGCAATCAGCGTGGTGGGCGTGGCCAGGATCACGCGCGCATCCACGCCTGCCTCAATCAACGAAGGGTCAGCTTCCAAGGCAGCGGAATAGAACATTTCGCCGGGTAAAAACAGCACCACAAAGTCCGGGGTGGGCTGGAATTGCTCCCAGTAAGCCTTGCGGCCAAGCTTGGCCAGATGATCCCGCACTTGCCGCGCATGGTCAGCAAGTTTGCGCTTTTTTTCATGCTCGTCGGTCGCGTCCAAGGCATCGAGGTAGGCTGCCAGCGGCGCTTTGGCGTCCACCACGATGTTCTTGCCGCCGGGCAGTTTGACGATCATGTCCGGGCGCAGGCGGCCTTCTTCGGTGTGGGTGCTTTCCTGCTCGAAAAAATCGCAATGGTCGAGCATGCCGGCCATTTCAACGACGCGTTTCAATTGCAGTTCGCCCCAGCGGCCACGGGTTTGCGGGGCACGCAGGGCTTTGACCAGATTGCCGGTTTCGGCGCGCAGCGCGAGTTGCGCTTCGGACATCTGCCGCACTTGCTCACTTAATGTGGCGTAGGCGTCAATACGCTGCTTTTCGATATTGCCAATCTGTTGCTCGAACTTTTCCAGCGAGGCTTTCACGGGCGTGACCAATTCGCCGATGGCCAGCTGGCGCTTTTCGAGATCCGCTTTGGCAGCGGCTTGCGTGGCCGCCTGTTGCGACTCTAACGTGGCACGGGCGAGTTCCATGAACGACTGGTTGTTTTTGGCCAGCGCATCGGCTGAGATGACTTTGAAGGCATCGGCAAAGCTGTCGCGCGCCGCTTCCAGCGTGGCCTGGCGCTCGGCGAACAGCGTACGCTCGGCGGCCAGCTCGGTTTCCAGCTCGGCGCGCCGTATCGCCAGCGCCGACTTTTCTTCACGTAGCGCAACAAGCTCGGCTTCACGCGTGGCGAGTTGCGCTGCGAACTTTTCCTCGATTCGCAAACGGGTATCGGCCTCACGTTTTCTGAGCAAAAAGGCAACGAGCACGCCGCCCAGCAAAAGCCCCAGCAGAAATAACAAAAGCAACCCCAAGACGCTGGCCATAAAACTATTCATGCGGATTACCTATCAAAAAAACCACGGATCAAGCGTCCCGCTTTTTTGGTGGGCCGCCCGCGCAAGCCCGCGCCCGGGGTGGGCGACATTTGCTTCATTTCGCGCTGCTGGGCACGATGCGCGACGCTTTCCGGCGTTTCTTCATACAGCCGCCGCGCTTCCGGCGCCGGGCGGCGCTGGGCATTCGTGCCGCGCACGCACACCACCCACAGCGTATCGCCTAATTTCATTTCCACCAGATCGCCGCATTTCACTTCGCGCGCGGGTTTGACGGGATGGCCATTGAGCTTGATGCGTCCTGCCTCAATCGCCTCGGTCGCCAGGCGGCGGGTTTTAAAAAAGCGCGCCGCCCACAGCCATTTATCGATGCGCTGGCGGGAAATATCCGCCATTTCCAATGCGTCGTCATCAGTCATGGAAATGCACGAACTCCTCCAGCGCAGCGCGTTCGGTAGTCAGGGTATTGACCAAGGCATGGTTATCGGCATAACCCAAAGCCATGCCGCATACCAGTTGGTCATGCTCGCCCAGGTTCAACAGTTTTTCCACGATGCGGTGGTAGTCAATCCACGCCGCTTGCGGGCAAGTGTCCAGCCCACGGGCGCGGGCCGCCAGCATGACATTCTGCAAAAACATGCCGAAATCGAGCCAGCTGCCCATCGCCAGGCGGCGGTCAATCACGAACATCAAAGCCACCGGCGCATCAAACAAGGTGTAATTTTTGCGGTGTTGGGCGCGGGTTTTTTCCGCTTCCCCTTTTTTAATGCCCAACAAGCCGTAAAGATCCCAGCCCACTTTGCGCCGCCGCGCAAGATAAGGGTCAAAAAATTCCCTGGCGTAATAATCGTAATCCGGCTTGTGGCTGGTGTCGTTGGCATCGAACGCCTGGCAAACTTCATCCACTAACCGGTTGCGCATCTTGCCTGTTAGCACATGCACTTGCCAAGGCTGGGTGTTGGTGCCCGAAGGCGCCCGGGCGGCAGCCCGCAAAATGTCTGCAATCATTTCTTGCGGCACAGCCTGGGGTAAAAAAGCACGCACTGATTTACGGCCATACATCACATCATCAACAGCAGCTTTGGTTACCGTAGCATCCATGAAATAAACATCCTCGTTATATGTTTGCAATGAGTTGCGTTGTTTAGCGTTTGTGAATGAATTCCATGACAAAGCTTGTCATGGAATTCATTCATCCATCAACTCAGGCAGAATGCTTTAACTGCTCCAGAATCTGCGGGTTTTCCAAGGTCGAGGTGTCTTGTGTGATCGCCTCGCCCTTGGCCAGGCTGCGCAACAGGCGGCGCATGATTTTTCCTGAGCGCGTTTTGGGCAGGTTGTCGCCAAAGCGGATTTCCTTGGGCTTGGCAATCGGGCCGATTTCCTGGCTCACCCAGTGGCGCAAATCATTGGCGATTTTCCCGGCATCGTCCTCGCTTGGGCGTGCTTGTTTTAGCACCACAAAGGCGCAAATGGCTTCGCCCGTCACATCATCCGGACGCCCGACCACAGCGGCTTCTGCCACCAAGGGGTTGGAGACCAGCGCCGATTCAATTTCCATCGTCCCCATGCGATGGCCAGAAACGTTCAATACATCGTCAATCCGCCCAGTAATGGTGAAATAACCGTTTTTCGCATCCCTGATTGCGCCGTCGCCCGCCAAATACAACTTGCCATGAAAATCCTGCGGGAAGTAAGACTTTTTAAAGCGCTCCGGGTCTCCCCAAATGGTGCGTATCATCGACGGCCAGGGCTTTTTGACCACCAACAGCCCGCCATGCCCCCACGCCAGCTCATGCCCTGTTTCATCCACTACCGCCGCTTGAATGCCGGGAAAAGGCAAAGTGCACGAGCCGGGCACCAGGGGGGTGACGCCCGGCAAAGGCGTGATCATGTGGCCGCCGGTTTCAGTTTGCCAGAAGGTATCCACAATCGGGCAGCGGCTGCCGCCAACGTGCTGGTAATACCACGTCCAAGCGGCAGGGTTGATCGGCTCACCAACTGACCCCAAAAGACGCAATGACGACAAATCGTACTTCGAGGGATGCACGGCGGGCGTGGTTTCAGCGGCCTTGATGAGCGAGCGAATCGCCGTGGGCGCGGTGTAAAAAATGCTCACTTTATGGTCCTGAATCATGCGCCAGAAGCGCCCGGCGTCGGGATACACCGGCACGCCTTCAAACACGATTTGCGTGCCGCCACAGGCCAGAGGCCCATAGGCCACATAGGTATGCCCAGTCACCCAGCCGATGTCTGCCGTGCACCAGAACACATCGTTCGGCTTCAAATCAAATGTCCATTTCGTGGTCAGCACGGCATGCAGCAAATAACCGCCCGAACTGTGCTGCACGCCCTTGGGCTGGCCGGTGGAACCCGAGGTATACAACAAAAACAGCGGATGTTCGGCGCCTACCCACGTCGGCTCGCAAGTCTCGGGCTGACCAGCGACGACATCCTCCCACCACACATCCCGCCCGGCGGTCATGGCGCAAGCGCCGCCCGTGCGGCGATACACGATGACGCATTGAACCGACTCGCAGCCTCCCAAAGCCAGCGCCTCATCCACGGCAGGCTTCAAGGGGATGTGCTTGCCGCCACGGCACTGCTCGTCAGCCGTAATGACCGCCACGGCGCCCGCATCTACAATCCGCTCATGCACGCTCTTGGCCGAAAAGCCGCCAAACACCACCGAATGAATCGCGCCAATGCGCGCACAAGCTTGCATGGCCACGATGCCTTCGATCGACATCGGCATATAAATCAGCACGCGGTCGCCTTTTTTAATGCCCCGCGCTTTGAGGCCATTGGCAAAACGGGCAACGCGAGAGAGCAATTCCTGATAGGTTACGCGCGTGACCGCACCATCGTCCGCTTCAAAAATCAGCGCGGCTTTATCGCCCAGGCCAGCCGCCACATGGCGATCCAGGCAGTTGTAAGAGACATTCAGCTGACCATCCGCAAACCATTGATAAAACGGCGCGTCCGTCTCATCCAGCACCTGGCTGAAAGGCGTCTGCCAGCTCACGTGCTCCTTGGCCAGGCGCGCCCAGTAGCCGGTGTAATCCTGCTCGGCTTCCTGGCATAAAGCCTCATAAGCCGCCATGCCAGAGATGGTGGCCTGGCCCACAAACTCAGCGCTGGGCGAATAGACGGGTAGATTTTGGGTGATCGTCTCGGCGGACATGTACAACTCCTCTGTGTCTTGATTTTTTGATGAAAGAAAATCCCTTGCCTTTTTGCGGCTCCATTCTATCGTCACCGCCCTGCTACTGAGGCATCCTCTGCGATAATATCGCCCTCTCTAAATCATTGCGCCTAACCCATGAACCGAATCATCCATCCAATGGAAAAACTCATCTTCGCCAGCCGCTGGCTGCAAGCCCCGCTCTACCTTGGCCTAATTGTGGCGCAAGGCGTGTATGTGTATCAGTTCATGCTTGAATTGGTGCACTTGGTATCCCAGGCGGGTAGTCTGAGCGAAGCGGAAGTCATGCTCATCGTGCTCGGTTTGATCGACGTGGTGATGATCGCCAACCTGCTGATCATGGTCATCATTGGCGGATATGAAACCTTTGTCTCGCGGCTTGACCTGGAAGACAACCCTGACCAACCCGAATGGCTCTCGCATGTGAATGCGGGCGTATTGAAGGTCAAGCTCGCCACGGCCTTGATCGGCATTTCATCCATTCACTTGTTAAAAACCTTCATCAACGCCGAACAATTGGCTGACCGGGTCATCATGGCACAAATCGGCATTCATCTTGCCTTCCTTTTCTCCGCCCTGGCCATTGCCTGGACTGACCGGGTGATGACCAATACCTTGATTGCCAGCAAAAACTCGCACTAAATTTCATTTCTACCCTGAGAATGCCATGAATCCCATCCGCCAAGAAGACTTCATCCAGTCCATCGCCGACGCCTTCCAGTACATCAGCTATTACCATCCACTCGACTTTATCCAGGCGCTGGGCGAAGCCTATGAGCGCGAAGAATCGCCCGCCGCAAAAGACGCGATTGCGCAAATCCTGACCAACAGCCGCATGGCCGCCGAAGGCCACCGGCCGATTTGCCAGGACACTGGCATTGCGCTGGTGTTCGTTAAAGTCGGCATGAACGTGCGCTGGGAAGCGGCGCTATCCATACAAGAGATGGTCGATGAAGGCGTGCGCCGCGCCTATCTTGACCCGAACAATCCGCTACGTGCCTCGGTGCTTTCCGACCCCTCCGGCACGCGTAAAAACACCAAGGACAACACCCCCGCCGTGGTGCATTTTGAAGTCGTGCCGGGCGACCATGTCGAAGTCATCTGCGCGGCCAAAGGCGGCGGCTCGGAAGCAAAAACCAAATTCGCCATGTTGAACCCGTCGGACGACCTGGTCGACTGGATACTCAAAACCGTGCCCAGCATGGGCGCAGGCTGGTGCCCGCCCGGCATCCTCGGCATCGGCATTGGCGGCACGCCGGAAAAAGCCATGCTGCTGGCCAAGGAATCCATCATGGCGCCATGCAATATCCATGAATTGAAAGCCCGCGCCGCCAGCGGCGCGCAACTCTCGCGCGTTGAATCCTTGCGGCTGGAAATTTACGAAAAAGTCAATGCGCTGGGCATTGGCGCGCAGGGGCTGGGTGGCCTCACCACCGTGCTCGACGTGAAAATTCTGGATTACCCGACGCATGCCGCCAACCTGCCGGTCGCCCTGATTCCGAATTGCGCCGCCACGCGCCACATCCATTTCCACCTGGATGGCTCGGGCCCCGCCAAGCTCGAACCACCCCGGCTGGCCGACTGGCCAGCGGTGACCTGGACGCCGGATACCCAATCAGCCACCTCGATCAATCTGGATACCCTAACGCGTGAACAAGTCGCCGCCTGGAAACCGGGGCAAAAACTGCTGCTCAACGGCAAGATGCTCACCGGGCGGGACGCCGCGCACAAACGCATTGCCGACATGCTGGCCAAAGGCGAAAAACTGCCCGTCGACTTCACCAACCGCGTGATTTATTACGTCGGCCCGGTGGACCCGGTGCGCGATGAAGTCGTCGGCCCGGCGGGTCCCACCACCGCCACGCGCATGGACAAATTCACGCGCATGATGCTGGAACAAACCGGCCTGATTTCGATGATCGGCAAATCCGAACGCGGCCCGGTGGCGATTGAAGCGATCAAGGACAACCAATCCGCCTATTTGATGGCGGTGGGCGGTGCAGCCTATCTGGTGGCCAAAGCCATCAAGTCGGCCAAGGTAGTGGGCTTTGCCGACCTGGGCATGGAAGCGATTTACGAGTTCGAAGTCAAGGACATGCCGGTGACCGTCGCCGTGGATTCGTCCGGTACCTCGGTGCACACCACCGGCCCGCGCGAGTGGCAGGCGAAGATCGGCAAGATTCCGGTCGCGGTTGCCGCGGCTGTTTAAGGTTAAGGCTGATTAAGCCAGGTTGATCGTGATCTTCGCCGTATCGCCATCCGCTACGACGAGGAGAGCGTTTCTTGCTCGACCGTCTTGTAGCGCAGTTGCTTCATCAGCGCCGACTTTTCATTATTATTATCCATGATCGGCGTCTTCGATTCCGGCCTGGGCGGCCTCTCGGTGCTGGCTGCCCTGATCGAAACCCTGCCGCGCGCCGACTTCGTTTATTTCGCTGACAGCGCACACGTGCCCTACGGCGACAAAAGCGAAACCTATATTCAAGCGCGTGTACTCGCCATTGGCGCAGAACTCATCCAATCTGGCTGCACCTTGCTGGTTGTCGCCTGCAATACCGCCACCGCCACCGCGGTTGAAGCTTTGCGCGAGAAACATCCGGGTATTCCTGTGGTGGGCATTGAGCCGGGCATCAAACCGGCGGCGCAAAGTTCCATCACGCGACGCATTGGCGTGCTCGCCACGGAAGCCACGGCCAACAGCGCACGCCTGAATGCACTCATCAAAAAGCATGCGGGCGATGTTGAAGTTTTTGTTGAGCCCTGTCCGGGCTGGGCAA
Organism: Rhodocyclaceae bacterium UBA5602; assembly: GCA_002424865.1. GTDB lineage: Bacteria > Pseudomonadota > Gammaproteobacteria > Burkholderiales > Rhodocyclaceae > Rugosibacter. The sequence goes on along the minus strand of DILC01000066.1, from coordinate 41,049 downwards.
CGCAGGTTGAACGCCTGGACCTCGACAATATTGCCGATATACGCCAGCACGTCTGGCCGCTGCTGGACCACGGCGTTGATCGTCTGGTCCTCGGCTGTACCCACTACAGTTTTCTCATCCCGATGCTGCGCGAAGCGATTCACGCCCATGCGACAGCGAAAGCATCTCAAGGCGTCACCCCAAGCCTGAATGCTGGCTTGAACGTTAGCCTGGTTGATGTGGCGGATGCCGTCGCCCGCCAGACACAACGGCTTGCTGGATCGCTCACCGAGGGTCACGGCAAGCTGATCTTGCGCGCCTCAGCGCACCCTGAGAAACTGCATGCCGCACTCATCAAGCTGCACCTGTCTCACCTTGCTGCGCGCGTCAGTCATTCGCCAATTTAGTTACCAATGGTTGCCAATGGTCGCCAACGCACCCGCCCATAACGGCTGCGTCATCGGGTCAAGCTCGTTACACGAGTTGGTTAAACCCGTTGCGCATCGGTCACACCCGACACCTCGCGCAGCAACAGCAGCATTTTCTGCAAACCTTCACCACTCTTTAGCTCCACTGTAAAACGCATACGCGCCATGTTGTTTTTGCTTTGCGTTTTAACGGCTGTCACATTAACTTTTTGCCGCGTGAACAATTCTGAAATATCCCGCAGCAAGCCTTGTCGGTCATGCGCGTTAATCAGGACATCAACAGCATAGAGTGCATTGTCTGCTTGCCTGGCAGAGGCACTCCAATCCGCTTCGATAGCCCGCTCTGGATTTTTTGCCACCATGCGCTGAAAATGCGGGCAACCCACGCGATGGATAGACACGCCCTTACCGCGCGTGACAAAACCCGCGATCACATCCGGCGGCACAGGTTTGCAGCAACGTCCAATTTGCGTGAGCAGCTTATCCACGCCCACAATCAAAATATGCCCTTGATCAGCGCCCCCCATTTTGCTTTTCCGTGTGGTGATCGCAGGCTCAGCAAAGGCTGTGGCAGTCTGGGCATCTTCCCCATGCAGCGCAATATCCAGCGCCCGTGGGCCGATTGAACCGCGCGCCAAGGCCAAAAACATCGCATCGGCATTTTTTAAACCCAGCTTGGCCGCCAATTCATCGAGATTCGCCTGCATACGCTGCACAGCACCTGCGCGTTGCATCTCCCGCATCAACAATGCCCGCCCTTCGGTCAGTTGCGCGGCTTCATCCTGCGCCGCAAACCATCGCCGCACCTTGCGCTGCGCCTGTGCTGTGGCCAGATAAGCTTGAGAGGCATTCAGCCAGTCGCGCGAGGGGCCACCCGATTTAATCGCGTTAATTTCCACGCGCTGGCCATTTTTTAACGGTGTATTGAGCGCCACCATCTGTCCATCGACTTTCGCGCCACGGCAGCGATGGCCTAAATCCGTGTGCAGGCGATAGGCAAAATCCAGCGGCGTTGCGCCCTTGGGCAAATCAATGACCTTATTTTGAGGCGTGAGCACATAAATCGTATCGTCAAGCTGCGCACGCTTGAACTGCGCCACCCATTCGGCCGAGTCCGCAATCTCGTCGCGCCAGGACAACAATTGCCGCAGCCAGGCAATCTTGTCCTCATACGCACCTGCTGCATTGGCTGACTTGCCCGCTTCCTTGTAACGCCAGTGGGCGGCGACACCCAATTCGGCATGTTCGTGCATCTCCTTGGTGCGAATTTGCACTTCCAGCGCACCACCATCCTCCACCGTCACGGCCGTGTGCAGGGAGCGGTAAAAATTGCCTTTGGGCTGCGCAATGTAATCGTCAAATTCACCCGCTATCGGCTGCCAGAGGTGATGCACCAGACTCAAGGCGGCGTAGCAATCGGACACCGAATCCACCACAATGCGCACCGCACGCACGTCATAAAGCTGGGTAAAATCCAGCCGCTTGTTGCGCATTTTTTGCCAGATGCTGTAGATATGCTTAGGCCGTCCATACACCTCCGCATCGATGCCATTGTCATTTAATTGGCGCCGCAAGCGATTGACCACGTCATCAATAAACGTCTCGCGCTCAATGCGCCGCTCGTCCAGCATGCGCGCGATTTGCTTGTAAATATGCGGTTCGAGATAGCGAAAGGCGCGGTCTTCGAGCTCCCACTTGAGTTGCCAGACGCCCAGGCGGTTAGCCAGCGGCGCATAAATCAGCAGGCTCTCGCGCGCCATATCCTGGCGTAATTCATTCGGATGATCCACCAAAAAGCGCAAGGTCTGCACGCGGCTGGCCAGGCGGATCAACACCACGCGAATGTCATCCACCATAGCCAGCAACATTTTGCGCAAAATCTCGGTTTGCGCCTGGCCCTCAAGGCTGTCTTGCGCAGCTCGGGTGAGCGGGCGCAATATTCCCAGCCGATGCAGGCCTTCGACGAGCCCTGCCGCCGTCTCGCCAAAGCCGACTTTTAGCTGTCCAACCGCATCGCGCGGGTAATCATTTGAGCGAGGATCAGGGTAATGGCTAAGCGCTGCAAACAATAACGCCGCCACGCGCACAGGGGCATCCGTATCCGCTTCCGTGCGGGCATCCAATCCCAAAGAGGCCAAGATCAGCGCCGTGCCCTGCGCATGTTGCAAGGTCTGCTCGCCACTGGATAAAAGTGAGTCGCCATACCATTCAGTCGCGATACGCAGCGCCTCTAACACACGCGCGCGCGCTTGCGCATTCAAGCCCTCTGTGAGAAGCGCGCTTATTCCGTCAGGGGCAGTTGTGTGAACAATGGAAACCATGAATTGATTATCCCATGCGAACCCATCATCACTGATTAACGACCAAGCCCGATAATTAAAAAGAGTAATATTCGCCCATGCTTCACTGGGCAGCGAAGCAAAAAATTCATTTTTTGATCAATGACTTTCATCAACACATCGCCCACTGATTATTTAAACCGACAGGAGAACAAGATGACACCAAATGTAGGCACTATTGACCGCACACTGCGCTTGACCCTAGGCATCAGCCTCGTTGCTGCAGCAGCACTGGGTTATATCGGCATATGGGGCTATTTGGGCGTGCTGCCCATTTTGACGGGTTCGTTCAAGTTTTGCCCGGCCTACCTGCCTTTTGGCTTGAGCACTTGCAAAACCGGCAAGTAATTTTACGGCACAAAAAAATGGCGATGGTTAATGAAACCATCGCCGTTTTTTACACAACCACTAGAAGCAACAATTACATCGGGAAGTTATGGTTTTTACCGCTGACAAAGCGTTCATCCACATCCACCTCGCGACGGCAAAGACGTAACTTGCCATCCGCACAGCGCCGCCACACATCATTGCGGCCATAGCAATAAGTCATCTCTTCATACACGCGGCGATTACGCACCGTCTGGCAGTTTGAATACACGATATATTCATTCGGGTTTTTACCTTCAAACACTTCCAGGTTGGTAATGAAGTGACGAATGCGCTCTGCCGGGTCGGTTGTCCATTGCAATCCGGATTCCATTTGCGCAACGCGGCGATCAAGACCCGCCCAGTTTTCGTCCAGGCTAGGAACATCTTTGGCACCGGTGTAACGATTGTCCTTGCGATAACGCAACTGACTGACAATTGCCAAATAGACAATGTCTTTCTCGACCATCGTTTCCAGCCATTCGCGCCAGCGCTCTTCACGCAACATGCGGGTTTCCTTGAACAAGGCCTGTTGCACTTCAATATAAATTTCATGTGAAACTGGGTTTAGTTCTTCCATCTGAATTCTCCTTGACGATAATCAATGCTCAATAAGGCAATCACCGGATTAGCGGTTCAACAGCTCATTTTTCCACTTGCCATCATTGGCACGCAGCTCATCCCAATCCTTGGCCATCAAGAATTCTTGATAAGCGCGATAAAACCCGCGGTATGAAGTCTCACCAATGGCGGAGGGGCCAATGATGTTGCCGCTTTCCGGATCTTCATGCTCATTACCTAAACCCATCTGCGAATTGAGCACACCAGCAGCGATATGCGGCCCGCGGTTAAGGTTGGTCATGGACTCCATGTTGTCGCTATCATCCGACTCCAGCATGCCGGCAGTGCCAAATGTCCGCAACATCGACCGGCGCACGGCATCTTTCAGTTCTTGCGGCATGTTCTTTTCAACGATGGCCCAGGTAAACACTTCGATCTGGTTAGGACCACGCGGATGCCAGACCTTGAATGTATTAGTGCCCCACAGGTAGGAATTATTAGGGAAAATCGATGCATTGAAATGCGAGCCATAGTATTTGGCTTGCGCTTCACTGAGATGTTTAGCCACCTTGGGCTGGTTTTCCGCATACCACTTGGCGGCCATGGCACCCTCTTCACCGGCCATCAATGCAGGACCTGCATTGAACAAAATGCCCACGCCATGCCCGTGCCGACTGGTAATTTGAACGCCAGCACCTTCAGGCGGCAGATTTTGATTGCCGGCAAGCACGCCCAACGGGCCACCTAGTGCCTTCAATGAAGCCGCATGTGTCCACCCCACGTGGTAGGCGTCACCAACGAAGTTTTCGACCGGGGTTTTCCAGTTGCACTTCAGAATGCTGCGTGCCGGAGGTCCGATCAGTTCTGCTCCGCCTGTACCTTCCATCCAGATATCCAGGAACCAGCGATAGTCACCAAGGTAGTCAGCAAGACTGGATGCCTTTTGATCAAAGTTGCCATACCAAAAACCCTTGTAGCTCTCAACACGCACTTCCTTCATGCCCAAGGTGTCTTTTTTCAGCACATTGCCATACACTTCCTTTTCAAAGGGAACGGACTCCAGCGCCCCATCCAGACCAAAAGCCCACCCGTGGTAAGTACAGGTAAAACCACGCGCATTGCCTGCTTCTGCATTGACGACACGTGCCCCGCGGTGCGTACAGTAATTCAAGAATGCTTTAACACTGCCATCGCGTTGACGCACGACGACCACTTCGTCCTCGCCCATGAAAGTCACGGTAAAGTCACCCACGTTCGGGATGATGCTGTCGTGCGTCAAAAACAACCAGCAACGACCAAAAATTTGCTCTAACTCGAGTTTGTAGATATCGGCATCCCAAAAAATACGCTTGGCTTGGGTACCATTTTTCACATCGACCAGACTGTTTACATCGACCATTTTTCGCTCCTTGATTAAAAACATCCACCACTAACCATAAAAATAGAAACGCCAGCCACTCAAGAACTCAGGAACTCACGGTTCTATCACCACAACACCTTTCAGGCCGCTTTTAGCTCCGTAAAACCACATCCACAAATCCATTCAGGCACTGCCTCGTAGCCGATAGTTTCAGCTTTCAGGGCACCCATCACCCCCATCGCGCAAATCCAGTTTTTCAACTCTAGCGCGCCATTGCCGCCTTGTTCAATAATTTCCTGGTCGGTCATCGCGATAATCGAAGTAACATCGCCCTCTTCAACCATGCGCAAGATGCGCTGATCGAATGCCTCATTGACACGTCCCATTTCAGCCGTACCCACCCAATGACTGATACCACCCGTGCCAAATACCACCACGCGCTCACTACCCGGCCAGGATTCAATGGCTCGACGGATGCTTTGCCCAATGGCATAGGCACGCTGATTTCGAATCGCTGGCACGACTGCGGCATTGAGATAGATCGGGATAGTACGTAACTTTGGATTCGAGCGTACGGCCAAGTGATGAGGAACCGCAATGCCGTGATCCAGTGTGAGCGCCTTGGCGAATGACCAGTCAATCCCTTCGTCGTAGCCCCGTTCCAGAATGTGACGGGCAAGCTCGGGGTGGTTTGCAATCGGCCCTTGCGGGATGTTCAGCCAATCCTCTACCGGTCCATCGACATCACCAATGCCAATCAGGCAGCGCGGAATGCAGTGCGGACCAAAGATGCAGTAATGATCATCACCAATAATAATGACCGTGTCCGCTGCCAATTCGCGGATTCTCGCCTCTATCCGGTGAAATGAGGCCATGGTGTTATCGACCTTTTCCTTAGGGGCAATATGCGGGGCTGCTGACATGAATGGGTCATGCGGCATTAAAAATCCGCCAACGAGTGTAGCCATCAAACTCTCCTTCTTTAATTGAACTATCGCCTTAAAAGATCACATCCACGCCATTATTTTTTGCTGATGCCCTGCATATACTCACCCATGCCTGCAGGCCCTTTGACTGCCATGAAACCCATCAATAGCAACAAGGTACTCGCTCCCCGCTTCGCCATATCGCCCACATCCAGCGTGGCAAGACTAGCCTTTTCGCCAGCATCAAGATGAAACTGCTCCGCATACGCTGCGGGTGATTGACGAAATTTCTCTGCCTCAGCAGGGCTAGTGCCTATCGTCCACATCGCTTTTTCCAAGGCATTGCTACTCATGTCATCTCCTCTCTCACCCACTTGAAGTTACGATTATTTAAACCAGATAAACATCCAGCAGTTGGTCAATTCGGTCATTGAGCACAATTGTTTTCTTCGACTGGATCAACCAGCTATCCCCTTGTGCCAGCAAATCATAATACGCCGTACCGAAATAGCTGCGCACTTCGTGATCAGTATCCGAATCGACTCGCCAGTTGGTTTGCACCTTGACAATACCCCCTGATTCAGAGACATCTATCAATTGATGCTGATGACACGTGCGCGCCAAAGGGATACTGGCGGCCGACTTGCCGGTACGGATCCGAAAGACACGATCTTCCAGCCCGCCACGGTTTTTATAGTAAATCAAGGACACATGACGTGTCGGATCGGTCACCAAGGTGCCATCGCTATCCCAGGAAGGAATCCAATACGTCGCATCGGGTGAATAAAGCGCCAACCACGCATCCCAGTCCTTATCGTCGAGATGCTTTGCCTCCCTGCCTAAAAATCGCATCACAGAGTGCCACGTAGCAGCAGAATCTACAGAGCGTGCATGTTCATTGATTGCGTTCATTTCCCACCCTCCTCAAGTTTGTTTTTCACAATATCCTGCATGCGACGAGCCCACTCGCTAAGAATGCTCACATAAATGCCTTCATCGGCAATATTCGTACTGCTTAACCTTGCCTCCACGCCAATCTCCTTACCAAGCGCATTCACCCCGCTAACCCAGCGTGGCTTGCCGCGCGAAATATCGCTATAGGGGGCGGATTTCGCTTGATAGCCCAACTGACAATTACGGAACTCAGCCAGATCATCCGGTGTCGCCATACCGCTGGCGTTAAAGAAGTCCTCATACTGACGCAAGCGGCGCTCACGCGCTTTATCGCTTTCGCCTTTAGGTGCAATGCAATAGGTAATGACTTCAGTGCGATCCACAGCCAATGGCCTGAAAATACGAATCTGCGAACTCATCTGATCCATCAAGAATACATTCGGCAACAACATGAGATTACGCATACGCTCATTCATCCACACCGCACGCGTCTCGCCATACTTCCTCACGTAATCATCCCGAAACTCGAAATTCGGCCTGTCCTGATTGTTTGGATAGGGACCATAAATCACGGCATGACCTTGATCAAACGCAAAGAAGCCATTGACACCGGTATCAATTCTGGCCACATCCAGTGTTTTAGTCTCTGTCGCCGACTGGCCTTTCGCGCGACGGCTAACCGTCATCACATAATTGCCGTGGCAAGCCTTGACGTGATAGCCATCAAGACCATTCTCAGCTTGCAGCTTCCAGTTGCCCTGATAAATATAAGTTGATTCTCCGGGCAGAACTTCCAACTCTCCGGTTGGCGATTGATCAGCCATCAAGTCAATAAAGGTTGTTGCGCCGTTGAGATACTCCTTTAATGGCGGAACATCGGCATTCAAGCTCACCCAAATAAATCCACGATAGCTTTCCAGCTTGGCGACTGGCGTGAGCCCCAGGTTTTTGCGATCAAACCCTGGGGGGTAAGCGCCCGCGTCCTCATCCGTCACATTGATGAGCTCCCCTTTTGGGTTAAAGCACCAACCGTGAAACATGCACATGTGCACCTTTTGATTACCCTTGGTATGGCGCACAACCTTGGCACCACGATGCGCACAGGCATTGAGGAACCCATGGATTTGACCTTCAGCGTCACGCGTCAACACTACCGGCTGACGTCCGACATACAGCGTGAAATAATCATTCGGGTTAGGCAACTGGCTCTCATGCGCGGCATAAACCCAGCCGCCTTCGATCATATGCTCCAGTTCCAGCTCAAAAATCGCCGGATCGGTATAAATATTCCGTGCGCCCAGCACAACATCGCCTGCGCCACTGACAACCACCTTATTGCCCAGATCGTCCAATAGCGCTTTTAATTTATCCTGCTGAAGTGCTTCTCGTGACAACGGTGCATTCATGATATGTCTCTCCTATTTTGCTTGAAAAATAGAGTGCTCTATGGGAATGAATTCAAAAACAGTTAAACGTTTTCATACGACAACCTCCGACTCAACCACTTGGCCGTTTTCAGCCTGTTTTTTTATTCTCTGATGAAGCTGGAATAATTCTATAAATCGACTGCACCCTGTACCTTGACTTAAGTCAACTGAAGTCGACGTAATGAACTATTCAACCTGGAAACCTCCGTTTTCCGATGTCGTTGAAACACTGATGAATACTGAACTTTTCCTCTGTTGCTTCTCTCCCCTGC
>DILC01000066.1:2199-32353 GCA_002424865.1 Rhodocyclaceae bacterium UBA5602 | reverse complement strand
GTAATCATGTGATCCACGCTACCTGAACGCACGCCGCCCATGGCCAACACTGAGGTCTTCTTGCCATCACGGATGACAGCATCCTGTACGATCTCTATCGCCTCGCCATCTTCCATGGAAATCAAACCCGCCGGCCCCACCAGATTGGATTGCTTCATGCGGATCATCTGCATTTCCTCGTCATCATCTGCATAGCCAAAGAGCGTCCAGACAATCTCAAAGGCATTCGGCGCGTGCGTGACTGACTGACGCACGGCCAGACAATTGGCAATCTGTTGTATCAGTAGATTAGGAAAAATCGCGTTGATGACCAGCGAGGCACGGTCGTCAAACTCCGGCCTGCCTGCGAGTATGCTCGCATCTTTGAGATGGAACTCGGTGTTGTAAGAGCGCACATCCTTATAAACCTCTTGATCTTCGCTCGCAGAAGTCGGCGCTGCGGATGCGGTGGCCTTCAACAGGCTATGCCGATTGGAAGGATCCATGTAAGTGAAGCCCTTTTGGGTCGCCCGGTAAAGCCCAAAAGTGCTGTGGAACAAATGCAGCAGACTGCCGTGATAGGGATCGCGTACATTTTCAGCATAAAGTTTCCAGTTGCCATGAATATATTGGCGGTAGTCACCCATGATGTGAATCGGGCGGTTAAAAATGCGCTGAATGTTGGCCACAATCCCCTCGCCCAGATAGTCAGCCAAGGGTTCAACGGTATTGGAAAAACTGGCGAAAATCAGGCCATTTAACGACTCGACGCGCAAGGCATCCAAACCAAAGTTCGCCATGTCAAACGCGGCCGGCATGCCGCCTTCCCCGCGCACACCGCGCCGCATCGGCACACCGCGTAATGCACCGTCCAAGTCAAACGACCATTGGTGATAGACACAGTCAAAAGACTTGGCGTTACCCCTAGGCTCCCTCACCAGCAAGGCACCACGATGCATGCATAAATTCTTGAAAACGTGTAACTGACCGTTTTGGTCTCGCGTCACAATGACAGGCGTGTCGCCAATCGCGGTAGATTTAAAGTCGCCCTTGTTGGGTAGTTCGGCCTCCAAGCCGACAAATGACCAAGTTTCCCCGCGAAAAATATGTTCCTGTTCTTGGTCGTAATACACTTGGTCGGTAAACACTTCGTATGGCACACGATACCCATCCGGATTCGCTGTCCAGGGCTTGGCAAATGGCATCATGGGTGCATTCATAGTCGTTTCTCCTCGTCGTTCTAGTTAGCAAAATCAAATGGGCGATACAAGCAGCGTATCAATGCTGTGTGTATCCGCTTCCACACGTTTTTCTGCGAACTTGAGCTCACCTGCCCGCAAAACAATACGATCTTTATATTTGCCTGCGCTAAAAATACTGGTCTGGCCATTACGGCGTGTCTGCAACACCACATAATGGCTGTGCACTTCCAAGTGATCTTCAGCCACCGCCTGAATCACCACATTCGAGACAATGTGCCGATACCAACGCTGCGGATAGATGTTGGCCTCACGCAATGACACGATGCGATCAACCAACATTCCCTGGCCCATGCAAAAAACCAGCGTCAGCGGCAGGCCACGCTCAACATTTTCGCGCGTGATAATTTCGTAACGACAAGCATCCCGGGTAAAAAAACTCGGCCATGCTTCCAAGTTGTCGTCGTCGATACAAGCAACATAACGGCTCAGCAAACGCTCGACGCGCCATTGCGTTTCCATCGCAGAGCAGCCTTGCCACATAAAACGGTCAGGCACAGCGACAGATACCTTATCCTGGCGATTAGTTGCTGATTGCGACGATAGTAGCGAAGAACTGCTCATGTGCTTTCTCCCTATGTCAAAATAACTGCGCAAGTGATCCCTGAAAGAATTTCGCCCTAAACCTTTTCTCATAAAGGACTTAGGGCGAAAGAACTTATTCAATCGACAAAAAATTAAAACGGAAACACGATATACCGTGGCAGGACATCCGCGTCATACACTGCGCGCCGCTCACGGAATACGGCACGATCACCCTGTATCTCAATCAGATCACGGTATTCGCCACTGGTCAGCACGGAAGTCGAGCCACCCTCGGGAGTCATCATGATCGTGAAGCCGGAGGTCACACGGTATTGATTCGCACCAACTTCCTCGCAACCCAGACGCTGTATGAAATGGCGTGTCCGATAAGGCTCATAGGTGCCCACCCAGACTTTGGTCACAAACGAGACCCGATCATCAATCCGGCCGCGGCAATCGTCATACATCAAAGCCAAGGGAAAGCCACGACGATCGTTTTCTGATGAAATACAAAAATGGCTCGCTTGATCGGCCGCAAAAGTCGCCGCCCAAGCCGCCATGTCGCCTTTATCCAAAGCCGCCACATACGCAGTGTGCAACGCATCAATCGCCGCAAGATGCCCAAGGTTTCCTGTCTTACTCATTTTCCGCCCTCCCTTTTGAAGCCCATCAATTTACGGTAGTGCTCCCAACGACCTAAATTACCTGTCTCATCATTTTGTTTTAGATCCGCAGGCAACTCTGTAAAGCTCGTCACACCCTTTTGAAATTCAGCCACACCGGGTGTTTTGTTGCCAATAAAAATACGCCGAAAAATAGCCGCATCCTCCATGCTGATCATTCCACAAGGCCCGAGTAAATTGGAAGACTGACGAATACGATGCTGCAAGAGCTCTTCATCGTCATCCTCGTGTGCAAAATAGGCGTAATGCACCTCGGTTTCCTCTTCACTACGTGCAATCGCAAAGCGCAGATTGATCATATCGAGGTGTTTCACCATTACCGTCGTTGGATATAACTGAACAATCATGGAACCTCGTGCCGGATCACTCCCTTTAAAAGCGATGAGTGAAGGGTCTTTCAAGAAGCCATTGTCTTGAGCCGGTTTTAACTCCGCCTCAAACACAAGATTCCCATTCGCTGCCATCCGCTGAAAACCCTTACCACCTTGCCAATTAAGCATGCGAAAGCCAGCATGCAACATCGGGGCATGATAGCCATCGTTGTCGTTATAACCTTTCCAATCAACGTTATAACTAACCTTTTGGTAGCCGAGCAGTTTCAACCGTCCATCACCACCCAGCAAGGCACTTAACGTCGATGTGACTTCTTCACCCATCCATTCAGCCAACGGGGGCGTATTTTTTCCCATCGTGACCAAAATCAAGCCAAGAAACTGGGCACTTTTCACCTCAAGCAAACCAAAATTTTCCTGCTTGAAGTCCGGCGCAAACTCTTTTGACCCTGGGCAGGCGGTGAGCGCACCTTCCAGCGAAAATAGCCAACGGTGATACGGACATTCGAATTCTTTACGATTGCCGCTGGCAGACACTTCAACCTGATTTCCTCGATGCGTACAGCTATTGTAAAAAACACGCACCTGACCATCCTTCCCGCGCGAAATCAGGAGCGGCACACGACCCAAGTCAAAGGTTTTAAAGTCGCCAACATTGGGAACCTCTGCCACATGACCAACGACATGCCAGCAATCGCCATAAAAAATATTCTCCAATTCTTTTTCAAACAAGTCCTTGTCACCAAAAACCTCTTTCGGAATCTGGTTAATTTTTGCCGGCCAAACGGCTGGCGCTTTACCTGTGTAATTTCCTGCTTGATTGCCTGAACATTGCGATGACATGAAATGCCTCCTTGTTAAAATAAAGTGTTCATGTTGCTATCCAACACGACGCTTGTGTCGAGCGAAATATCCCGCACAACCAACCGCCAGCCTTGGGCAGTTTCGCGCCAGACATCCCGACGCCCCGCCACAAAGTGCTTTTCTTCACCATCAATCCGGCTGCGATGGATAGTCACGACCGAATGCACCTCTGCCTCATTCGTTTGTACGCCTTGCCAGATTTCTACATTGCTCACAATGCGACGCACTTTGTTGCGCGGATCTTCCGCCCACACCAAACCCGACTGCAAGCGATCAACACGCATCGTCAGCCGCCCCTTGTTTTCGTCAAAGATGCGGCCACCACCAAAAGCCAAGGGGGCGCTACGATCTTTACGGAAGCGCCGCTCGGCCATGGGCATGCGATAACAAATTGCCTCATCAATCAAGCCCAGCCAGTCGTTATAGCGTTCGTCGTCCAGCAAGCGCGCCTCAAGAAACAGTTGCTGCTGGAGCGCAAGGTGTTTATCAATAGCCAGCATCACCGGCCCTTCAAGCGGTTTGGACAGTGCGCTGTTCATCGCTCGCCTCCAGTGGGTTCAGGTTGTATTGGGGCACTTCAGACCAATCCTTAGCCTGCATGTGCTCTTGCCAGCGGCGATAAAAATAGCGCTGGTTATGCTCGCTCACCACGCCCGAGGCAATATCGCCCGGCAGGCCGACACGCTTGCCTGAGCGCCCCAGCGCCATATTGGTGTACACCGGCATTTGCCGGGTGCGCCAGCCACGGGATTGCACGGTGCAGGCGCTCAAATTGTCGCCATCGTCGTTATCAAACAAGCCAGCAGGACCAAAGGTGAGCAGCTCGTTATCCAGAATTTGCTGTTTTAATTCGTCTGGCATGGCCTTTTCAGCGATAGCCCAAGTCCACATTTCAATCTTGCCCGGGCCTTTGGGGTGATACACGCGGAACCAGTTAAGCCCCGGCAAAAACTGCAAGCTGGGGAAAACCGTCAAGTTCAATTGCGAACCCCAGAGCTTTTCGCCACGCAACTTGCCCAGCCGCTCCACCGCTTTGGCGCGGTTCTCCGAGAGATATTTCAACGCCAATGTGGGATTGGGATAAAAGGCATAACCTGAAACGCCATCCAGTGTCGCCAAGACGGAATTGCCATTCAGCCCTGCGACAGACATGCCGCCTTCAAGATCCACGCTTGAATTGCCTACCGTAAAACCGGAAAAGTCGCCACTTTGTGTCGCTTTCAATGCACCGCCATGCGACCAACCCAGGTGGTAGCCGTCGCCACACACATTTTCAACAGACAACTTCCAGTTGGTATGAATGATGACTTTCTGCGTTGCGCCCAATAACTCAGTCCCCCCTGGCATGGCATCCAGCGCCACATCCAGATACCAGCGCATGTCACCCAGATATTCCCCCAAGGAAGGCGCATTCTTGTCAAAGCAGCCGAAGATCAGCCCGTGGTAGGAATCAACCCGCTCAACCGGCACCAGCCGAAACTGATTTTTGTCGATTTCATTGAAATAGACCTCGCTCTCCAGCGGCACGGTCGCCAGGCTGCCATCCAGGCCAAACGCCCAGCCATGATAGTTGCAGGAAAAAGCCCGCGCATTGCCACGATCAGCGCGCGTTAAACGATTACCCCGATGCGTGCAGGTATTCAGAAAAACCCTGATCGAACGGTCATCCTGCCGCACCACCACGACTTCGTCCTCACCCATGTAAGTGCGGAAAAAATCGCCCGGGTTCGGCACCTGCGATTCGTGCGCCAAAAACAACCAGCACCGACCAAAGATGCGCTCCAGCTCCTGCTCGTAAATCGCTTGATCAGCATAAATCATCCGCCGCTGGGCGCCGCTTGACTGATCAATCAGATCGTCTACATTTATCATCTCAACTCCTTGATTATTTGCCGTTATCGGTCTTTTTTTCATCTTCATCACAAACAGAAGATCTGCTGATTCTAGGAATCCCCGGTTTAAGCTGACTTGACTAAAGTCAACTAAAGACCATTCCATAAAAATGCATTGGCGGGGACTGCCTTTTACCGATTCAAAAAGATAAGCGCCGTATCACCAGCACCGACTTTTGGCATTTTTTAGTTGAAACAACTCAATTTGATGCCGGGTCACGCCTCTCGCGCAGCGAGCCAGATAAGCAACCTCCCCGCGAGGGGGCGAGGCGGGAATTCGCGACGCAGGCGTCGACTTTGCACAACCAGCCGCCGCAGCCGACTGGCTGTGCAAAGCCAGCCGTGTCTAGCCTCGCGGATGGGAGGGGCAGGACTTTATGCTGCCTTTCGCGTGTTTCATCATCTGCGGGTGATATTTACTTACCATGAGCGTTAGCTGGAAAAGCGCATGACCCAAAGAGAAACTAATTGACTTAAATCAACAAAAGCCAAAAGTCACACACATTGATGACGAAAAAAGTTTGAAAAGTGATACCTTCCACATCCTTTATATCCAAATTAAAGGGGGAAAATATGTCGTCTTTATCACCATTGATTGCGGCTTGCGCCATGTTCATCGGTTTACACTGGCTTATCGCAGGCAGCCCGTTAAGGTCCGTCATCGTCAGCATAACGGGAGAAAAAGCATTTCGCATTGCGTTCTCGCTCGCAGTGCTATTCAGCCTGATCTGGATGGGCTGGGCTTACGCGCATGCACCTTACATTGAAACCTGGGGCAAAGCAGTTGCGCTAAAACCCGTGGCCAATGTATTGATGGCTTTTGCCTTCATTTTTCTGATTGTCGGCACATTTTCCAAAAACATCAGCATCCTCAACCAGAACCAGCCAGAAGATATCAGCGCACAAGGAATCTTGCGCATCACTCGCAACCCCGGACTGATCGGCTTTGGACTATGGGGTTTGGCGCATTTCATGGTGAATGGCGACTGGGCCGGGCACTTGATGTTTGGCAGCTTTCTCTTTCAAGGATTCATCGGCCCCTTGAACATGGAGCGTAAATACCGCAATAAATATGGTGCCGCCTGGCCAGCCTTTGTCGCGCAAACGTCTCACGTGCCATTCCTGGCCATCCTGACCGGACGTAACCGGCTGGTCTTAGGCGAAATCAGCAAACCCATGGTACTCCTCAGCGTAATCGCCTTTTTGCTTGTCTTGTACTACCACGCCACCTGGTTTGGCGTGTCACCCTTGTTATAGCCAATGCAGCGTAGCTGGGGCGGATCCGACGGGATTTCCATTCCGCACCGTACCGCCAGCGCCGACTTTTAGCCCTGGCTTTCACAACCAGCTTCCGCACTGACTTTGCACTGTGCGCACCAACATCCGCAAGATATAACAGCACTTCGCGCTTACAAAGAAGAAAATCCGCCCCCAGTTTTTTGCTGAGGGCGGATTTTAATTTATGGTGTTGCTTGTTTCTTTACTTCTTCGACCAGTCGTAGCGCAAGCGAAGATCCAGCCCATAGCCCGGCTCTTCATTATCGTGACCCCACATGTCATACTCATAGTATTCCGACTGGTATGTGGCTTTACGGCCGACACCGCCGACCTCGACTAGCCAGCCTGATGGATTGACATGATAGAAAGTCAGCATGTGGTCATTCGCATGCTTGCCCAGGCTCAGATGCACAGGAAGTTTTCTATCCCGGACAATATCGTGAGTCAGGCCAATATCGTCGATATTATCGACTTCAAACTTCAGGTGGTTAATCCGTTTAGGCGCAGGACCACCGACAAAAGCCACGGTATGATCACGATCATTGCAATGCATGAACACCGGCTTGGCAACAATACCCGCCTGAGGCACTTGCAAGTGATATTCGATTGAACCGCGCATGCCAAACACATCGGTATAAAACCGATAAGCCTTTTGCACATCTGCTTGGCGCAAAATCAAATGCCCCAAGCCTTCGCTACCGGTCACAAAACGGCCATGCATGCCACGCCCGGGGTGAAACGGCTTATGATAGTCAATCAACGGACCGTGATAAACCTCGGTCGGATTGCCACCCGGATCCAAAAACTTGATGAGATCCAATACCCGGCGTTCCTGGCATTCCTCTGCGCTGCCTTGGCGAAACTCGACACCCGCTGCGGTCAGTTGCGCTTTCATTTCCTCAAACTCTTCCGGTCCGGCAACCCGCCAGCCCAAATATTCCAAGTCATCCGACCCGGTGTTATGCACGATGAAGCGATGATGCTGATAATCCAGACGAATGTAAAACCGATCAGCTTCACCCTCATCGAAAACTTCCGCGCCGATCACATGCGCCGCATACTCTTTCCACGCCGCCATGTCCGACACGCCTAAACCCATATAGCCCAGCTCAGTTACAACTGCCATGATCTAACCTCCCTTGCTTTGTCAGTTTAAAAATCCGCTTACTGCGTGGCGCAGACTACCAATCCGTTTTTATTTAGCAGTTGATCTATATCAAGACAACTTGTGATCAGCACGTCTTTTGATCGGCCAGAACCAAAACATAAAAACCAGGATAAGGCGCGCGTGAAATTTCCCATGGAAGTCAGCAACATTTGATTTTGATCAAAGCGGCAGAATTTAGCCGATGAAAGAATGTTTATCTGCATACGGTGACATTTTCGAGATTTACCGCTGCAATCCACCAGAAAACCAAGGAGACTGTTATGGGCATCATGAGAATCGGCCACGTCAATATCCGCGTCATGGATATGAAAGCGGCCTTGAAGCATTATGAAAATGTGGTCGGCTTGAAAACCACGCATACCGATGCACAAGGCAATGTGTATCTCAAATGCTGGGACGAGTGGGACAAATACTCGCTGATCCTCTCACCAGCCGACAAGGCCGGCATCAACCATGTGGCCTACAAAGTAGAACGTGACGCTGACCTCGATGCACTGCAACAACGCATTGAAGCCTATGGCATCAAGACGGAAATTCAACCTGCCAATACCTTGCCTTTCGTTGGCCGCATGCTGAAATTCAACCTGCCCAGCGGGCACGACATGCGCCTGTATGCGCAAAAAGAGTTTGTGAATACGGACGTAGGCTCCAGCAACCCCGACCCATGGCCGGATGACATTAAAGGCACAGGCGCGCATTGGCTGGATCATTGCCTGTTGATGTGTGAGATGAATCCTGAAAAAGGCATCAACATGGTGGAAGAAAACACCAAGTTCTGCATGGAAGTGCTGGACTTTTATCTCTCCGAGCAGATTCTGGTCGGCCCGGAAAATGCAAAAGCCAAAGCCGCTACGTGGCTTTTCCGCACCTCGACACCGCATGACTTGGCTTTTGTTGGCGGCCCGATTAACGGCTTGCACCACATCGCTTTCTTCCTGGATAACTGGAACGATATTCTCAAAGCAGCCGACATCATGTCGAAGAACAAAACCAGCGTTGATGTCACCCCCACGCGCCACGGCATTACACGCGGTGAGACGATTTACTTCTTTGACCCGTCAGGCAACCGTAATGAAACATTTGCCGGCCTGGGCTATCTCGCCCAACCTGATCGCCCGGTCACCACATGGGATGAATCGCACTTAGGGCAAGGAATTTTCTATCACACGCGCGAGCTCACGCCGTCTTTCACGACGGTTTATACCTGAAACTGATTTTTAGAATATCTGTCCGCCCTCAAGTTTATAGCTTGAGGGTATTTTTTTAGCCAGGGCAATTAAAATTTCGGAGGAAAAAACCATGGATTACTTACGTTATTACCTGAATACATTACTCGTGGCAATTGCTATTGTCGGCTTCTATCTTGGCGACCAATGGGTGTGGCTTGGCGCATCAACCTATCTGTTTTTGTTAGTGCTGGATTTGATGTTGCCCAATGACTATAAAAACCGCCAGATCCGCCATCCGTTCTTTGTTGATTTGCCGTTGTATCTGCATGTAGCGCTCATGTTGGTCATGTACGGCACATTTGCCTGGCGCATGAAGACGGGCTTTGACATCACAACCAATGTCAACCTTGCGCTCCTTGGCTGCTTTGCCAGTCTGGTCTGGATTAGTGCCGTCCCTAACTTGCCTGTCGCCCATGAATTAATGCACAGACGCAGTGCTTTCGAGCGTTTTCTGGCCAACATTGCCGCCACCTTCTTTTTCGATCCGCATCGCGCCATAGGCCATGTGCATACCCATCACCTGCACTTTGATACTGAAAATGATAGCGATACGCCACAGCGTGGTGAAAAGTTCTATCAATTCATCTGGCGCGCAACCAAAGGGGCTTATCTGGACACCTTTGAACTGGAAAAGCGTCGCCTGTCGGTAAACAACAAGAGTGTCTGGGGGCCTAGCAGCCTGGTGTTTTGGGGGCTGGTTGCCGTATTTGGCACACCCTTAGGTATTGGTTTATATGCAGGCGTGTTGGCAGGCAGCTTAACGCTAGCGGTGATGGTGACTACCAAATTTGTCTTGGAAGCCCTCAATTACCTGCAACATTACGGGCTGCAACGTGTCACCAGCCAACCAATTGAGGATCGTCACACCTGGCATCATTTCTCCACCATGTCACGCATCGCAGGCGTGGAGATTACCAACCACATTGATCACCACCGTGATGGCTTTTTGCCTTTCTATAACCTGCAAGTGCACAAAGGTGCCCCTGAAATGCCCAGCGTATTCATTTGCGCCCCCGCCGCGCTCATTCCCTGGGTGTGGGACAACCTGATTGTTAAGCCTCGCCTGAAAAAATGGGATCTGGAATATGCCTCACCTGAAGAAAGAAAACTGGCCAGGGAAGCCAATCGCCGCGCAGGATGGCCCGATTGGATAGGTGAAGCGGAGGCTGCTTTGACGCAACAAACAAAAGTAGCCACTTAAGCCATGAATTAACCCATAAAAAAAGCGGTGCAATCTAGAGGTTGCACCGCTTTTTTAGCTAAGCAGGATGCTAGCAATTTTTATCATGTCACCACTTCAAAGAAATTTGGCGGAACGGCAGCCTCATAATAAAAGGTGCCACGAGGAATATTTTCACCGGCCCAGACAATCGGCGGCACATTACCCCGAATCGTTGATGCTTCATACACGCCACACTGAAATTCATTTCTGTTTCCTGATGGGTCGAAGAAGTAGGTTGTCGTCACCCCGCCAATCCCATGGCGACTGATGCCGTAGCCCAGCGTGGAAACTTTTCTATGCTTCAACATATCCACGCGGCGAATCACATCGGCCCGATCATTCACATAAAACGCAATGTGGTGCAAGCCATTCGACGGGCCAGGCGCAAAGGCGAGATTATGAATCGTACTGCTGGTTGTTAAAAAGAAAGCGAATGGACTACCATCCGGTGCCAGGATGGTTTCTGTCAGATTAAAGTCCAGTGCCTCCACCAAGAACTTGACTGTTTTATCGCAATCATTGCCAGCCAACAAGGCATGATCCAGATGCGTCACCGGCGTAACACCTTCGACCTGCGCTAGAACAATGTCCGGATTGTGCATCCCGTAGCTATAGCCCAACCTGTCGGAATGATAAAAAAGATTCAACACGTGGCCTGATGGCAAGGTGATCATGACTCCCTTGCCCTGCCCCAGCACCTCCTCATCCGCAACGCGCCGTGTCACCAAGCCCCAATCTTTGGCGACGGCTTCCGCTTCTGCCAAATCATTGATGTCATTCACCTTGAATCCGACATGATCCAGCCCTGCACGGTCAGCCGCATTCAGAATAAGACAGTGATGATCCTGAGACTCATGCGCTTGCAAATACACCTGCCCGGCGCGTCGTCCCGTGACTCTTAAGCCGACCACCTCGGTGTAATGTTTCTCACTGGCAACCATATCCAGCGCGTAAATGCTCATATAGCCCAAACGCGTAACAGCCATGACGATCTCCTCTTTTTATAATAACGACCCTCGCTTAACCCCTCAATTTCATGACTTTTGAAAAATACGTAGCTCAGGGTATCCAGAGGCAAAACAGGTTGAGTTGACTTGCATCAAGACATGACCACTTTGCAGATGGGTTTGCATATGCCCTAACGCTCATGATAAGTAAATGCCACCCGCTGATGATGAAACACGCGAAAGGCAGCATAAAGGCCCGCCCCACCCAACCTCCCCCGCACGGGGGAGGAAACTGCCTTGGCTCGCTACGCGAGCGGCGTAACCCGGCATCAAATGGCGTTGTTTCACGCGAAGCCTTGTAAAAAGCATCTGTACGCCGTCCCGCCAGCGCCGACTTTTTACACGTGACAAACAATGCCCTGCCACAGCTTGCCGCCTAGCGTCGTCGCATTGATAAGCCCCCACGCACCAAACAGCAGCACTAAAAAACCACTCAGCAAACGCAAAGTACGCCCCTGTGTCAGACGGCGAAAACGCATCAGCAACAGCCCTGCAAGCATCAAGTTAGGCAAGGTGCCCAAGCCAAAAGCGAGCATGATGAGCGCACCGCGCAACGGACTGCCAGACAACAACGTCATGGCTAGCACGCTATACACCAGGCCACAAGGCAGCCAGCCCCAGAGCATGCCCAGCGGCAGCGCTTGGCGCACGCCTTTAATCGGCAGAAAGCGCCGCGTCAAGGGCTGCACACGTCGCCATAGCCAGTAACCAGCACGCTCAACAAAAGCCAGCGTTCGCGTAAGCCCCGTGAGATACAACCCCAAGCCAATCAGCATTAAATTAGCGCCCACATAGAGCGCCATTTGCACGGGCAACCAATGCTCCAGCAACAAGCCCAAGCTACCCACCGTACCCATGATGGCGCCGGCCACCATGTAGCTGCTGATACGCCCAAGGTTATATGCCAAATGAATTGACCAGGGTGTTTTCCCCCGTGGCAACTGCACGGTCAGAGCCGACACTATCCCACCACACATGCCAGCACAATGAACACCGCCCAGTAAACCAACAAGAAATACGGCCACCAGCCCAGCGTCATACATGCAATTATTTGCCCTCGTTGCACCACATGCGTTGTGGCCTCAATACCAGATAGTAAAACTTATTCAAATGACTTTTGAATAACGAATTCTTTCCCTATCCGACCGCAGATAACGGTCAAACACCATCGCAATAGCGCGCACCAACAAGCGGCCGGATGGATTCACCGTAATCCATTGATCCGTCACAGTGACCAAACCATCTTCTTCCATGGCAGACAAATCGGCTAACTCGGCTACAAAGTAAGATTTGAAATCAATTAAATGCGCTATCTCAATCGACTCGATGGGCAAGGCAAAATGACACATCAAGGACTGAATGATACTGCGTCGCAACAGATCATCAGCCGTTAATTGGATGCCCCGCAAGACAGGTAGACTACCCTGATCCAGCAAATTGTAATAGTCCTCCAGGATGCGCACATTTTGCACATAGCTCGGCCCCATTTTACCAATAGCGGAGACGCCGAGCGCCAGTAAATCAGCCTCGGCATGCGTTGAATAACCTTGAAAATTGCGGTGCAACAGCCCCTGGCGCTGGGCAATGGCCAGTTCATCGGTCGGCTTGGCAAAATGATCCATGCCGATAAAAACATACCCCGCCTCAGTTAAACGGCGTATCGTCCGCTGCAAAATCTGCAATTTCTCATCAGCCGATGGCAAGTCAGCGGTATTGATACGGCGCTGCGCTTTGGCCTGATTCGGCACATGGGCATAGTTATAGACGGACAGACGATCAGGATCGAGTTTGATCACCTCATCCAGCGTGTAATTAAAACTGATAACGTCCTGTTTGGGCAGACCGTACATCAGGTCAACCGAGATGGATTTGAAGCCAGACTCACGTGCGGCATTCATCACGCGTTGTGTTTCTTCAAGGCTTTGGATGCGGTTAACTGCCTTTTGCACGTCTGGTGAAAAATCCTGAATGCCTATGCTCATGCGGTTAAAGCCCAACCCAGCCAACAAAGCAACCGTGGCTTCACTCACATTACGCGGATCGACTTCAATGGAGTACTCACCGTCCGGCGACAGCGTGAAACGATCGCGAATCATGTCCATCAGCAGGCGCATTTCCTCATCCGCCAGGAAGCTGGGGGAGCCGCCCCCCCAGTGCAATTGCGAGACTTCTTTACCCCCGGCAAGATGATGAAGCACCTTATCCATCTCCTTGCCCAGATAGGACAGGTATTTTGCCGAGCGACCATGATCTTTCGTAATAATTTTATTGCAGGCGCAGTAATAACAAATCGTCGGACAAAATGGAATGTGTACATACAAGGACAACGGGCGACTTGGCGTAATCCGTCCGCGCTGGCTTAACCAATGTTCATAGTGACTGGCCGTAAACGCCTCAACAAAGCGATCAGCCGTCGGATAGGACGTGTATCGCGGGCCGTTAACATCGAAGCGACGGATCAACTCACGATCAAAAGTAATATCTTGCTCGCTCATAGCCTTGGAATTGGGCATAAAATCAACAATGACCATACTGCATCAAGCATGATGCGTACGGGTTGATAAAAATCAAAAACACAGCAGGTGTATCATTACGCAGTTCCACAGTTACACATTTAGTCCGATCAAGCCAACGACTTATTTATGAATGAACTCTCAAGGCAAGCCGTAGCAATTGCGGCAAAAATCCCACAACCAGCATGTTCGCAATGCAACCTGCAGGAGCTTTGCCTGCCTGTTGGTTTAACAACGGCCGAGTTATCGACGATTGATCACCTCGTCAGCGAACGTCGAAAAATTGCCCGGGGTGATGCGCTATTTCGCTCAGGCGAGCGCTTCACAGCCATTTATGCCGTCAAACTTGGTTTTTTCAAAACCGAAGTGCTCTCTGAAGATGGCCGCCATCAAGTCACCAATTTTTACATGGCAGGAGAAGTCCTGGGCATGGACGGCATTAGCGCAGAATCGCACCACTGTGATGCGATTGCCCTCGAGGATAGCGAAGTTTGCCTGATACCCTTTCAGCAACTCGAATCCATCTCAATCAAAGTACCTACGCTACAACGCCACCTTCACCGCGTCATGAGCCGTGAGATTGTGCGTGACCAGGGCATGATGATGATGCTGGGCGCCATGCGCGCAGAAGAACGAGTGGTCGCTTTTCTGTTGAATTTATCCCAGCGCTACACCGCGCGCGGTTATGCGGCCGCTGACTTCAATTTACGCATGACACGCGAAGAAATTGGCT
Source organism: Rhodocyclaceae bacterium UBA5602 (assembly GCA_002424865.1). Classification (GTDB taxonomy): domain Bacteria; phylum Pseudomonadota; class Gammaproteobacteria; order Burkholderiales; family Rhodocyclaceae; genus Rugosibacter. The sequence continues at coordinate 17,669 of DILC01000066.1, read as the reverse complement.
CTTATCTGGGGTTAAAGCTTGAAACTGTCAGCCGCGCATTTTCTCACTTGCAGGAAGACGGACTGGTTCAAGTAGAGAAAAAGCATATCCGACTTGTCGACACCACGAAGCTTAAAAAGATGCTGTCACAAGAAAGCACCGCTCGATAGCACTTCACTTCCGATGTCATTGGGAAAATCGCTGGCAGCTTATGTCTCTTTACAGTATCTGTTTAAAGGAAACTAAGCGGTGCTTTGGTTGTCATTTGACAAGCTTTCGGTACGGATCAGAAAGCAAGTCACCATACTGGATGCTAAGCACAAAAACCAAAAAAAGAAAAAACCAATCGAGTAAGTCCCTATAGTTGAGAAATGTACAGGCTCACCCAGAAAATAAAGCAACTGTGGGTCAATCAACGTGAAAAAAATACCCTCTGCCACACCCGCCACCAAAAATGAAGTCCACACAACTGACAAGATATTTTGAGTTGTATTCATTACGCTCTCCCTTGAAATAAGTCAGTTTCATTTTGATCCGACCATTTGTTTTATTTGGCGTCATTATCAACTAATATCATCTGCTATTGTTTATCTACTGCACATTTGATTTTCCAGGCTGTTTCAGGCAGCGTAGTGGCTTTTTAAAAGTCAGCTTAATTTATTCAATAGAATCATTAGCCTGCTGAGACTGAGCCAGCCCAATACGGGTTTCACCTTGCGCTGGCAAAATGATGTTACCCATCAGACGCCAGGTTTTTTTATCATCCTCCAGCAATACCAACCAATGACCAGCAACGGGGAGATGCAACACGTCATTCCGATAAACATCGCCCACTTGCTGCAAGATAAAACTTTGGTCAAGGCCAGCCCTGGTTGGATGAGAAATCGTCACGATAATCCGGGTGGGGGGGACAAACGACTTATCCTGGGCTTGCAAGCGAACCGACAAACCGTCCGATCTGGTTCTGATACCTGCTGATAAACCATGTTTTCCGGCCTGCTCACTACTTAACAGGGTTTGGTTCATATTCAAACCTTTTTTATAGTAGTCTGCAGTGACCAAACCATCGTCAGACTTCACCGCAAGCCAAGCCGTGGCCAGCCCGGCAATCACGACAACAAAAGGGCCTAACATAAGGAGCCACGGCCAAGGCTCTTTGTACCATGGCTGGCGGTCAGCTCTGATCAAGCCGTTCATGGCAGGAAAAACTTGGCTTCCTCACTGACTAAGGGCGTTTCACCAGAAACGTCCTTAAAGTCAAAGTGAATTTCGTGTGCCCCCTTTTTGCCACTTTCTGGCGGCACTTGCACTTGCACCATCAGCGTTCTATCCGCTTCCATAGGCAACTCAAGCACAGTCTGCCCAATTATTTGGATACCGGGCAAACCCCGGACAGTTATTTGATATTGCCTCGTATGCTCTGACACATTCATCAAGTGCAAGCGATAGATGTTCTCAATCATGCCGTTGTCAACTTCTCTAGCCAACACTGCCCGGTCACGAATCACATCGACCCGCAGCGTGGACTTGGTGGCAATACCCCAGATAAAGGCAAAAATAATCGCCCACAGCACAGCAGCGTACAAAAGCACGCGCGGCCGGATGATATGCTGAATAATCGCCCGCCAACCCCAGTGAGAGGCAATGGCATGCTCTGTCGAATAGCGAATCAAGCCCTTTGGAGTACCCATTTTTTCCATCACCTGATCGCACGCATCAATGCAGGCGGCACATCCAATACATTCATATTGCAGGCCTTTGCGTATATCAATACCTGTTGGGCACACCTGCACACAGATGCCGCAATCAACACAATCACCCTTACCTTCAGCCTTGTAATCATCTCCCTTTTTGTGCGCACCACGCGGCTCACCTCGGGTTTCGTCATAGGTAATCGTTAGCGTATCAGGGTCAAACATCACCCCTTGAAAGCGGGCATACGGACACATGTATTTACAAACCTGCTCACGTAAATGTCCCGCAAAAATATAGGTAAATGTGCCATAAAAAAGAATCCAGAACATCTCCCACGGCCCTAGCGAGAAGCTAAAAACCGATGACCACAAGGTTTTGATGGGGGTAAAATAACCCACAAAAGTAAACCCAGTCCACAACGCCAAGAGAGCCCACGCACCATATTTTGCCGCCCGCAGCAGGACTTTTCTTGAGGACATGGCAGCCGCATCCAGTTTGATGCGTGCGGCCCGATCACCTTCTATTTTGCGTTCTATCCATAAAAATATTTCGGTATAGACGGTTTGAGGACAAGCATAACCACACCAAAGCCTGCCGCCGACAGCCGTAAAAAGAAACAGTGAATAGGCCGAAATAATAAGCAAAACCGCAAGATAAATAACATCTTGCGGCCAAAAAACAAAGCCGAATACATAAAACTTTCGCGCGACCAAATCAAACAGAACCGCTTGCCGACCATGCCAGGGCAACCAGCACAGGCCATAGAAAAGCAACTGAGTGAACCATACCATCAGCCAACGTGCATTGGCGTAAATACCTGTTACAGAGCGCGGATACACTTTCTTGTGAACTTCATAGAGACTTTGCTCTGCGAAGACAACAGGTTTGACAACAGGAGGCGGCGATATGGCCATGGCAGGGGATTCTTTAGACAGTTAATTTCGCCAATATGGCAAACGAGAATGCGGTAAGAAAAACTACACTTGATGAAATTTGTATGTTTTCTTACCGCGGGTTATCCGGCGCAGGGATCCGTTACTTTTCTATTTTTGCCGTTTTCATTTCCTTAGTCTCGGCATGTTCAGCGGACAACCCATACACATAGGCTGTCAATAGATGAACTTTTGCATCTCCCAAGAATTCACCAAAAGCCGGCATTTGATTGACGCGCCCATGCGCAATCGTCTCGATCACCACATCCTCTGAACGACCGTAAAGCCAGATGTTATCGGTCAGGTTGGGCGCAACGCCGACATTCCCCTTACCTTCCGCACCGTGGCACGCTGCACAAGCCGCCCCAAACAAAGGCTTGCCCCGATGGATTCTGATCGAGTCTGCAGCCAGGCCCGACAGGGACCGGACATAACCCGCAATATCCTTAATATCTTCACCGCTCAAATCAGGTTTCACGCCTTTGGCTGGCATCATCGCAACTCTGCCCTGGCTGATAGACGCCTTAATTTCCTCCGGAGAGCCACCGAATAACCAGTCATTATCGGTAAGATTTGGAAAGCCTTTGGCACCTTTCGCATCCGAGCCATGACACTGTGAACAGTAAGTCAAAAAAAGACGCTGCCCCATGTCCTTCGCTTCCGGGTTCATGGCGACTGTGCGTACATCCTGATTCAAGTATTTCTGAAAAATCGGGCCATACTGATCGTCCGCTTTTTTCATTTCCTTGCCATACTGAGTAGCCGACGTCCACTGGTACTGGCCTTTGAAACTACCTAAGCCGGGATACATGGCCAAATAAAACAGGGCAAATATGATAGTGAAATAAAATAACCAGCGCCACCAGTTAGGCAGTGGATTACTGAACTCTTCCAGCGTTTCATCCCATACATGCCCCGTGGTCGCACCAGGAACAGGCTTGGCTGAGCTTTGCAGCCACAGTAAAACAGCACAACCAAGGATACTCACCAAGGTGACTACCGTGATGTAAATGCTCCAGAAACCACTAAAAAAATCGCTCATGATGTTCCCTTTTGCTGTTGTACATGTAGCTGTTTCACATTCTTCTGCACAGATAAAATTTCATTGGCAAGCAAAGCCTCGTCGTCATCCAAAGGAATCCTGGCCGCCTCGTCGTAGGACGCTTTGCGTCGATCAGAATAAGCCCACCAAATAATCCCGATAAAAACGAGAAAAGACACTACCGTTACTGCAGAGCGCATGTCATTGATGTCCATGACTGTTCTCGCCTTAGCGAACCTGCTTGATTGCCGTACCCATGCCCTGGAGATAGGCAATCAAGGCATCCAGCTCCGACTTGCCTTCGAGTGCTGCAGGTGCGTCTGCAATCTCACTATCGGTATAGGGCACACCTACAGCACGCAGCGCGGTCATTTTGTCCTTGATGTCGCTCACCTTTAACGGCCGATCCAGCCAGGCATAGGCAGGCATGTTTGACTCAGGCACCACGTCCCGCGGATTCATCAGGTGAGTTCTGTGCCACAAATCGGAATATCGCCCACCCACACGCGCCAAATCCGGCCCTGTGCGCTTTGATCCCCACTGGAAAGGATGGTCATAAACAAACTCGCCCGCCACAGAATAATGGCCATAGCGCTCAGTTTCGGCACGGAATGGGCGAATCATCTGCGAGTGGCAGTTATAGCAACCCTCACGAATGTAAATATCCCGTCCTGAAAGCTGCAAAGGCGGATAAGGCTTGACCAGTGCATTGGCAGGTGACGTCGTGGACTTCTGAAAAAACAATGGCACAATCTCCAACAACCCTGCCACGCTGATGGTGAGAATCGTTAGCACAATCAACAATCCAACATTTCTTTCAATCTTGTCATGCGTCAGCATCGCTGAGAACTCCTGTGTTATTCCGCAGTTAACAATAAACTCGTGGGGTGCTAGTGCGGCTGACTAATGCGCTGCAGCAGCTTTGAGTACCGGGGCATCCACTGCTTGCCCACCAGCCATGGTTTTGAACATATTCCAAGTCATAAGGAACATGCCGGACAAGAACAACGCACCACCCAACAAACGTATCGTCCAGAAGGGATAGTTAGCCTTGACTGACTCGACAAACGAGTAAGTCAGCGTGCCATCAGCATTGGTTGCACGCCACATCAAACCTTGCATCACCCCGGCAATCCACATGGACGCGATGTAAAGCACAATCCCGACTGTTGCGATCCAGAAATGGACTTCAACCGCCTTCATACTATGCATTTGGGTTTTGCCATAGAGACGCGGCAACAAGTAGTAAATCGAACCAATCGAAATCATGGCCACCCAACCCAAAGCGCCGCTATGCACATGACCGATAGTCCAGTCGGTATAGTGCGATAGCGCATTGACTGTCTTGATCGACATCATTGGCCCTTCAAATGTCGACATGCCATAGAACGACAACGAGGTAATCAAAAATTTCAAGATGGCATCATCACGCAACTTATGCCATGCACCTGAGAGCGTCATGATGCCGTTGATCATCCCCCCCCATGAGGGGGCGAGAAGGATCAAGGAAAACACCATGCCTACACTTTGCGTCCAGTCTGGCAGCGCGGTGTAATGCAGGTGATGGGGACCCGCCCACATATAGGTAAAAATCAAGGCCCAGAAGTGCACCACCGACAGGCGATACGAATATACGGGGCGCTCCGCTTGCTTGGGCACAAAGTAGTACATCATGCCCAAAAATCCAGCCGTCAGAAAAAAGCCCACGGCATTGTGCCCGTACCACCATTGCACCATCGCATCCTGCACGCCGGCGTAGGCAGAATAAGACTTCATCGGCAAGAAACTGACCGGAACTGCCGCGCTATTGACCAGATGCAGTAAAGCTACTGCCAGGATAAACGCACCATAAAACCAGTTAGCAACATAAATGTGCGAGACCGTCCGTTTCGCAATTGTGCCGAAAAAGACAATCGCATAAGAGACCCACACCAGCGTAATCAGAATATCGATTGGCCACTCGAGCTCAGCATATTCCTTGGCTTGCGTCATGCCCATGGGCAAGGTAATCGCGGCTAACACGATGACCAGTTGCCAACCCCAGAACGTAAACGCTGCCAAGCGGGGCGCAAACAAGGTGGCATGACAGGTGCGCTGAACGACAAAATAAGAGGTTGCAAACAGCGCGCAGCCACCAAAGGCAAAAATCACGGCATTTGTATGCAAAGGCCGCAGACGCCCGTAACTCAAATACTCATTAAGACTCAGTTCAGGCCACACTAACTGAGCCGCAATGATGACGCCGACCAGCATCCCCACCACACCCCAGATCACGGTCATCACACTAAATTGGCGCACAACCTTGTAGTTGTACACAGCTGGCGATTGCGTCATATGCTTACCTCTGAAAGATATAAATTTTTGCTCGCGCTACGGTCAATGATTCCATGCTCAAACACCACCAGCCACCATAATGATCGCAGCTTACTTGGTAAAAGTGTAAGCATTATTTGATTTAAATCAAATAATGCTGCATTGCACTAACAGTTTATCAGCACCCAAAAAAATTTTGCTTCAAATGGCAAGGACAGGCTAAGCAAGACAGCATCCTGTACTTATCAGCACCTTGCCCATAAAGGCAAAATATCCGCAATAAATAAAGGATTTGGCAACGCCTTAAGCCTTGAGATGGCAACTTATCAGACGGCGACGAACAGCCCGTGTTAACATGCCAAGATGCTTACGCTCATTGTTCCCGGCCTGATTTGGCCTTATCAGGCGCTGCTGGATATGACAGGCGGCCTCCCGCCTGCGGGCTCAGGTAACGCATCCTCTGCCTTAACCCTGTCGGGCATGGGCATCTTCCTTGGCCGAGGCAAGATGTTTCGGCAAACACCCATCACAGTTCCCCAAGCCATCGCTCAACTGCTGAATTTACAGATACCTGCAGGATTCGGCTTGCCAGCCGCAGCATTAAGGACATTGACCCTCGGCACACCAAGCCACCCGCAGGACAAGACACCCTGCCTGTGCCTGGATCCGGTACATCTCGCGATTGAACAAACGCGCCTACGCGTCGATCCCCCGCAAAACCTTGCGCTCACGATGGATGAAGCCCACGCCATCGCCGCCTCGCTAGCGCCGACTTTTTCAAGCTTGGGCACACTCAGCGTACTTGCGCCCAGCGCCTGGAACCTCCGCCTTCACTCCCCCGCATTCAATGCACCTTTAGCCCCCTCACTGCCAGAGTGTATTGGCCGGGCAGCGCCTCCCTTACCCGCCACGCCTGATGCTGCCCCATGGCGAAAAGCAATCAATGAAGCCAACATGCTGCTGCACAGCCATCCGGTAAACCTCGCCCGTGCCGGGCAAAGCAAACCCACGATCAATAGCCTGTGGCCCTGGGGGGCAGGCAACTTGCCGGAACAAGCTAGGCTCCAAAAAACAAAATTTGCGGCCATTTATAGCGATGATCCAGTCATCCAAGGGGCTGCTTTAAGCCAACAGATGGCCTCTTTTCCAACACCGTCAAATCTTTCTGCCCGCATTGAAAACAACGCACTCTATGTGCTCGACCTGCTTGATCTGCCGACCCGCACGGGCGACACCAACGCTTGGCGAATCAATCTTTTGCGGCTGGAAAACGACTATTTCAAGCCACTGATGGATGCCCTGCGCCGTGGCCGGATTCCTGCGTTACGCCTGATCGCGCCGGGGGATACGGCCAGCGTTGAGGTCACTTTTCAGCGTTATCATCTATGGCAATTCTGGCGCCCCCCTGCCCCGCTCACCGCGTTGGCGGCTCCGCCCCGTCACTTATCCAACCGCTAAAACATGACCGAAACCATCCCAGACATTCGCATCAGCCCGCGTGACGTGCCACCACGCGCCACCTGGACTTTGCAGGAAGCGGGCGTGCACCCGCTCTTAGCGCGCCTCTACGCCGCGCGCGGCGTACGCGCGATGGACGAGCTTGACACCCGTAGCGCAGCGCTCTTGCCGCCCGATCAACTCAAGGGGGCCCTGGAGGCCGCAAGTTTGCTGGCCGACGCCATCGCCGCAAAAAAACGCCTGCTGATCGTGGCCGATTATGATTGCGATGGCGCAACCGCCTGCGCTGTTGGCCTGCGCGCGTTGCGCATGATGGGCGCAACCGTTGATTATCTGGTACCTGACCGTTTCAAACTCGGCTATGGCTTGTCCGTGGACGTGGCCAAATTGGCCGCTGAACGCCAACCTGACGTGGTAATCACGGTGGATAACGGCATTGCCAGTATCGAAGGCGTCGCTGAACTCAAAGCGCGCGGCATTCAAGTTGTCATCACCGACCACCACCTGCCGGGGGAAGCCTTGCCCGCAGCGGACGTGATCGTCAACCCCAATCAGCCAGGCTGCAACTTTCCAAGCAAGGCCCTGGCCGGCGTGGGCGTGATGTTTTATGTCGCCCTGGCGCTGCGCGCTGAATTACGCAAGCGCCAAGCATTCGCCCCGGGTCAGGAACCCAACCTTGCCAGCTTGCTCGACCTCGTTGCCCTGGGCACGGTGGCCGACGTCGTGCCGCTGGATCGCAATAATCGCATTCTGGTCACCCAGGGCCTCACGCGCATGCGCGCTGGCCACATGCAAGCGGGTATCGCCGCCTTATTCACCCTGGCCGGGCGCGACGCCACGCGTGCTGCCACGTTTGATTTGGGCTTCACGCTCGGCCCACGGCTCAATGCTGCGGGCCGGCTGGCCGATATGTCGCTGGGCATTGAATGCTTGACTACGAATGACACCGCCCGCGCCTTGAATATCGCGCAGCAGCTCGATGCCATCAACCGCGAGCGGCGCGTGATCGAGACCGGCATGAAAGAAGATGCCGAAATGATTCTAGCCACGCTGGATCCGAACGATCGCGCGAGTCTCGTTTTGTTCGATCCGGACTGGCATCAAGGCGTGATCGGCATTCTGGCTGGCCGCGTAAAGGAAAAGTTTCATCGTCCCACCTTTGCTTTTGCGCGCGGCGAAAATGGCGAAGTGAAAGCCTCCGGCCGCTCGATCCCCGGCCTGCACCTGCGCGATGCGCTCGATTTGGTCAGCAAACGCGCGCCTGGCCTGCTGTTGCGCTTTGGCGGCCATGCCGCTGCGGCCGGGCTCACGCTGGAAGAAGATCGCCTCACCGAATTTGAAGATCTGTTTGAAGCCATCTGCCAGGAGTTGCTCTCGCCGGCTGACCTCACGCGAACCTTGGAGACGGATGGCGTGCTAGAAAGCGGTTATTTTTCGCTGGACGCTGTTCGCCTGATGCAGCAAGCCGTGTGGGGGCAAGCCTTTCCAGCCCCCCTGTTCGACGACACGTTTGACGTGACTCACCAGAAACTTTTAAAAGACAAGCACTTGAAACTACGGCTAAAAAAAGGCCAAACCCAGTTTGACGCCATACAGTTCAACTTTGTCGGCAGCGCACCCGACCGGATTCACGCCGCCTTTCGTTTGGACATCAATGAATGGAATGGCAATCAAACCGTGCAGCTGCTGCTAGAACACTTTGATGCGGCGTAAAAACGTAAAAGCAGCCCCCTACAGCTGCCCACCGCCTGTCACCAGCAGTTCCAGAAACGCTGTTTCAGATAGAGGCTTGGCCAGCAGATAGCCTTGAAACTCGTCGCATGCCTGCCCACGCAGAAAGTCAAACTGCGCCTGATTCTCCACCCCTTCAGCCACGACTTTTTTGCGCAGGCTATGACACATCGAAATGATGGCGCTGGCAATCATCGCACCGTCATTTTCATGCTCGATCCCGGTGACCAGGGATCGATCAATTTTGATGATATCGAGCGGAAATTGGCGAATGTAGGATAAGGAAGAATAGCCTGTCCCAAAATCATCCATCACCAGGCTGACACCGAGTCCTTTGAGCCCTTGCAACAGCGCCAGCGCGTGTCCGCTATCGCCAAGGAAGATGCTTTCCGTAATTTCCAGATCCACCAGCTCTGGCGGAAAACCTGCTTCCTTGATGAGTTCGTCCATGTGCGCAACGATCTTTTCGTCATTAAACAAACGTGGTGAAAGATTCACCGCTACGCTCAAAGCGTGGCCCGCTATCTGCGGCCAACGACTCGCAGCAAGAAATGCCTTGCGCAAAATAATATCCGTCAGCGGCACAATCAGTCCGGTTTCTTCAGCAATCGGAATAAACCGATCCGGGGCTACCGTGCCAAAGTCCTTGGTATGCCAGCGAGCCAAAGCTTCTGCACCGACAATGCGGCGTTGCTGGTCAACCTTGGGCTGAAAGGCAACGGAGAACTCTTCACGTTCAATTGCCTGGCGCATCGCGGCTTCTAACTGGAGCCGCTCGTCCGAGATGCGATTCATTTCCTGAGTAAAAAACTGGAAGTTATTACGCCCTTGGGCTTTGGCCGCATACATGGCCACATCGGCATGCTTGAGCAGGGTTTGCTTATCCTCGCCATCCGACGGATACAGTGCAATGCCCATGCTTGCACCCACCTGCCAGTCACGCCCCATGAGCTGGACAGGCTGACTGACTTCCTGCAACACGCGCTCAAGTAAAGAAATAATCGACGCAATCTGATAGTGGTCGTTCAGCACCAGCACAAACTCATCGCCCCCATGCCTTGCCACCGTATCTGCCGTACGCAAACAGCGCCGTAAGCGTTGCGCCACTTCGACCAGCAGCGCATCTCCTGCCACATGTCCCAAACTGTCATTGATAAACTTGAAATTATCCAGGTCAATGAAAACCAATGCCAAGTAATAGCTGTGCCGTTGCGCCTGGAAAATAGCCTGATCCAGACGATCGTTCAACAAATTACGGTTAGGCAAACCTGTCAATTGATCAAAGTTGGCTTGATGCTCCAGCTGTGCCTGATAATTCCTGCGTTCCGTGATGTCCTGCACCGTGCCTTCATAGCAAATCAGTTCGCCTTGCAAGCCACGCACCATATGGGCATTTTCCGAGATCCATATCTTCGAGCCGTCCCGGCGATAAACCTCGGATTCAAAGTTTGCCACCTCGCCATAATTCGCCATCAACCGGCGAAATTTTTCGCGCTGTCCCGGATCAACGTAGAGACGCCGGTCAATGTCTGCCAAATCAGCCATCAATTCATCCGGCGAATCATAACCATACAAGCGCGCCAGGGCTGTATTGGCCGCCAGATAATGGCCATCTGGCGTGGTTTGAAAAATCCCTTCCGAAGCATGCTCAAAAATATGTCGATAGCGCAGTTCGGCTTGTGCCACAGCAATTAACGAGTTTCGCCGTTCACTAATGTCCTCAACGAAACCCTCCAGCACCCTTTCATTGCGCTCATCAAGAACCGCAATGCCGCGTTCAAGCACCCATTTTTCCTCACCGGAGGCCGTCAGAATGCGGTATTCCACAGCAAAACGGCGGTTAAGCCCAACCGCCAGTAAAATTTCGCTGCGTACCCGTGGCCTATCTTCTGCCAGCGTAATTTCCTCCCACGATAACTGCTGGTTATCAATCAACGCAGCAGGCAGATAACCAGTCAAATCAAAGCAACCGCGACTGACAAACAACATCGTCCATTCAACATCCATGCGGCAGCGGTATGCCATGCCATCAAGATTTGTCATCAAGGTGTCGAGCACCCGACTTGGATCTATTGGAAATGCGTCATGCGCGTTGGCAAAAAACATATTGACCAGACTAAGGCTTGTATAAGATGGATTAGGCTTGCCGAGCATAAAAGAGGGGGAGTGAGCAGAAAACCTGCTCTATTAAAGTCGTTCCAGATTACAAAATACAATTTACAAGCAAACCGCATGCCAAAACTCATAAGTGATCATGAGTTCAAGACCACAGCACTCCAGACCCGATATTTAAAGCGCATAAACCATCCTATGCACCATCATCGGCGTATGGCACCACAATGGTGCACTTATGCAGTTCGCCGTCTTAACAGCCAGAGCACAGCAGCATTGCGTTTGCCCTGTTGCGTAGCTGTCTCACCAGCGCGCCCGGCAGGCTTGAGTCCATCTCTGGAAAGTACCCTTGGGTGCCGACTTTTTTGCCTTGCAATCGCCATAAAAATCAAAATGCGTTAATCTGGACACCTAAGAAAATCAACCGCCTGCAAGCCGCCTCTATGACTTTGGTATTGAAAAGCGTTCTTCAGCAAATGACTGCCTGCAGGTTGATTGCCTGCAAGCTTGCCTTTCCCATCTTGATAGCCATTGGCTTGCTTGCTGGATCGCCCCTTCCCTCGCAAGCACAAGGCGCTCAGCCCAAAGCGTTGCGCGTCATCATGGATGACAACTACCCGCCCTATGTCATGCGCACCGTCGAAGGGCAGATTGAAGGGCTGCTGATTGATGAATGGCGCCTGTGGGGGGAAAAAACCGGCATCCCCGTGGAAATTATCGCCACCGACTGGGAAAAAGCGCAACAAAGCATGCAGGCAGGCGATGCTGATGTCATCGACACCATATTCCGCACACCGTCGCGGGAATCACTCTATGATTTTGGCCGTGCCTATGAAGATTTACCGGTAGGCATTTTTCACCACATCAACATTAATGGCATCCATAATCCAGCCAGCCTGTCCGGTTTTCAGATCGGCGTCAAAGCCCAGGACGCCTGCATCGAAGAATTAGCCCGCGCAGGGATTACCACGGTCAAAACTTATCCTAACTACGAATCCGTCATTGAGGCTGCGCTAGCCGGTAAAGTGCGCATTTTTTGCATGGATGAATCCCCAGCGAATTACCTGCTCCAGCGGTTGGATGCGGACGGGAATTTTCGCCAAGCCTTCACTCTCAATACCGGACAGTTTCACCGCGCGGTGAGCAAAGGCAATGTGGCGACCCTGGCGCAAGTTGAGCTTGGCTTTGCGGCCATCAGCGGCAGCGAATACAAAAAAATTCGTCAGAAATGGGTGGGCGAGCCGATACCGTATGCCGTCAGCCGCCCACTTCGCTATGTTTTTTTTATTTCGATTTTCCTCGTTTTTCTTCTCGCGGCCTTTATCTTTCTTTTGCAGCGCATGGTGAAGACGCGCACAGCCCAGCTCACCGTGACGCAAGCACATTTGCAGGCCACTTTGAATGCCTTGCCCGACCTTTTGTTCGAGTTCGACGGCCAAGGCCGCTATCTTGACTATCACTCCCCGCGCAACCACTTGCTCGCCGCTCCGCCCGAACATTTTTTGGGTAAAGCCGTGACCGACGTGCTCCCCAGGGATATTGCGCAACTGGCTCTTGACGCCATTCAAGAGGCCGAAGCCGACGGTTTTTCCTCTGTTAAAGAATATGCACTGAACCTGTCTCAGGGAGAAACATGGTTTGCCCTGTCGATGGCTAAAAAAACCATCGCTGGTAAAGCACCTCGTTATATTGCCCTGGCAAGGGATATCACCGCACAAAAAATCAGCGAGCAAAAACTTCTGCGCATGATGCAACTCTATGCCGCCTTGAGCCAGTGCAATCAAGCAATCGTCCGTTGCCAGAATGAAGAAGAACTGTTCCCTGTCATCTGTCGAGATGCCATCAGATATGGCGGTTTCAAAATGGCCTGGATTGGCCGCGTGGATAAGCAACACGAGCGCATCATTCCCGTCGCCAGCGACGGGGACGGCCATGAATACCTGGATGGCATTGAAATCTCAACACGTGCCGATGATCCGCGCGGTCAAGGCCCCACAGGCAAGGCTGCCCGCGAAAACGTCCCTTACTGGTGCCATGACTTTCAGGCTGACCCACTCACAGCGCCATGGCACGAGCGTGGCCGCCGTTTCGGTTGGCGCACCTCTGCTTCCCTTCCGCTGACCTGTAATAGTGAAGTGGTGGGCACGTTTAACCTGTACGGTGGAACAAGCCACGTCCTTGATGACACAGTTCAAGACCTGCTGCAGGAAATGGCCATGGACATCAGCTTTGCGCTGCAGCGCTTCGCCAATGAAAAATCCCGCCTGGAAGCCGCGGCGCTGATCGAACAACTCGCCAACTACGACCCGCTCACCAGGCTACCCAACCGCGTGCTGCTGCGTGACCGGGTTCAACAAGCCATTGCTGCCGCCAGTCGAACTGACGCATCCTTGGCCGTCATATTCCTTGATCTTGACCATTTCAAGAATATCAATGATTCGTTAGGCCACAGCATTGGTGACGATCTGCTGCGTGGCGTCTCTGAACGTTTGCTCGCTGAAATTCGCGAACAGGACACCGTGGCCCGCTGGGGGGGCGACGAATTCATATTCTTGTTAACCGACTGCACCGCCGAAGGCGCCACTCGCGTGGCAGAAAAACTGCTCACGGCCTTTAGCGCACCCTTCCAAACCAAAAACCATGAACTCAACACCACGCCGTCTATCGGGATTGCCATGTACCCCACGGACGGCAAGGATTTTGATTCGCTGGCCAAAGCGGCCGACACGGCAATGTACCGCGCCAAACAAGAAGGGCGCAACACCTTTCGTTTTTTCACCGCAGCCATGCAAAGCCGTTCACAGCGCTTTCTTTTACTGGAAAATGCCTTGCGCACCGCCCTTAAAAAAGAAGAGTTTTTCCTGCACTTTCAACCCCAATTCAATCTGGATGATGGCCGCCTGATCGGTGCCGAAGCGCTCGTGCGCTGGCATCATCCAACCCTGGGCCTGATTTCCCCCGGTGAATTCATCATCATCGCAGAACTAAGCGGCCAGATTCTTCAGCTCGGTGCCTGGGTCATGCGGGAAGCCATACGGCAAGCCAAAGCCTGGCACGACCAAGGGCTGCCAACCATCAGCATGGCCGTTAATTTATCCGCAGTGCAGTTTCGGCAAAGCAATTTGGTCGAACAAGTCGGCAACCTGCTAAGCGAAGTCGGCCTGGAAGCACGCTACCTTGAACTGGAACTGACCGAAAGCCTGGCCATGGAAGACCCGCTGGCCGCCATCAAGGTCATCGACGCGCTACATGCAACGGGCATTACGCTCTCCATTGACGACTTTGGCACAGGCTATTCTTCCCTCTCCTATCTCAAGCGCTTTCGCATCTCCAAACTCAAGATCGACCAATCCTTCGTGCGCGACATTGCCAGCGACCCGAACGACAGGGCCATTGTGGACGCGATTATTACCATGGCGCACAGCCTGGGCTTTACCACCATTGCCGAAGGCGTGGAAACGGCCGAGCAACTCGCCTTTTTGCATCAGCACGGCTGCCATGAAGTGCAAGGCTATTACTTCAGCCCACCCTTGCCGGCCGAAGAGTTTGCGCAGTTTTTCCGCTCCCATCTGGCCACCGGCTTGCCCACTTGCCTTGCGCCAGCGGCACTGCATTCACCCAATTGACGATCCGCACCACAAAGGACACATCATGCACCAAGACCGTGTTGCAGGCGCACTAATCGGCGCCCTCATTGGCGATGCCCTGGGCGTGGGCTGCCATTGGTATTACGACCTGGCTGAGATGCAGCGTGATTATGGCCAGGTCACCGGCTACACCACCCCCCAAGCGGGGCGCTACCATGCGGGCATAAAGGCAGGCCAACTCTCCCAAGCCGGGCTCATCCAAGTCATGCTGATGGAATCCATCCTGGCCAACCGGGGCTATGTTGAATCCGACTTTACCCGTCGGCTGGATGAAGACCTGTTCCCCGCGCTTGATGGCACGCCCATGAATGGCCCAGGCGGCTACACCAATCAATCCATGCGCGAAGCCTGGCGCTGCCGGGTTGAGCAAAAACGCCCCTGGACACACACAGCCGGCTTGGCGGACACCTCCGAATCGGCCGAGCGCGCCATTGTGCTGGCCGCGTTTTACGCCAAGTCGCCCGCGCAGCTCGCGCACAGCGTGGTAGCCAACACCCGCCTCACGCAAAACGATCCGGCCATCATGGCCATGTCGCTGGCCTACGCTGCCGTGCTCGGCCA
>DILC01000066.1:0-2166 GCA_002424865.1 Rhodocyclaceae bacterium UBA5602 | reverse complement strand
TCCGGCGAGCTCCCCTTTCATTCAGTCACCAGCAAAAACTACGGCACACCGCAAGTCGGCAAGGCAGACATGCCGCAAGCTGGCAACTTTTCCTCGCCCGATGCCCTGCTCACCCCGGCTTATGCCGCGCAAACCGCCCTGGATCCTGACATTCGCATCGAACCCGCAGCCAAAATCGCCGCCGTTTACGGTTTGCCCTGCGCGATTTATCACCTGCTCCCGGCAGCCTATTATTTAGCCACCCGCTTTGCCGATGATTTTGCAAGTGCCGTCTTGGCCGCCATCAATGGCGGCGGCCAAAACATGTCACGCGCCATGCTCACGGGTGCCCTGGTTGGCGCACAGGTAGGCTTATCCGGTATTCCATCGCGGTTCATTGACGGGTTGGACAACGGTAAGGAGTTGCTGTCTCTGGCAAAATCCTTGAGCAATCTGATCCAGTGACCCAGGGTAGTTGGTCGACTCACACCCGAAGTGCAGCGGCACCACAATACAAAAAAACAGCACGCATGCCACAAATGACACCTCAAGGCCAAGCCTGATATTAAGTGGTCAACGGCCAGAAGATTGGAATCAGTATGCTAGCGCTGATCCACACAATCAGATTGAGCGGGATGCCCAGCCGGGCGAAGTCGGCGAACTTGTAGTTGCCCGCGCTATACACCAGCGTATTGGTTTGATATCCGATAGGGGTGGCAAAGCTGGCACTGGCGGCAAACATCACCCCGACCACAAAGGGACGGGGATCCACGCCGAGATGCTGCGCAAAACGTGCCACCAAATCGAGGTCGCGGATCGGGCGTAGCACATAGCGCGATGCCTGGCCAATGATCGCCTCCACCATCACCACGCCGCGTCGGCGCAATGTTTCAAGATCGTGCTGGCCGACACTCTGCGCTTGCAAACCGACCAAGTCAGCGCTGCTGCGCAGATCCATCATGGCACCGCTACGACTATGCACGACTACCCTGTCCCCTGCCATCAGGGTAATTTCCGGATCCGGTGCAAAAAGCTCATCGTCGCCCCGGAACAAGGTCAGCACTTTGACCGTAGCGGTGGACAGCCGCGCTTCCTTGAGCGTCTGCCCTACAAGGCGTGAGCCCTCGGGAACGAAGAGTTCCGTCATGAACAAGCGGTCGCCACTACCGGTAAATTGTTGGGTCAGGGTTTCGCGCGCAGGCAGAAGCCGCAGTGCAAGCCCAAATATGAAAGCACAACTGATCACCGCTATCACGATGGCAGGCAGGCTGATCTCGAACATCCGGAATGGCTCAAGCCCGTGATTTCGCGCGACACCATCGACCAAAATGTTGGTGGAGGTGCCAACCATGGTGATCATGCCACCCAGTATCGTGGCGTAGGAAAGCGGGATCAGCAAACGCGAAGGAGCCACGTTGTAGCGGCTGGTCATGGCGATCACGGCTGGAATCATCACCATGACCAATGGCGTATTGTTGATAAAGGGCGAGACCAGAAGACCCACTGCAAGCATCGCCAATAGCAAGCGGCGCTCGCTATGGCCTGCCATCGCGCCAAGCCACTCGCCAAGCTGATCGACGCAACCGGTTTTGCTCAACGCCCCGCTGATGATGAATAGACAGGCAATGGTAATCGGCGCGCTGTTGCTGAACACCCCAAGTACCTCCTTCGGGCTGAGCAGCCCCAGTACCAACAGCAAGGCCACCACACTCATCACCGCAATATCAGGCTTAAGCCATTCAAACGCACGAAGGTAACGAACAGGCCAAGCACCGCAAAACCGATGATGGGCGCGTGAAGATACTCAGGGATCAGCATAGCGCTTACAGAGGAAAGAGAATTCGAGTTCCCACGCTAACCTAGTACGGAAAAAACTCAAAGGAACAAAAACCTCAACCGATATGCTTTTTATTTATATAAAGCTCGATACAGGTTTTTGCGGGATAATCGCGCCCTTTGCTGACCTTCATTCCCCACCGTGTCCCGCTCAATCCAAGAACTCAAAGACCAAATCGCCCGCCGCCGCACCTTCGCGATTATTTCCCACCCCGACGCCGGCAAGACCACGTTGACCGAAAAGCTGCTGTGGTTCGGTGGCGCCATTCAGGTGGCTGGTGAAGTCCGCGCCAGAAAGGCCGCCCGCCATGCCACCTCCGACTGGATGGAGCTGGAAAAGCAGCGCGGCAT
>DILC01000039.1:1218-3684 GCA_002424865.1 Rhodocyclaceae bacterium UBA5602 | reverse complement strand
TGGAGATTGACCATGTCTGAAATCCATTTCGGCGTAGAAGAAGCGCCGGAAGGCGGCTACATCGCCAAGGCGGTCAATGAGGACATATTTACCGAGGCTGACAATATTCCCGGCCTGCATGCCAGCGTCCGCGATGCGGTGCATTGCCATTTCGATGAGGGCAAGTCGCCCGGCCTGATCCATCTGCATTTCCTGCGGGAAGAAGGCATCGCCGGCAAAGCATGAGCGAACAACCTGAAATGCCTGTTGCGCTGATCGAGACACCCAGCGGTTATGCTGATTGGCTGGCCGAACTGAAGACCCGTATCCACATTGCCCAGCAGCGTGCGGCGCTGGCGGTGAACCGCGAGTTGGTGCTGCTTTACTGGCAGATCGGGCGTGACATCCTGGAGCGGCAGGCCAAACAGGGTTGGGGCGCAAAAGTGATCGAGCGGCTGGCGCATGACTTGCGGACAGATTTCCCGGACATGAAGGGTTTTTCCCGCGCCAACCTGATGTACATGCGCGCCTTTGCCGAGGCTTGGCCCGATGCCGCAATTGTCCAACAGGCTGTTGGACAATTGCCCTGGGGCCACAACCTCGTGCTGCTGTCGCAGTTGAAAGACCCGGCACAGCGGCTGGCCTACGCCGAAAGCGCCATTGCGCACGGCTGGTCGCGCAATGTGCTGAACATCCATATTGAAACCCGTTCGCTGGAGCGTAGCGGCAAAGCGGCAACCAATTTTTCAACCACCTTGCCTGCGCCGCAGTCGGACCTGGCGCGCGAATCCCTGAAAGACCCGTATCGCTTCGACTTTCTTAGCTTGAGCCGCGAAGCGGGTGAGCGTGCCATCGAGAATGCGCTGGTCAAGCACGTCACTGAATTTCTGCTGGAACTGGGTGCTGGCTTCGCCTTCGTCGGCCGGCAGGTGTTGCTGGATGTGGGTGGTGACGAGTTTTTCATCGATTTGCTGTTCTACCACCTCAAGCTGCGNNGCAGTCCGATCTGGCCCGCAACATGCTCAAAGACCCCTATCTGTTCGACTTTCTCGGCGTGGGCAAGGAGGCCGACGAGCGCGAGATCGAATCCGCCATCGTCCAGCACATCACCCGCTTTCTGCTGGAACTGGGTGCAGGCTTCGCCTATGTCGGGCGGCAAGTACCTATTGAGGTGGGCGGCGACGATTTTTTTATCGATCTGCTGTTCTACCACCTCAAGCTGCACTGTTACATGGTGGTGGAGCTCAAGACGGGCGCTTTCAAGCCGGAGCACACCGGACAACTGGGCTTCTATTTGAGCGCGGTGGATGCCGTAGTGAAATCGGCGCAGGACAATCCCACCATCGGTCTGCTGTTGTGCAAGAGCCAGAACCGAGTGGTTGCTGAATATGCGCTGCGCGACACCAATAAACCGATTGGCATTGCCGAATATCAGGTCGTGGCAGCTTTGCCTGAGGAATTGCAGATGAACCTCCCGAGTATCGAGCGGATTGAGCGTGAATTAGGCGGCAAAGGGTCGGAGACAGGATAGTTTTTTCGTGAGTGATATCGCCAACCCCATCGCTAATCCGCTCGCCATCTCCGCGCTCGAACACTGGAGCTATTGTCCGCGCCAGTGTTGCCTGATTCATGCCGAACAGGCATTCGAGGAGAACATTCACACCTTGCGCGGTCAGGCGGTGCATGCCCGTGTTGATGAGCCGGGCATGGAGACGCGGCCCGGTTTGCGCGTGGGGCGGGCAATGCCGCTGTGGTGCGACCGGCTGGGGTTGGTGGGCAAGTCGGACGTAGTCGAGTTTCTGGCCGACGGCACGCCCTACCCGGTGGAATACAAGCACGGCAAGAAACGCGAGAAACGGCATGACGATATCCAGCTTGCCGCCCAGGCCCTGTGCCTCGAAGAGATGACCGGCAAGGCCGTGCCTTTTGGGGCCATTTATCACGCCACGTCCCGCCGTCGGCGCGAGGTGGCGATCACGCCGGAGCTGCGGCAAGCGGTTGAGACGTGCGTGGCGGAAGTGCGCGCCGCCCTGTCAGCGCCGACTTTGCCGCCGCCGGTTAATGACCCGCGTTGCAAGGAATGTTCGCTGATCGATCTTTGCCAGCCAGCTCCCCTTGCCGAAAAAGGTAAGCGGCGCGCGCTGGCGGCGCATTTATTCGAGCCGGAATTTGAACCGGGAAACTGACATGCAAACCCTCCTTAATACCCTTTACGTCACTACGCCATTGTCCTATCTGCACCTGGATAACGACACGGTGCGGATCGAAGTGGAGCGCGAAACGAAATTGCGCGTGCCGCTGCATCATCTGGGTGGCATCGTCGTCTTTGGCAACGTGCTGGTCTCGCCAGCGCTGATGCACCGCCTGGCGGAAAACGGCCAGAGCCTGGTGCTGCTCGACGGCAATGGCCGCTTCAAGGCGCGGCTGGAAGGCCCGGTGTCGGGCAACATCCTGCTGCGTCGCGCCCAGCATGAGAAGGCGAATGAC
>DILC01000039.1:0-1207 GCA_002424865.1 Rhodocyclaceae bacterium UBA5602 | reverse complement strand
GCCGGCAAGCTGCGCAACAGCAGGCAAGTGTTGCTGCGCGGCGCGCGCGAGGCCAAGGATGCGGCGGATGCCAGTGTCCTGGCGCGTGGCGCTGATGACCTCGCGGCGGCCTTGCGCGCCTTGCCCGGCGCGGCGGACCTGGATGTCGTGCGCGGCGTTGAGGGTGAGGCGGCACGGCAGTATTTCGGGTGCATCAACTTCATCGTGCGCGCCGATGCGCGGGAGGATTTTTCGCTGGATGGCCGTACCCGCCGTCCACCGCGCGACCGCATGAATGCGCTGCTCTCTTTCCTCTATGCCATGTTGATGAACGATTGCCGCTCAGCCCTGGAATCGGTCGGCCTCGATCCGCAATTGGGTTTCCTGCATGCCGTGCGGCCGGGACGGGCGGCGCTGGCGCTCGACCTGATGGAAGAGTTTCGCCATCAGGCGGATCGTCTCGCCCTGACGCTGGTGAATCGCGGGCAGGTGCAGGCTGGAGATTTCACTATGCACGAAGGCGGTGGCGTAACGCTTGCAGAACAAGGGCGCAAGGCGGTAGTCGTTGCTTGGCAAGAGCGCAAACAGGAAACGCTGTCCCATCCGCTGTTGGAGCAGCCGGTGGCGATGGGCTTGCTGCCGCAGTTGCAGGCGCGCTTTCTAGCCCGCACCCTGCGCGGCGATATGGAAAGCTACTTGCCTTTTTTGCTACGCTGATGTCATGCTGGTCATTGTTTGCTACGACGTGAATACCGAAACCCGTGAAGGGCGGCGCAGGCTACGCCGCGTCGCGCGCGTGTGCGAAGGCGTAGGGCAGCGGGTGCAAAAATCGGTCTTTGAATTTCAAATCGATCTGCTGAAAATGGAAGAACTGGAGCGGCGTCTGCTGGCAGAAATCAAGCCGGAAGAGGATAATCTGCGCCTCTATCGCCTGGCTGAGTCAAGAGGCTGCGAAGTCAGGGAGCACGGGGTTTTCAAGGCCACCGATTTTGATGGGCCGCTCGTGTTGTAGCAGGTGGTGGCCTGTTGCGCGAACCCCAAGCTCACATGAAAAAGCGGGGAGGTTCGCGTTACATGCAAGTATTTGAATTTTCAGGACAACGTTAGTTGATTGGGTATCCAATGGAAGCACGGAAAATGGTTCGAGCACCGGTTCGCGAAATGCGTGCCGAAATGTCCGTGATTTCCGCCTGTTACGCGCGAACCGATGCGCGCCCCGGCAACGGGG
>DILC01000012.1 GCA_002424865.1 Rhodocyclaceae bacterium UBA5602 | reverse complement strand
GTCGTCGGCCACATCACGTTGTTCACTTTGACGTTGCCTGGCGGATAGGGCTGGATCATGCGGCCTGCAAACGTGTAGCTGTCTGCTGGTGCTGCGGATTCCGCCAGCCGTCCAAGGCCAGTCACCGGCAGCATCTTGACCTGCAACGACTCGCCGGAGAGGTATTGCTCAGTGACCAGTGCCTCGAACGCATCGGCGAACCAGATACGCGCTGATGCCAGATGCGGTGCCGGCACTGTATTGAGCACGCCGCGATCCACCGTGATGGTGAGCTGGCCACACGAGAGTGAATTCCGTTACGTGTTCCATGCAAATGGCGATACCAACCGCGAGTTGATCCTGACAGTACTCGTTTTCCACGTGCCGAAGTGACCCGCTCGGTACCGGTGGCAGCCTCCGTAATGGGCTGGTCATCCAAGCCAGCAGTCAAACCCGAAAAGCAGACGCACGCATAATTCCTTGCCGCAGAAGGCAATGGGCGCGTGCCACGGCGAAAGAGTTGGTGGAGATTTTGAGAGAACAGAGGGCAGACGAGAGTCAAACCGGCGGCCCTTCGGCACAGTCCGTGCCCACCCCCGGCACACGCAGAATGGGCGCGATCCCCGCGTGGCTTGCGGGAAGTACAAATGGAAACGCCCAACTGAGAACAGTTGGGCGTTAAATTGTGGTGGCCGGGGACAGAATCGAACTGTCGACACACGGATTTTCAGTCCGTTGCTCTACCGACTGAGCTACCCGGCCGATAAGGTTGTTCATTATAGGGGCTTGACATCGTTGCGTCAAAGAAAACTAATGCATGTAGCACAATATACCTAGCAAAATGAAAAAAGATTTGAAGTTTCAATGGTTTAAATTATGTGCATGTTGCCAATACGTGGTTTGATGCATCGGGGGAATGTCCTGAATTTTGTCAGTGCCGCCATCGGCAGCGCCTTCCATCCGCTTCTTGTTCATCAGCCCGCAGTTTATGCCCCACGCTTTCTCCCCACACTCGGCCACCCTCATGCAGTTGCGCTTCGCTTCATCCGCTGTGATCAACTTGCGGTGGGACTTGCACCCACAGGAGCGCGCCTGGCTGGGCGCACAAAATAAAAAGCCGACCCTTGCGGGCCGGCTTAACGTGGCGGGGTATTCCCCTTCTCCTCCCCCAGCTTTCTCAGGTGCATGACGCTGGCTGTTACAGCCAGTCTGGCCTGCTCATGTCACCACCTGTTTTGACATTGGGTATTGCCTTGGCAACTGCGGCTGCCCATACAATAAAGTTAAAGGCAGCCTTGGAGGGCGCTACTGGTCTGGGAGACTTTTGGTCTCGAACCCATATAGCCTGATGCCCACTCATGCAAAATTCGGTATCCGGTTGGCTGAGAAATTTTGTAAAAGTTCGTAACAACCAATCAACGAGGTGCCGATCTTACAACTTTTTCTTGCCAAACAAAAAAACCCGACAGGTGTCGGGTTTTTCTGACAAACCGCACTTAGGCGAAATGTTATGGTATGCAAAAGAGTCGGCTTTTTAGCGCCGGCTCTCTCCATGACAAAGGGAAAATTACATCCCCATGTCCATGCCACCCATGCCGCCCATACCACCCATGCCACCCATGCCGCCGCCCATGCCGCCAGCGGGTTTTTCTTCTACCAGCTCGGAGACCATACAATCCGTTGTCAGCATCAGGCCAGCAACCGATGCCGCATTTTGCAATGCGGTGCGGGTCACCTTGGTCGGATCCAGCACGCCCATTTGCACCATATCGCCGTATTCGCCGGTTGAAGCGTTGTAACCAAAATTGCCTTTGCCTTCCAGCACTTTGTTGATCACCACGGAAGGCTCATCGCCTGCATTCGCAGCGATTTCACGCAACGGCTGTTCGATCGCACGCAGGACAATCTTGATGCCTGCGTCTTGCTCGTGGTTGTCGCCTTTAACCGAAACAGAAGCGCGGGCACGCAACAGGGCAACACCGCCGCCAGGAACGATACCCTCTTCAACGGCCGCACGGGTTGCATGCAGCGCGTCTTCCACGCGGGCTTTTTTCTCTTTCATTTCAACTTCGGTTGCAGCACCGACTTTGATCAGCGCAACACCGCCAGCCAGTTTAGCCACGCGCTCTTGCAACTTTTCCTTGTCATAGTCGCTAGTAGCCTCGTCGATTTGAACACGCACTTGCGATACGCGGGCTTTGATGGTCTCTTCCTTGCCGGCGCCATCAATGATGGTGGTGTTTTCCTTAGCCACTTCAACACGCTTGGCTTGACCCATTTCAGCGAGCGTCGCTTTTTCGAGTGTCAGGCCAACTTCTTCAGCAATCACGGTGCCGCCGGTCAGGATAGCGATGTCTTCCAGCATGGCTTTGCGGCGATCACCGAAGCCAGGGGCTTTAACAGCCACGGTCTTCAAGATGCCGCGGATGTTGTTCACCACCAGGGTGGCCAGCGCTTCGCCATCGACATCTTCAGCGACAATCAGCAAGGGACGGCCAGCTTTGGCGACTTGCTCCAGCAGGGGGAGCAAGTCACGAATGTTGGAGATTTTCTTGTCATGCAAAAGCACGAAAGGATTGTCCAGGATCGCGATTTGCTTGTCGGGATTGTTGATGAAGTAGGGCGAGAGGTAGCCGCGGTCAAACTGCATGCCTTCAACCACTTCGAGTTCGTTCTGCAGTGATTTGCCGTCTTCGACGGTGATCACGCCTTCTTTGCCCACTTTGTCCATCGCAGTGGCGATGATTTGGCCGATGTCAGCATCGGAGTTAGCGGAAATCGAACCGACTTGGGCGATCTCGTTGGTCGTGGTGCAGGGTTTGGAGATTTTCTTCAGCTCTTCGATCAAGCCGATCACCGCCTTGTCGATGCCGCGCTTCAGATCCATCGGGTTCATGCCAGCGGCAACGAACTTCATGCCTTCGCGAACGATAGATTGAGCCAGCACGGTAGCGGTGGTGGTACCGTCACCTGCGATGTCGGAAGTCTTGGAAGCGACTTCTTTGACCATTTGTGCGCCCATGTTCTCGAACTTGTCTTTCAGTTCGATTTCCTTGGCAACCGAAACACCGTCCTTGGTGACGGTAGGCGCGCCGAATGAACGGTCGAGCACGACATTGCGGCCTTTGGGGCCAAGGGTCACTTTAACTGCGTCAGCCAGAATGTTGACGCCACGAACCATGCGTTGACGCGCTGAGTCGCCAAATAGAACTTCTTTTGCAGCCATTGATGTATCTCCTTGAATTCTTTAAATTAAGTCAGGATGTGGGCAATTGATGCCAAATGAGAAAAAATCAGGTCAATTAAGCCTCGACAACGCCCATGACGTCTTCTTCACGCATCACCAGCAACTCCTCGCCGTCCACTTTGACAGCCTGGCCGGAGTATTTGCCGAACAACACACGGTCACCGACTTTCAGTGACATGGGGCGCACCTTGCCATCTTCTTGAATCTTGCCGTTACCCACGGCAATCACTTCACCCTGGTCAGGTTTTTCAGCAGCGGCATCGGGAATCACAATGCCAGAGGCAGTTTTACGCTCTTCTTCGAGACGCTTGACGATCACGCGATCATGCAAGGGACGGATTTTCATTCAATTTCTCCTACGGATGGTTGATGATACAGAGCCGCGCTCTGCGGAAAAAAGCTGGACAGGCTGCTTTCATTAGCACTCTATCCAAGCGAGTGCTAATGATAAGGGCTGGATGAGGGTATTTCAAGGGCAGCCAGGCATCCCGCCAGATAAAAACTCAGGAATAAAAAAAAGTACTTACAATTCATAATGATATAAAAACAAATAATTTTCAAATGACCTGCACGCCCATGCTAAATCGCTCTCTTTACATTGTCATTGCACTGATTTTTTACGCCAGCACCGCTTGTGCCGGTGGCTTGCCGCCATCAGTCACCCAAGCGCTAAAAGCTGCGGCTATTCCCTTATCGGCAGTGGCTGTGGTGGTGCAAGCAACGGATGCGCGCTCAGCGCGCTGGACAGTGAACGCCAACAAGGCCATGAACCCGGCCTCCACCATGAAACTGCTGACCACTTTTGTCGCGCTGGATACGCTGGGCCCGGCTTACCGCTGGCAAACCCGGGCGTGGGTGGATGGCACGCTGCGTGAAGGCGTATTGCATGGCAACTTGTATTTGCAAGGCGGGGGCGACCCCAAATTCACATACGAACAACTGTGGCGCTGGTTGCGCGAGATGCGACAACGCGGACTGCGCGAGATTCGGGGGGATGTTGTGCTGGATAGCCAGCTGTTTTGGCTGGATGCCAAAGCAGCCGCCGCGTTCGATGAGTATCCGCTGCGCCCGTACAACGTGGCGCCGAATGCCTTGTTGCTGAACTTTAATACGCTCAGCTTGCGCATTTTGCCGCCTGCCATGCCATCCGCCTTAGCGTCCAGCGACGCGGAAAATGCACCCGCCCCGCCGCCGCAACTGCTCAGCGAGCCGCCGCTGCAGGGCTTGACCATCGTCAATCAATTGCATAGCGAAGCGCAGGCTGATTGCGGCGAGTGGCGCGAGCGTTTGACGGTGGGCATCGAACCCGGCGCCGCACCGAACGTCTCCGATCAGCTGATCCTGGACGGCGCTTATCCGCTGGCTTGCGGCGAGCAAAGCTGGCACATCGGCCTGCCTGACCACGCGCGCTTTATGCAGTACGTATTTACCGCCTTATGGGCGGAGCTTGGCGGACAAATGCGCGGCCACGTGCGGACGGGCGTTTTGCCTGCCGAGGCACGCTTATTCGCCGTCTCGCCAGCGCCGACTTTTCTGGGCGACATCGTGCGCGACATCAACAAATACAGCAATAACGTCATGGCGCGCCAGCTCTTGCTCACCTTGGGTGCGGCATCTGGCAGCCAGCCTGCGCAGCCCGCCGATGGGGCGAATGCGATACAAAATTGGTTGCGGCAACGCAATCTGGGCATGCCTGAGCTGGTGATTGAAAATGGCGCCGGTTTATCGCGCGTGGAAAGGCTCTCTGCTGCCAGCATGAACCGCTTGTTGCAGTTCGCCTGGCGTAGCGCGATGATGCCTGAACTCGTCGCCTCCCTACCGCTGGCCGGCGTGGATGGCACGATGAAAAAACGCCTGCAAAACGAGGGCATTACCGGGCAAGCGCACATCAAAACCGGCACGCTCGATGGCGTCAAAAGCATGGCGGGTTATGTGCGCGATCAATGCGGCAGGTACTGGGTGGTGGTGTTTATGGTGAATCATCCAAACGCCGCACAGGCCGGCATGGCGATGGATGCGCTACTGCAAACGGTGTGGGCGCAAGACAAAAGGTCAAAAGCAAAAATATCCAGCCATCCATTCATGCAACCTGTCCATTCAAGCGATCATGCCCAAACACCCAACGCCGATGACTAAACCATGCCCATGCGGACGGCCTGTAACTTATGCCGACTGCTGCGGGCGCTTGCACGTAGGCCAGATTGCGCCGGATGCAGAAACCTTGATGCGTTCGCGCTATACGGCGTATGTGCTAAACAATGAAGCGTATTTATTGGCCAGCTGGCATGCGTCCACGCGACCAGCCTCGCTGGATTTATCAAGCCCGGCAGAGGCTCAACCCGCACCGCAATGGCTTGGCCTGGAGGTCAAGCGGTCCATTCCGGCTGGGGATGCGGCAACGGTGGAATTTGTCGCCCGTTACCGGCGCAATGGGCGGGCGGTGCGACTGCATGAAGTCAGCCGTTTTGTGCGCGAAGACGGGCGCTGGTTTTATGTCGATGGGGACATAGACTAACGCGCATAGCACCGCTGTGCCGCCCCCGCCCAGCCCCATCTCGGGGAGGCTTCCATTTGGCGCGTTGCGCCCGGTGATGGCACAGCGCACGTGCCCAAGCCTTCCACGTTAAATTCTGCTACAGCAAACGTTCAATATCCGCGCTGATTTGCTCAGGCCTGGTGATCGGCCCATAACGCTTGACCACTTGACCTGCGCGATTCACCAAAAACTTGGTGAAGTTCCATTTGATTCGCTCGCTTCCCAACACCCCGGGCGCGGCCTTTTTGAGATGCCGCCAGAGCGGATGCGCTGCATCGCCATTGACTTCCACCTTGGCAAGCAACGGAAAGCTCACGTCATATTTACTGCTGCAAAACCCGGCAATCGCGGCCTCATCCCACGGCTCCTGGCCGCCGAACTGATTGCACGGGAAACCCAGCACCACCAAACCGCGTTCGCGATACTTTTGCCACAGCGCCTCCAGCCCCGCATATTGCGGCGTAAAGCCGCATCGGCTGGCGACATTCACGATCAACAACACCTGGTCGCGGTAATCCGTCAGCTTGCGTAGCCGACCGTCAATGGCTTGCGCCGTGAAGCCATAAACCGCGCTCATGATTTTTCCGAGTTTGCATCCACGGCAAAGCGTTGCAAGTCTTCCAGCCGCACAAATTCGAGCGCAGCGATTGAAGTGGCTTCCAGCACCACTTGCGGCGCCTTGCCTGCCAGCAAGGCCTCTTGCCAGCGCGCGGAACACAAACACCAGCGGTCGCCAGGTTTCAAGCCGGGAAATTCATACTCGAGCCGTGGCGTGGATAAATCGTTGCCCCGTGCCGCGGAAAAGGCCAAAAACTCGGCTGTCAGCACCACGCACACGCCATGGTTACCCACATCTTCATCCGTCACCTGGCAACAACCGTTGCGCAAAAAGCCCGTCATGGGGTCGGTGCTGCACGATCGCAACACGCCGCCCAATACATTTTTTGCTAAATCCTGCATGACCAAACCCTCAGTGTCTGTATCCTTTGATGTCGTTTTGGAATGCGCTGAAAGCCACTCGCGATCACACTGACTGTCAAACCCTGTGCTCAGGAAACAGCGCACCCAACCCCTCGTTCCAGTTTAACTGGCTCCGCCCAAATAAGCGGCGGCAGTTGAACAACTTTCACGTGCAGCGTTGGATGGGCTGGCGTTAACTTAGTTGCGCTTGCTTAATTAAAAACGACATGGGCTTACAGCCCGGCATCTGCCCGCAAAGCAGCGGCCTTGTCGATGTTTTCCCAAGTAAACTCAGGCTCGTCACGGCCAAAGTGGCCATAGGCTGCCGTTTTTTCATAAATCGGGCGAAGCAGGTTCAGCATCGTCACAATCCCTTTGGGGCGCAGGTCAAAATGCCGCTTGACCAGCCCGGCAATTTTCTCGTCGGAAATTTTCCCCGTGCCTTGCGTGGTGACCCAAACGGATGTCGGCTGCGCCACGCCGATGGCGTAAGAAATCTGCACCAGGCACTTGTCCGCCAGGCCAGCGGCCACAATGTTCTTGGCCACATAGCGGCCAGCGTAAGCCGCCGAGCGATCGACTTTAGAAGGATCTTTGCCGGAAAACGCACCGCCGCCATGCGGGGCTGCGCCACCGTAGGTATCGACAATGATCTTACGCCCGGTCAAGCCGCAATCGCCTTGCGGGCCGCCAATCACAAAACGACCGGTGGGGTTCACCAGAAACTTGATGTCGCCCTTGATCAGCTCTTTAGGCAGGGTCGGCTTGATGATCTCTTCAATCACCGCATCGCGAATCTGCGGCAGTTCCATGTCGGCTGCATGCTGGGTGGATAAGACCACGGTATCAATCGAATGCGCACGGCCATCTTCATAACGGATGGTGACTTGCGATTTGGCATCCGGGCGCAGCCAAGGCAGGCGGCCGTCGCGGCGCAACTGCGATTGCCGCTCCACCAGGCGGTGCGACAGGTAAATCGGCAAAGGCATTAGCGAAGGCGTCTCGTTGCAGGCATAGCCAAACATCAAACCTTGATCGCCAGCGCCTTGGTTCAAGTCGTCGTCGTAGGCTTTATTCACGCCCTGGGCGATGTCGGGCGACTGCTTGTCGTAGGCGACCAGCACTGCGCAGCCTTTGTAGTCGATACCGGATTCGGTGTTGTCGTAACCGATGCGCTTTAAGGTTTCGCGCGCAATGTGGATGTAATCGACATTGGCTTTGGTGGTGATCTCACCGGCCAACACCACTAGGCCTGTGTTGCACAGGGTTTCTGCCGCGACGCGAGAGTACGCGTCTTGCGCCAGGATGGCGTCCAGGATGGCGTCTGAAATCTGGTCCGCGACTTTATCGGGATGGCCTTCGGATACGGATTCCGAGGTAAAAAAGTAAGATTGACTCATGTGCTCAAAGCTCCAAATGGAAATGCCCCGCGAAACTGGCGAGGCAGGCTCCTGGGGCTAGAGCAAGCGACGCTTTAGTGAATTTGATTTTTCAATCCCGGCGCAATGCGCCAGCACCTTCTCCGCCTCACAAGTTGTCATTAACCCAGCGGAAGCGCCCATTGTAATCCAATCTGCGCCACACCATGCGTTTCCTTTCCTAAAACCCTCATGAAACCAGTAGTTACCCCACTGCAGCAAAGACGGCCGAACTACCTTGAACCCCACGCTGCGCAATTCAAAGCCTCATTTGCCAATAATTCGCCGATAATTCGCAGTTGATTCTTTTTACCCTTACCTTTCCTTCTCGCCTGACCAACGCTCATGGTAAGCAAATACCACCCTCTGATGATGAAATACGCGAAAGGCAGCATAAAGTCCCGCCCCCACCCCACACCCCGCCCCAGGGCGGGGCTTCCAATCGGCTCGCTGCGCTCGATAGCACACGGGGCTCCGTTTCTGTTTTTTCACGCCTGAACCTTTTATGTCCTTGTTATTCCGCCTCTGCGCTTATCTGCCCCTGCCGCTACTGCACAACCTGGGCGCATTGATCGGCTGGCTCACGTGGGTTTTGTCGCCCACCTATCGCCGTACCTTTGCCAGCAATATGGCCTTGGCGGGCTTATCCGCCTATCAGCGCGCCGCGGTTGCCGAAGCGGGCAAAGGGCTGTTGGAACTTCCCAAACTCTGGCTGCGCCCGCAAGCCGAAGTAGTTGGCCGGGTGGTCAAGGTTTCCGGCTGGGAGCTTTTGGAAGCAGCGTATGCAACCGGCCGGGGCATCCTGTTTTTAACGCCGCATCTGGGATGTTTTGAAATTACCGCACAATATGTCGCCGCACGCAAACCGCCTTTAACGGTAATGTTTCGCCCGCCCAAGCAAGCTTGGCTAGAACCCCTGATGCGACAAGGCCGGGGAAGCAATTTCCATCTGGCGGCGGCGGACATGTCCGGGGTGCGGCGCTTGTTAAAAGCCTTGAAGCAAGGCGAGGCCGTGGGCATGTTGCCAGACCAGGTGCCCAGCAAAGGCGAGGGCGTGTGGGCACCTTTTTTTGGTCGCCCGGCCTACACCGTGACGCTGGCCGCCCGCCTGGCTGAAACCGGTGCCACGGTCATCCTCACCTATGCCGAGCGGCTGCCTTACGGCGCGGGTTATCACTTGCGCTTTTTCCCCCTGTCGCAAGCCTTGACGGGCGACCTGGCGGCCCGTGCCGGGCAAATCAATGCAGAAATTGAGCGCGTGATCCGCCTGTGTCCGGCGCAATACTTGTGGGGTTACAACCGTTACAAAGCGCCGCCCGGTACGCAAGGCCATGACAAAGGCTTAACCCCGCCATGACCCATTTATTGCTCGCCGTGATGTGGCTGCTGCATTGGCTGCCCATGCCGCTGCTCGCCGCTTTGGGACGCGGGCTGGGTTGGCTTTTGTACCATTTGATCGGCGAGCGGCGGCGCATCACGCTCACCAACCTGGGCTTGTGCTTTCCGCAATTGCCGCCTGCGGAAAAGTCGGCGCTGGCGAGACGGCACTTTGCTTACTTCGGCCGCAACATGCTCGAGCTTGGCGTGTGGTGGTGGGCATCCCCCGCGCGCATTCGGCGCATTGTCACGATTCTTCATGGCGAACGTTTAACGGCCTGCCAAGGCCAGCCGGTCATTTTTTTCGCACCGCATTTTGTGGGCCTGGATGCGGGCTGGATCCGGCTGGCGATGGATCTGCCCATGGTTACCATTTATGCGCGGGCAAAAAACGAAACCTTCAATACGGCATTACGCAAAGGGCGTTTGCGCTTTGGCAAAACCGCGCTGTTTTCGCGTCAGGATGGCGTCAAATCCGTCATTCGCCCAATCCGTGAAGGGCGGCCTTTTTATTATCTGCCTGACATGGATTATGGCGCCAAGGATGCGCTCTTCGTGCCATTTTTTGGCGTGCCTGCCGCCACCATTACGGGGCTTTCGCGCCTCGCCAAACTGACGGGCGCAACCGTGATCCCGATCATCACGCGCATGAAGGGCTGCCATTATGAAATCGAAGTCGGCGAGCCGTGGAAAAATTTTCCTGCAAAAGATGCCGCGCACACCGCCATGGACGATTTATCCGCCGACACGCGGCGCATGAATGCGTTTTTGGAAAACGAGATTTTGCGCACGCCCGCGCAGTACTATTGGCTGCACAAACGCTTCAAAACCCGCCCGCCGGGCGAAGCCAGTTTTTACCGCTAACGCCCATGGCAAGCCGCTCATGGCAAACAAATACCACCCGCTGATGATGAAACCTGCGACATGCAGCATAAAGTCCCGCCCCTCCCATCCGCGAGGAGGTTTCTATCTGGCCCGCTGCGCGAGAGGGGCGAGTTGGCGCCCAATGGCGTTGTTTCACGTTAATATTCCCGCGCAATTCCGCAGATCACCACCCGTCACCAGCTCTACCATTCGCTTATGAAAATCCGCTTTACCAAAATGCAGGGCGCAGGCAATGATTTTGTTGTCATCAATGCCACGAATCAACCGTTTTCGCTCCCGCCCGCGCAGATCAAGAAACTCGCCGACCGGCACTTTGGCGTCGGTTGCGACCAGATTCTGGTGGTTGAAAAAGCCACTCTGCCCGAAGCGGATTTTCGTTACCGGATTTTCAATGCCGATGGCGGCGAAGTGGAACAATGCGGCAACGGCGCACGCTGCTTTGTGCGCTTTGTGCATGACGAAGGCCTCACCACGCAACGCCAGATCCGCGTGGAAACCCTGTCCGGCATTATTTCGCCCCGGCTGGAAGACAACGGCCAGGTCACGGTCGACATGGGCCAGCCGCGTTTCTTGCCCGCCGAAATCCCCTTTATCAGCGAGAGCCAGGCGATCATTCAGCCCCTGCAAGTGGGTGACACGGCAATAGACATCACCGTCGTTTCCATGGGCAACCCGCATGCCGTGCAAGTGGTGGCCGACACTGACACCGCGCCTGTTGAAAAACTCGGCCCGTTGATCGAATCGCACCCGCGCTTTCCGCAGCGCGTGAATGCCGGATTCATGCAAATGATTGATGCGCACACCATCCGCCTGCGCGTGTATGAACGCGGCGCAGGGGAAACGCTGGCTTGCGGCACCGGCGCTTGCGCAGCGGTTGTGGCGGGCATACGCCGCGGGATGCTCGCCTCGCCGGTGCGCGTGGTCACGCAGGGCGGCGATTTGTCCATCGCCTGGGACGGCCAGGGCAGCGTGCTGCTCACGGGCCCGGCGGTGAGCGTCTTTAGCGGTGAAATGGATTTGCCTGACGCATGAATTTTATCACCACCGAACCAGCCAATATCTAAACTGCATAATCAAGGACCCTCGCATGAACACGGACATCACCGCGGAAAAAGTCGCCCATTACCTGCACAACCATCCTGAATTTTTTGATGCCTACACCGACGTGCTAGCGCTCATGACCCTACCCGACCCGCACACCGGACGGGCGATTTCCATCACTGAAAAACAGCTCTTCACCCTGCGCGACAAAGTACGCACGCTGGAAGCCAAACTCGCCGAGCTCATCACCTTCGGCAACGAAAACGACGCCATCTCGGACAAGGTGCACAACCTTGCTGTGGCCTTGATTAGCGCGCAGGATGAAGCGACGCTCATGCGCATGATTTATGCCCATCTGGGCGGCGCGTTTTCTGTGCCGCACGTTACCTTGCGGGTGTGGAATTTACCCCATGGCAAACACTTTGCCGACCCAGTGGACGAGACCACACAAAACTTCGCCGCCAGCTTGAAGCATCCGCTGTGCGGTCCGGCCTCAGAGCAAGCGGCGGTGGCCTGGTTTGGCGAAGCCGCCGCGCACTTGCGCTCCATGGCGCAAGTGCCGTTGCGCGATGCGCATGACAGCTGTTTTGGTTTGCTGGTCATGGCCAGCGAAGAAGCCAGCCGGTTTTATCCAGCCCTGGGCACGTTGTATCTTGAACGCATAGGCGACATGGTGGCCGCCGCATTGCAACGCGTGCTCCGCCCCCTGCCCCTGCCGACATCAAGCACATCGTGAACAACTGAAGATTGGGTTCAACCGCGCAAAACAGGGTGAATGACATGTTGCAGGCAGCACTTGACGCTCATGGCAAGAGAGGCCACTCATTGATGATGAAAAACGCGAAAGGCAGCATAAAGGCCCGCCCCCTCCTAGCCGCTTTGCGGCCCACGGCTGGCTTTGCACAGCCAGCCGNNCGGCTGCGGCGGCGCGACGCAGGCGGCGCGTCTTCCCGCCCCGCTCCCCGCACAGGGGAGGTGGCTGTCTGGCTCGCTGCGCGGGAGCGCTGGCCCGGCATCAAATGGCGTTGTTTCACGCTAAACAAATGGCCCCATCGGACGCAAATGGCACCGCACCGCACCCCGTAGCGCTGCACCCGTTATGTGCACAGTTTTTATCTGAACGGGCCATTCAACACCGCGCCAGCCCGCACACGCTAGACGCCTATCGGCGCGATTTGCTGCGCTTGCAAGCACTCGCACCCGTTGCGCCAAGCCAAACTGCAGCAGCGCTGAATACTTCGCCTGCAGCACTCACCACTGCGCACCTGCGGCGTGGCCTTATGCAACTGCACGCCGCCGAACTTGCACCACGCTCGATTGCGCGTACGCTCTCCGCCTGGCGCAGTTTTTACGCCTGGCTAGCCCGCCGCGGCGCGATCTCGCACAACCCGGCCGAGCCCTTGAAAGCGCCCAAACGCCCGCGCACCTTGCCCAAGGCGCTGGGCGCCGATCAAATGGCCGCCTTGCTCAATGCCGAGCCCGGCGACGGTCTGGAAACCCGCGATGCGGCCATGTTCGAGTTGTTGTATTCCTCCGGCCTGCGCCTGGCCGAATTGGTGAGCCTTGACTGGCCGGGCGGTCTGGATTTAACCAATGACGAAGTGACTGTCACCGGCAAGCGGCAAAAAACCCGCACCGTGCCGCTGGGCAACCAAGCCAAAATAGCGCTCAGCGCCTGGCTGACGATACGGCCGAACTACGCACCAGCGGATCAGCCCGCCTTATTCACCGGCCGTTTTGGCACGCGCTTGACCCCCCGCCAGGTAGAAAAACGCCTGGCGCGCTGGGCGCAACAGCAAGGGCTAGGCATGCAGGTGCACCCGCACATGCTGCGCCATTCATTCGCCTCGCATGTGCTCCAATCGTCCGGCGATTTACGCGCCGTGCAGGACATGCTCGGCCACGCCAGCATCGCCGCCACGCAGATTTACACCCATCTGGATTTTCAGCATCTGGCGAAAATATACGACGTGGCGCACCCGCGCGCGAAAAAAACCTGAAACACAATGCCTGCGCAAAAAAGTCGGCGCTGGCGGGACGGCGTTCAAGACGCACGGCCATGGTTTTTATCGCGGCGTTTATCTTTTTTGGTACTGTGCTTTGCCAAACAGCACATCCCGCGCCTTATCGTCCGTCAAGGGCTTCCTCAAATCCGCCAGCACCGCCACGCCACGCTTGACCGCCGGCCGCTCGGCAATGCCGTCAAACCATTTTTTCAACGCCGGATAATCCGCCCAATCAATGCCCTGATTCTGCCAGCTGCGCAACCACGGAAAGATCGCCATATCGGCAATCGAATAGCGGCTTCCGGCAATGAAGCGATGGCGGGTGAGCTGTTGGTTCATCACCCCATACAGCCGCCTGGCCTCGTTGGTGTAGCGATTCACCGCGTAGTCAATTTTCTCCGGCGCGTAAATGCGAAAGTGATGCGCCTGCCCCAGCATGGGGCCCACGCCGCCCATCTGGAACATCAGCCACTGCAAGACCTCGAATTTCTGCCGGTCGCTTTTGGGTAAAAACTTGCCTGTTTTCGCCGCCAGATACAGCAAAATCGCGCCCGATTCAAACAAGGCAATGGGTTTTCCATCAGGCCCATCCGTATCCACCAGCGCGGGAATTTTATTGTT
Organism: Rhodocyclaceae bacterium UBA5602; assembly: GCA_002424865.1. GTDB lineage: Bacteria > Pseudomonadota > Gammaproteobacteria > Burkholderiales > Rhodocyclaceae > Rugosibacter. The sequence goes on along the minus strand of DILC01000012.1, from coordinate 3,243 downwards.
CGGGCTGATCTTCAAAAATGCCGATGAAAACTGATCGCCCGCACCAATATCAATCGGATGCACTTGCCAGTCGCGCCCGAGTTTGAAGCCACACTCTTCGAGCATGATGTGCACCTTGTGCCCGTTGGGCGTAGGCCAGGAATAAACGTCAATCATGAATCACCCCGCTGGTTGATAACAAACGGACATCATGCCATAACCTATTCTGATACATGGTTTAGCGTGAAACAACGCCATTTGATGCCGGGTCACGCCTCTCGCGCAGCGAGCCGATTGGAAGCCCCGCCCTAGGGCGCGGGGTGGGGGCGTTTTTTCATCCTCGCGCATGGGCGCTGGCGACCATGCGCGTTAGCACCGCCATAGTGCCCGGCGCACCAGAAGCAAATCGGCACCCGCACCAAAATAGTGCTGTGAATTGTTTCTGTAAATTAAATCATTTATATTCATCTAGTTACATGAGCGCACCACAATGGCATGCGGGTTGCTATGGCTTGTCGGCATCCTTTTGCCATTGATTTTTCCGCATTGCTTATGACTGACCAACTTGACATGAATCTCTCTGCCGCTGAACGTCACTGGCTGCCCTTCTTGGGCAAAACTGGCAAGCTCAGCATGGGCTGGGCGACTTTTCTTAACCGCGATCTGCGCCCTTCGCTGGAACAAGCCTTCGAAGGCTTCGCCCATACCCGGGTCAGGTTACTGCAGCAGTGGGCAGAAGATGGCTGGCAGAAAATCGCCAGTCTGGCCGGGGAAATCCAGGCCAGCCCGGCAAATTCGATTCGTCCCTTGCTACTGGAAAAGCAAGCCCTGGCGCGGGATTTTTCCGAGTTATTCCTTGTTTCGCCCGATGGCGTGGTACAGGAATCGACCCAGCCAGCCCGCATTGGCGCGCGCGATCTGCCGCGCCAAGCCCTTGCTGCCGGTCTCGCGGCGCCTTTTCTGCATGGCCCCTATGCCGACCCGGCCACCCGCGCGCTCCCCCCATCCACCTCCCGCTTCCATGATGCGGTAACGCTGATGTTCTACTACCCGCTGTCGCGCGACGGCCAGTTGCTGGGCGCGCTTTGCGGTCGCGTGCCCAATGATGTCGTTGGCGACCTGATCCAGCGCGAAGCCGGTCATATTTTCAAGGATTCGGGCGATAACTACCTGTTCATGGTGCAATCCGTTTTTGACCGCAACATCCAGCCCGGCACCGCCTTGTCGCGTTCGCGGTTTGAAGACGCCACTTTTTCGCTAGGGGACAACTTGAAGCAGGGCGTGCGCACAGATTTTGGCACCGTGCGAGTCAAAGAACACACCGAGCTTGAACTGTTATTCAACGACCCGGCTACAGGTCAATTGCATCCCGGCGTCCGTGAAACCATACGCAATGGCCAGAACTGCTTTGTGAACTACCCGGGCTATGCCGATTACCGCCATATTCCGGTGATTGGCAAGGGCATCACTTTCAGCCTGCCGCATTCGCCGGACCGCTGGGGCATGATGTGCGAAGCCGACCTGGAAGAAGCCTACCGCTATCGAGGTCTTGGCTTCAAGTTGCAACGCCTGTTTTTGCTGCTCACGCTGTCGGCTTTTGCGCTGGGCGAAGGGATGCGGCACGCCGTGGGTTTGATGGCCTGGCCCAGCCTGCTGACCGGTTTGATTGGCGGCCTGGCCACACCGCTGATGCTCTTGCTGGGCGGGGTGTTGTTTCACCGCGTTGGCCTTGCGCCCATGTCACGGCGTCTGCACCAGATGAGTCATGTATTGCGCAGCATCGCCGAAGGCGGCGGGGACCTGAGCCAGCGCCTGCCCCCGGCACAGGCGCATCAAAACGACGAACTCTCGGTCTTGTCGCAATGGACCAACAGCTTCATCGACAATCTGGAGCAGATCATCCGCCGCGTCATCCAGACCAATCAGGAAATCGGCAAAAGCAATGCCATCTTGCAGCTCAAGAGCCGGGAAACCGCCCAGGCATCGGCCAGCATGGCCGAAGAAATGCGCGCTACCGAAGCGTCACTGCACAGCCAGGCGGAAGACATCAGTGTCGCCAATCAGAAAGTGGAGGCTATGCGCAACGCGGTTGCCAAGGTGGCTGAAGACACGCGCTTGCAACTGCAAAGCGTACAAACCCACAGCGCCGACATTCTTCAGTCAGTCGGCAATGCAACTCAAACCATTCGTGATCTGGAAACCAGCACCGCACACGTCGGGCAGATTGGCACGGCAATCAGCGATATCGCCAACCAGACCAACCTGTTGGCGTTAAATGCCGCCATCGAGGCGGCCCGCGCTGGCGAGGCTGGCCGTGGCTTTGCCGTAGTGGCTGACGAAGTCAAAAAACTGGCCGGACGCACGGCGCTCGCCACACGCGAAATTGCCACCATGATCGACGGCATCCAGCAGCGCGCGCAAACTGCCGTCAGCAGCATGGACAGTGGCATGCTGGAGCTGGAAGAAGGCCTGCGCATTGCCGCTGAAGCCGCCACCGAAAAGCGCGAGGTGCAAGACATCCTGACCCACCTGTTCGATACCATCGACGCACTCAAAGCCGCTACGCTGGCCAACGGCAGCCGCATCGAACGCATCGCTGCAGTTGTCGAATCGCTACATCGCTCGGTGGATGATTCCAGCCGCAGCACGGCACTCATCAGCGGCGCGGCTGATAGTCTTGATAAGCTCATGGGCCAGTTCAAAGTGTCCAGCGGCGGCTGAGTATCAGCGGCGGCAAAAAAGCAGTAAGCTCTCCCGCTACGGCCAGGAAAAATTTAACATTGTGCCTGAGCAAAAACAATCAAATCCAAAGGAGAGCCCCATGATTTACGCCCTACCCGGCGCCGCTGGCGCCAAGGTTGAATACCAGTCCCAATATGACAACTTCATCGGCGGCCGCTGGGTCGCCCCGGTCAAAGGGCAATACTTCGATGTCATCACGCCGATCAACGGCACGCCTTACACCAAGGCTGCGCGGTCCAGCGCGGAAGATATTGAATTGGCCTTGGATGCCGCGCACGCCGCAAGCGAGGCCTGGGGAAAAACGCCGCCCGCCCAGCGCGCAAACATTCTGCTCAAAATCGCCGATCGCATCGAAGCCAACCTTGAACTCCTGGCCTATGCCGAAACGGTGGATAACGGCAAGCCGATCCGCGAAACGCTGGCCGCCGACATCCCGTTAAGCGTTGATCACTTCCGCTACTTCGCCGGCTGCTTGCGCGCGCAGGAAGGCGGCTTGACCGAGATTGACGAGAACACCGTGGC
>DILC01000010.1 GCA_002424865.1 Rhodocyclaceae bacterium UBA5602 | reverse complement strand
CGCAGGCGGGGGGTACGGATGCGGCAGCGCTACCGGCTGCCTTGGCCTCGGTTAAAGCTTGGATCGAAGGTAAGTAAGTACTACCACTCAATTATCCCGGTGCAGATCTCCGGGATAATTGAGTGCATCGTTTTCGTTTTAATGGCCGCTAGAAAAGTCCGTGCTAATCCCCGGCCAGGCGGCTTCTAGCGCCGCCTTGAACTCCTGTTGAATTCGTTTTAACGCTTTTTTCGTATCAGCCTCAAAGCGCAAAACCACCACCGGCGTCGTGTTTGACGCGCGCGCCAGGCCAAAGCCATCGGCATATTCGGCGCGCACCCCATCTATGGTATTGAGCTCGCGCGCGGTGGGGAATTTTCCGCTCTTTTGCAGCTTGGCCACCAAGGCATGCGGCTCGCCTTCGTTCATCTTGATGTTGAGTTCGGGCGTTGAAATGGCATTCGGCAGATGTTTCAACGGCCAGTTCGCATCCGGCCAGCGCGAGACAATTTCGAGCAGCCGCGCGCCGGCATACAGGCCATCATCGAAGCCATACCAGCGTTCTTTAAAGAACATGTGGCCGCTCATCTCGCCGGCCAGTGGCGCGCCGGTTTCCTTGAGCTTGGTTTTGATCAGCGCATGGCCGGTGTTCCACATCAAAGGCTTGCCGCCTTGGTAACGGATCGATTCTGCCACCCAGCGCGAGCACTTCACGTCGTAAATGATCTGCGCGCCCGGGTTGCGCGTGAGCACGTCCGCCGCGAACAGCATCAGCTGGCGGTCGGGATAAATAATTTCGCCATCCTTGGTGACCACGCCCAAGCGGTCTCCATCGCCGTCAAACGCCAGGCCAAGTTCGGCATCGGTTTTGCGCAATGCGCGCTGCACATCCTTGAGATTTTCCGGCTTGGATGGGTCGGGATGGTGGTTGGGAAAGTTGCCATCCACCTCGCAGAACAGCTCGATCACTTCACAGCCCAGGCGGCGGAAAAGTTCCGGCGCAATCGCCCCGGCCACGCCATTGCCGCAGTCGATCACGATCTTCATCGGCCGCGCGAGTTTCACATCGCCGACTATGCGTTCGAGATACGCGGCGCGGACATCGGCATGGCGCACGCTGCCACGGCTCCCGGCGCCATGCGAAAAGTTCCCGATGGGACGCAGAGCGCTGGCGCTGGCGATACGGCGGCGCAGGTCCTGAATCATCTCGCCATACAGCGTCTGCCCGGCGAGCACCATTTTCAGGCCGTTGTAATCGGGCGGGTTATGGCTGCCGGTGACTGACACGCAGCTATCCGTGCCCAAGGCATGCGCCGCGAAATAACTCAACGGCGTGGGCACGCAGCCGATGTCAATGACATCCACGCCGGTTTGCACAATGCCGTCCGCCAAAGCTTTTGATAACACAGCGCCGGATAAACGGCCGTCGCGCCCGACCGCGATGGTTTTGACTTTACGTCGGCGCGCTTCGCTGCCCAAGGCTTGCCCGATCAACTGCACCACCGCTGGCGTTAAAGTTTTATCAACAATGCCACGGATATCATAAGCCTTGAAAATTTCGGCTGCGGGCGTGGGATCATTTTTCGGGCGGGTCGATTTTTTCATTTGGGCTCACCAAGAATGCTCAAGGAGTAACAAACAAGAGCATGGATTATGACATGCCCGGATGAAATGAAATATGACGGCCGAAATAGTCCAACAGATGGTGTGGCAGCCAGTCGATATGCCCCGGCCATCCCCCGCCCACAAAGCCCGCATGTCCGCCTTGCGCCAAAAATGCCGCCGTGACCGCATCGGGCAAACCGGCAATCCGAGGCAACGCTTCGCAAGGCAAGAACGGATCATCCTGCGCATTGACCAATAATGTGGGCGTGGCTATTTTCCCCAGCACCGGGCCGGAACTCGCGCGCGCATAGTAATCATCGGCATGTTGATAACCATGCAAGGGGGCGGTGACTGCCGCGTCAAAATCCCGCAACCGGCGGCTGCGTTTTATGGCGGCAACATCCACCAAGCCAGGAAATCGCCTGGCCTTAGCAAGCGCTTTGGGGATCAAGCTGCGCAAAAAATAACGCGCGTAGATTGGGTTGGCCCCTTGCGTTAGCGCATGCTCTGCCGCCGCTAAATCAAACGGTGCGCTAACCGCAGCAGCAGCGGTTAGCGGCTTCAGCGGCTTATTCTCATTTGGCATAGCCGCCGATTCAGCCAGCCATTTGAGCAACGCATTCCCGCCCAGCGAAACGCCGACTGCAAATAGCGGCGCGGCTTGCAGGCAAGGCAAGCCTTTGAGGCGCCGCAAAATCCAGTGGATCTCGGCGGCGTCCCCCGAATGGTAAGCACGCGGCAAACGGTTCGGCTCGCCGGAGCAGCCACGAAAATGCACCACCACGCCGCGCCATCCGCGCAGGCGAATGGCGCGCATCAAACTACGCGCATAAGGGCTGCGCGAGCTGCCCTCCAGGCCATGAAACAAGACAACGCACGGCGCCAGATCATCTGCAATGAGGAGTTCACCTGGGGTGACAGCCAAGCTGATGTCTTCAGCAACACTGGCCTTATCCACCCAATCCAGATCAATGAAGTCCCCGTCGGGCGTCTCCCAGCGCTCTCGCCGGTAGGCTGGCAAGGCGCCTTTGACCAACAATGGCCAGACCGTCTGCGCGTGGCGGCAGCCCAGCCAGCCTGGTGCGGAAAAACCGGCACTGTTTGGGTTGTCCGTAAATTGCGTGGCGCGCGCGCTCACAACACAAATCCATTAACGCGCTGGGCAGAAAGGCAGGGAGACACGCACGCAGGAGGCGTGGTTAATGCAAAACCGTCGGCACTTCGGCCAAGCTGTCTGGCGGCGCGGGGGAAGCATGATGACCCACCATGCGCCACCCCAGCACACCACGCGTGTAAATGTTGGTGGCGGCCACGGGCGCCACCAAACCTTCTTGGCCGATCTGGCTGAAGTGCTCCAGCACATGGGTTATCACGGCGAAGGGCGTGATAACCGCGGTTTGTTGCACCACCTGCAAATTGAACTTTCCGCTGTGCGCAAAAATCTGCTGCCAGGCCTCATGCACGGCACGCTGGCCGATGAGCGCAGCGCCACCGGGATGCACACAGACCACTTGCTCCTCATCAGACCAGACGCGCATCATGGCTTCCAGGTTGCCCTTTTCCAGCGCCTCGTAAAAAGCACGTTCGACATCTTGCGGCGTAATAAAGAATGTTTCGTCAGGGGAAGTCATGAGCGGCCTCTGGCGCTAAAAATGGGGCGAGGTACTGCAACACGGCGTCCGGCGTCAGGCCATTCAAACAATCCAGATGTCCTAACGGGCACTCGCGTTTAAAGCAGGGGCTGCAAGGCAAATCCTGGCGCACAATGCTCGCCAGCGGTGACAACGGCGGCGTATACAGCGGCGACGATGAGCCATAGAGCGCCACCACGGGACGGCCAAGCGCAGCGGCCACGTGCATCAAGCCGGAGTCGTTGGTCACTGCGGCGCGGGCCGCGGCGAGCAAATCAATGGCTTGATCCAGCGTAGTTTTGCCGCACAAGTTAAGTGCTGCGCCATCTGACGCACGCACAATTTGTTCGCCCAGCGCAACATCCTTGGCCGAACCCAGTAGCCAGACAGGTTTGTCGGCGCTGACGATACGGCGTGCCAGGCTAGCAAAGTGCCAGGCAGGCCAACGCTTGGCCGGGCCATATTCCGCACCGGGGCAAAATATCACGGGCGCGGCATCAAGCGGCAAACCTAACGCCATGCGGACAGCCATTTGTTGCCCTGGGTCAGATTGCAAAACCGGCCGCAGCAAGGCCGCCTCGCTAGCCGACAAGGCGCCTGCCAGGGCGGCATAACGCTGCACCAGCTGCGGGTGGGCGATTTTGTCGAGCACATGGCGCTGATTGAGCAAACCAAACCGCGCCTCGCCTTGATAGCCAATGCGCTGGGGAATACCGGCAAAAAAAGGCACGAGCGCCGACTTCCACGAATTGGGCAGAACATAAACGTGCGTAAACGCTTGCCCCGCTGCTTCGTGCCTGATCTGCCGGCCAAGGGCAAAACGTGCCCAGAACTTGAATTCGCCATGCGCAAAGGGGCTCGTAATCACCGCATCGACTTCAATCATGCGCGCCAGAAGCGGCGCTGACCATGCCGACGCCAACACCTCAATGCGCGCATCCGCATGCTGTCGCTTCAACCTCGCCAGCAAAGGCTGGGCAAGTACCGCATCACCAATCCACGCAGGTGCGACAACAAGAATTTTCACGCGGGATGGCCTGGCATCAATATCAAAACGGCCTCGGCCGGGACGATCAACATGCGTCAAGCAGCCCGGTTGATTTGCTCAACCATGGTGTCCGCTGGGACGCCCGCCCGTAAAGTGGTAACGCGTACCGCAATAAGGGCAGGCCACTTCGCCAGACGGGCTTTTCAGCACATCCAGGAAAACCCGCGGATGCCTCGCCCACAAAGGCGAAGTGGGGCGCGGGCAAGCGAGCGGCAAATCACTGGCCGTGACCATCACCTCGCGCTGCGTATCCCTGGTATCGCTGGCATGGCCGGACTGCCCGCCTTGATTCGTACCCGAAGTATCCATGAAAAACCCCTTAAACCGCCGTCAGCCAATGGGCGTGCGCCGGTGCGCGGCCATTGACGACATCAAAAAACAGGCTTTGCAGGCGCGTGGTCACCGAACCGCGCATGCCCGCACCGATCTTGCGGTTATCCAATTCACGTATCGGCGTGACTTCCGCTGCCGTACCTGTGAAGAAGGCTTCATCGGCAATGTAAATATCGTCACGCGTCAACCGCTTGGTGACGACCTTGTAGCCCAGCTCGTTGGCCAGGGTAATCACTGAACTGCGCGTGATGCCGATCAACGCGGAAGCGATTTCGGGCTCGTAAATCACGCCATCCTTGACTATGAAAAGGTTTTCTCCTGCGCCTTCGGCGACAAAGCCATCCACATCCAGCAGCAAGGCTTCGTCATACCCGTCTTCGGTGGCTTCCATGTTGGCCAAAATGGAATTGGCATAGGTGCCGGAAAATTTCGCCCGCGACATATTCACATTCACGTGGTGGCGCGAATAGCTGGAGGTTTTGACCCGGATGCCTTTTTCAATGCCATCCTCACCCAGATACGCACCCCAAGGCCAGGCCGCAATCGCCACATGGGTCTGCGCGCCACGCGGCGAGACACCCATTTTTTCTGAACCGTAAAAGGCAATCGGGCGGATGTAACAGGCTTCAAGATTATTGGCGCGCACCACTTCTTTTTGCGCTGCCATCAGCGTTTCCTTATCCCAGGGCATGGGCATGCGGTAGATATGCGCTGAATTAAACAAGCGGTCCGTATGCTCTTGCAGGCGGAAAATCGCCGTGCCGGAAACCGTCTTATAGGCGCGCACACCTTCAAAAACCGCCAGGCCATAGTGCAGGGAGTGCGTTAAAACGTGGGTATTGGCTTCACGCCAAGGGACGAGTTTGCCGTCATACCAAATAAAACCATCGCGGTCAGCCATAGACATGGGGCGGAATCTCCAGCAATCAATGAGTTAAAACGGTGATTTTAGCAGGGGCGCTAAAATACGCCTATCCTTAAATCATAAGCCGGCCAACGTAACACAATGAACACCCCCTGGAAACCCAATGTCACCGTTGCCGCGCTCATAGAGCGCGAGGGACGCTTTTTGATGGTTGAAGAAGAAACACCCGATGGTTTGCGCTTCAATCAACCCGCCGGGCATCTGGATGAAGGTGAATCGCTGATCGCCGCCTGCGCCCGTGAAGCGCTGGAAGAAACTGCCTGGCACTTCACCCCCACCCAACTGGTGGGCATTTATCAGTGGCCGCGCCCGCAAGGGGACATTACTTACCTGCGCTTTGCCTTCACTGGCATCTTGGGCGCACACGAAGCACAACGCCCGCTTGACACGGGCATTGTGCGTGCAGTATGGCTCACCCCCGAGGAAATCCAAGCCTGCCAGAATCGCCACCGCAGCCCGCTGATCTGGCAATGCGTGTCAGACTATCTTGCCGGGCAACGCTTTCCGCTCTCAGTGATTCGGCACTACGGCAAGCCGTAAGCGATCAATGCAGAGAAAAACCCTGACACCCAATCACTGGCAACACTAACCCACCCCCGCCTTATGACGCTGACGATGCGCCTTGCGCTGACCATTTGGTTATTGCTCTCTGCCGCGGCAACTTACGCCGATGAAGATGTGCTGGTGTGCTTTAACTACGGCTGCCATTCGCAAGCGCCAGCGAGTTTTTCTGCCCCCCGGATGGAGAGCCTCCGGCAAACCCTGGCTGCGGCCCATACGCCAAGCGAGGAGCGTACGTTGTTATCCCACGTGATTGGCAGCATGTACGCCTGGGCGGGAGAGCAAACGCCCATCCATGCCGATCGCGGTGGCAATTTTGCCGATAGCGGAATGTATGGCACGATGGATTGCATTGATCATTCGACCACAACGACACGCTTTTTAAAGCTGTTGGAACAACACCATGCGCTGCGTTTTCATCGTGTGGCGGCCATTACACGCCTAGGCTGGATATTTCAGCACTTCACCGCGACCATTGCGGAATTACCCCCAGCCCAAGCATTGCCCACGGCGGCATTAACCATTAAAACAACGGACAACGCCGTGCAGGACAGCATGCCCCGTTTTGTGGTGGATAGCTGGTATGCCGATAATGGCCAGCCTGCACGGATTTTGCCGCTCGCAGATTAAGATAAAGACCACACCCTAACGCACATAGCGCCGATGAGCCGCCCCGAATCATGAAATCCATCCACTTCGCTGCACTGGCCGCCCATGGCAAATCAATGTCGCCCGCTGATGATGAAGCACGCGAAAGGCCGCATCAAGGCTCGCCCCCGGTGATTGCACAGCGCGCTTGCCCAAGCCTTTCATGTTAAATAGATTAAACCCAAAGGAATGACTGTGCCCAAAAGCTCAAAAGGAAAAATCGTCGTTGGCTTGTCCGGTGGCGTTGACTCAGCCGTCGCCGCCTTGCTGCTCAAACAACAAGGCTATGAAGTCATTGGCCTCTTCATGAAAAACTGGGAAGGGGACGATACCGACGAATACTGCTCGTCCCGCCAGGACTTAGTCGATGCTGCCGCCGTGGCGGACGTCATCGGCATTGAGTTTGAGGCCATTAATTTTGCTGCCGAATACCAGGACCGCGTGTTTGCCGAGTTTTTGCGCGAGTACCAGGCCGGCCGCACGCCCAACCCGGATGTGCTGTGCAACTCGGAAATCAAATTCAAATCTTTTCTCGATCACGCCATGGCCATGGGCGCGGAAAAAATTGCCACCGGACACTATGCGCAAGTCAGGCAGTTTTTGGGTGAGTGGCAGCTGCTCAAGGCAGAGGATGGCACCAAAGACCAAAGCTATTTTCTGCACCGGCTCAATCAACAGCAACTCTCAAAATCCCTGTTTCCGCTCGGGCAACTGTACAAACGCGACGTGCGCAAAATTGCCGCAGAAGCCGGCCTGCCCAATCATGCGCGCAAGGATTCCACCGGCATTTGCTTTATCGGCGAGCGGCCGTTTAGAGAATTCCTTTCCCGTTACATCCCCAAACAACCGGGTGAAATTCGCGTTTTGGGCACGGACCAGGTCATCGGCGCACACGAAGGCTTAACTTATTTCACCATCGGCCAACGCGAAGGCCTAGGCATAGGTGGCGTTAAAAATACGCCGGAAGCCCCATGGTTTGTGGCAGAAAAAGACATGAAACACAACATTCTGTACGTTGTGCAAGGCCACAACCACCCCGCTTTATTTTCGCAATGCCTTGTTGCCAATAGCCTTTCATGGATTTCCGACAAACCGCCCCACACCCATTGGGTATACGCCGCCAAGACGCGCTATCGCCAAGCCGATGCCGCTTGCCAGATTGAGCGCATCTCGGCAAATGACTGTGAAGTTATTTTTGCTGTACCGCAATGGGCAGTTACACCCGGACAATCTGTTGTAATCTACGAATCATGCGTTTGCTTAGGGGGGGGAATCATCACCGCAAACCTTACGCCAGATGCATAAACGAGCTTTTAATCGTGCAGTTAAAAATAGCGTTTCATTTTCCTGGGTGACTGCCCATAAATTTCTGGAGGTATTTTTGAATGAATAAAGCTGAACTGATTGAAATTGCAGCTGAAGGTGCAGACGTTAGCAAAGCAGCCGCAGGCAAAGTGCTGGACGGCATCATCGCCGCCGTGGTCAAAGCCGTCTCCAAGGGGGACACGGTAACGCTCGTGGGCTTTGGTACGTTCAAATCCGCCAAACGCGCAGCGCGCACAGGCAAAAACCCCAAAACGGGCGCAACAATCAAAATCGCCGCAACCACTGTGCCCAAGTTCAGCGCAGGGACTGGCTTTAAAGAAGCTGTTTCCGGCAAGAAAAAAGTGGCTAAAAAGTAACCCGGATTTACCTGCATGACAAAATGGGCTCGCCAGGCGAGCCCATTTTTTTGGCGCTGGCCTGAATCATTCACTGTACAACGTAAAATGCCCGGGCAAGCGCACTATGCAATAACCTCGCGAAGCGAGCCATGATTTGAGCACAAGGATAAACCCATGATTGCCATTGACCACGCAGACCACCTCGTCCAAGTTGCTATTCTGGGTGAATTCACACTCGCCGACTTTAAGGAATTTGAAGAGCTCGTGCGCTACAAAATCCGTTTTTCCGGCCCTGTCGATTTGCTCATCGACTTTCGCGAGATGCTGGCCACGACAGTTGATGTCGCCTGGCAAGAAGTGAAATTTTCACGCGCGCACACAACAGACTTCAATCGCATCGCCGTGGTGACCAATAGCCAGTGGATAAGCTGGAGCGCCTGGCTGTCACAGTTATTTGTCCAGGCAGAAGTGCAAGTTTTTGAAGACACCGCTTCAGCGCTAGCCTGGCTTGCCTAAGCGCCGCCTGGCCCTGCAAAGCCAGGCCGCTAAACGAAACTCGGCCGCAGTTTTATTGATGGCGTGCCAAGGCCCAGGCAACATGCTCTCGCACCAGCGGTGACGGATCATTTTCTCGCGCCTTTAAGGCCTCGATCACTGCCTGGCTGCTCGGCGCATTGCCCAGGGCGACGGCCAGATTGCGCAACCAGCGATCATGGCCAATGCGGCGAATGGCAGAGCCCGCCATGCGCTCGTTAAATTCGTCTTCCGTCCAAGCAAAAAGACCCACCAGGCGGGCGATGTCCAATTCATGCCGCGGTAAAAAATCCGCTTCGCGCGTCAAGGGCGCAAAACGGTTCCACGGGCAAGCCAGCTGACAATCATCACAGCCGTAAATGCGATTGCCCAAGCCCTCCCGTAGCGGCTCGGGAATGCTGTTTTTGAGCTCAATCGTGAGATACGAAATACAGCGCCGCGCATCCAGCTGATACGGCGCAACAATCGCATCCGTCGGGCAACTGTCAATGCACGCCGTGCAACTGCCGCAATGGTCGGTGACTGGCGCATCGGGCGGCAGGGGCAAAGCGCTGTAAATTTCGCCCAGAAAGAAATATGACCCCGCCTCGCGATGCAGCAACAAGGTGTGCTTGCCGCGCCAGCCTAGGCCGCTTTGCTGGGCGATCTGCACTTCCATCACAGGGGCCGAGTCGGTAAAGACGCGCTGCGTGAATTCACCCAGCTGTCCCGTCAGCTCCACAGCCATCCGATCAGCCAGCTTTTGCAAACGAGCGCGCATCAGCTTGTGATAATCCCGTCCCAAGGCATAACGCGAAATGTAGGCGCGGGTTTTGTCGCTTAGCGCCTCTTCTGCCGCACCGGCGGGACGGTAATTCATGCGCACCGTGATAATGCTTTGCGTACCGGGCACAAGCGCTTCGGGCAAAGCGCGTTTAGGCCCGGCTGGCGAGACGTGCGCGGCCATATAATCCATCTCGCCATGAAACCCGGCGGCCAGCCAAGCCGCCAGTTGCGCAGGGCCGTCCCCGGTGTCGGGGCGCGAAAAACCCACCGCATCAAAACCGAGTTCTCGGCCCCATTGCCGGATATTTTCCTTTACTGTTTGCCACTGAGTTTGCCATTGATCATGCATGACGCGCATCTTACGCACCTCCCCCTCATCCAGTCGACGACCCTGCCCGATGAAGCAGCCACTTTAGCTTTAGGCGCACGCTTCGCGCAGCCCGCCTGCCTGGCTGAAGGCCTGACGATTTGGCTGCATGGCGATCTGGGCGCTGGCAAAACCACCTTCGTGCGCGGCCTGTTGCGCGCCCTGGGCGACACGGGACCGGTGAAAAGCCCAACCTACACGCTGCTTGAAGTTCATGCTGTTTCTGGATTAAACTTATATCACTTTGATTTTTATCGACTCAATCAACCGGAAGAATATCTCGATGCGGGCTTGGATGAATATTTTTCAGGAACAGGCATTTGCTTGGTCGAATGGCCAGAGCAAGCCGCGCCCTATCTGCCGCCCGCCGATATTCATATCGAATTGCAGGTCGTGCATCCAGCAGGGCTCGCTGCGCAACGCCATGCGGTCTGCAAAGCCACCAGCGCGCGCGGTTTATCATGCCTAAAAAGCAGCTTATTGATAGCGGATTAACCGCTACAGCTCCCATCCCTGCCGCACCCAGGCGAGAGTTGCTCAAATTTGCCGCAGCAAGCTTGATGCTATGGGTCACAAAAGTCGGCGCTGGCAACACGGCGGAAGATCCGCCCCGGACAAGCAAATTGCCTATCCCCAGCATCCTGGCAGTACGCGTCTGGCCCGCAGCGGACTATACCCGCGTAACGCTTGAGCTTGACCAGCCCATCACGTTCAGCTCACAGCTCATCAAAAATCCTGAGCGCCTGGTAGTCGATATTGAAGGCATCGAATTTAACGCCGTCCTGCAATCCCTCCCGTCCAAGATTCTCGCCAACGACCCTTACATCAAACTCATCCGCGCAGGCCGCAATCGGCCTGGCGTCGTGCGCCTGGTCATTGACCTCAAAGCCGACATCAAGCCGCAAATTTTCACCTTGCTCCCCGTTGCCAATTACGGCTATCGCTTGGTGCTTGACCTTTACCCCGCGCAGCCGGTTGACCCTCTGATGGCCTTGCTCGATCAATCCGAGGCTAACCCGGCGAAGATTCCACCCTCCGGCCAGGCAGCCGCGAATACCGCTGCTGACGATGCAACCAGGGTCGGCGCGAACGCAACAACAGAAGCGCATAAAGAGACCGCCAAGGATGCGCCGGCAACAAGCAAGGCGCCAACCAGCGCCAGCCGCGTTGCCACAAAAAACGCTGACAAAAATGACCCGCCAGAGATCGCGCGCCTGGTGACCATCATGCTCGACCCCGGGCACGGCGGTGAAGACCCTGGCGCGGTGGGGCGTGGCGGGAGTTATGAGAAACACGTTACCTTGTCTGTGGCGCGGCGGCTGAAAGAAAAAATCGACGCAGTACCCAACATGCGTGCCGTGCTCACCCGCGATGGCGACTTTTTCATTCCGCTCAATCAGCGCGTGCAAAAAGCCCGTGGCATCCGTGCCGACTTGTTTGTCTCCGTCCATGCCGACGCCTTCATCAAGCCAACGGCGCGCGGCTCCAGCGTGTTTGTGCTGTCGGAGAGCGGCGCCAGCAGTTCGGCAGCGCGCTGGCTGGCGAAAAAGGAAAACGAGGCGGATCTGATCGGCGGCGTGAACCTCCCCGCCAAAGACCCTTACCTTGCGCGCACCTTGCTCGACTTATCGCAAACCGCAACAAACAATGACAGCATCCGGCTTGGCCAGGCTGTGCTGGGCGAATTAGGACGCATCAATACGCTGCATAAAGGCCAGGTTGAGCAAGCCGGATTTGCCGTGCTCAAAGCGCCCGACATTCCTTCCATCCTGATTGAAACGGCGTTTATCTCCAACCCGGAAGAAGAAAAACGCTTAAATGACGAAGCCTATCAAGACCAACTCGCCATGGCGATTCTGCAAGGCTTAAAGCGCTATTTTGCGAAAAACCCGCCGCTAGGAAAGTCCAAGATCGCGTTGCTGAATTAAGATCCCGCTCCCCAAGGGCTAATTTACTTATTTACTTATACGGCGGCCAGATCGTCCGTTTTGGCTTGGCGCCCGCGTGCCGCCTGTTTTGGCTGTTTCGAATAATACCCATTAAGCGTTTTGACCAGCGATTTTCCGATTTCTTCGGCCAGATTGACAGGAACCGCATTACCGATTTGCGCATATTGCGAAGTCATCGAGCCTGCAAATACCCACTCATCCGGGAATGTCTGGATACGGGCGTATTCCCGCACGGTAAAAGGCCGTGTTTCGTCTGGATGACATCGCTCAGTTTGTTTTTGTGCAGGAGCGCAAGTCAGGGTCAAGCAAGCCTCATCCCATGCGATGCGGCGCGCCATGCCGGTCTTGCCGCCGGACAGGTGAAAACTTCCCTTCATGTATTCCTTCTGGATTTCAATCGGCAGATCGCGCCAGTAGCCGCCCGGCGGAATCATGGCCATGGCTTCGCATTTGCGTTTTGGATAGGTTTGTCCTAGCGATTGGCAATAGGCCGATAGGCTGCTATTCAGATTGCAACATCCTGTAACGCGGAGGCTCTGTTTCCTCACCCTTGGGTACCCATACAAAAGCATCAACCCAATAGCCCCCTTCCTCTCTAGTCACGCCACTTGGTTCAGGGATAAGTATGCCGTCCATTGTGTACATATCTCGTGCTTTGGTTATTACAGCCCCAATATTCATTGGCTTCTCCTTGGTTGAGTATGGACACATTGTATGTGACTTATCGTCTATAGACCAATGAGTCACGCCCTGCAATCATTCGCAAATGGACATCCAGCGCATATTCGGCATAAACGTCCGCCAGTTCCGTGAGGCGAAGAGTTGGTCACAAGACAAGCTGTCCGAAATGTCAGGGTTGCACCGCACGTACATCAGTGGCATTGAGCGTGGCGTCAGAAACCCTACCATCAAAATAGTGCATGAAATCTCCGTGGCGCTTGAAATTGAAGCTAGGCAACTATTTGAATAACAATGCTTTCTAGCATCACACGTAATTTCTATTCGATTTTTCAGGGGTCTTGTCATATCAGGCCAAGCCTGTTGTTCTGATTCCAAGCGAATAAAGCGATGATTACTGAAAGCGCAAAATATAAGATCATCAATCTTTTTGACGCCTTGATTGCTGGCATTGAAAACTCGGCAAATGAGTTGACCCTTGACACGATTTTTTCCAAAAGCAAACCGCTAACGCTGGAGTTATTTGCAAATAACGTAGATGAGTATATTTATTTCATTGTGTCACAGCGGGTGACGAAATCTTTTTCGACACGACTCGGTGGCGTTATTGAAAAAGTCAGCGCGATTCTTGTGGAGTCGCAGGGAGGAAAAATAATTCCGGGTAGCCCAAACCCATTTGACCTCAAATTTTTTCACCCTGATGGCAAGCAGTACTGGATAGAAATAAAATCAATAAATGCACAAAACAGCAGCAACATACAAACAATAAATGAACGAAAAAAATTGGCTGAATCTTCCAACTGCACGTTCCGTTTATGCATGTACAACGACGATAGCTCTTGTGCAGAAGAGTACAAATTAAACGGCAACCAGTTTTGGAAACTGGTTGGCGGATATGAAGATGCTGGTAAAGATATGCTGGCAATGCTCAGCGGGCTTGCCGTCACAGTCAGTATCCGGGAAATAATCAATAATAAAGTCCAAGAACTTGTGCGAGATTACAACAGGCGATTAGCGAACTAGGCGCAGGTGGTTGACCGCATTTCCCCGCAAGCGCGCAGCCGTATCATGGCGGCCATCAGGAGTGTGGATACCCAACCTGAATTATTGCTGCGCAAGGCGCTTTCTGGAAGCGAAAACTCGCAAGAAACATGGCGCGTGACCAAGCCGCCAGGGATGGGCTTCTCAAGCAGGGTTGGCGTGTTTTGACGGTTTGGGATTGCGCATTCAAGGGGAAAACGACGCAACAGGTCGATAGGCTGGCTGACCGCGTTGAGGCGTGGCTATTGGGTGGCAGGCGGAGTGGGGTAATGCAAAGCCGCAGGCGGCAATAGTTTCGGCATCAACTTTGGGGGGGGCTGAGCCGAAAGTTTGGCTTGCTTGCTCCTCAGCCCATAGCCTCACGCACGGCGGCGGCGATTTCATAGGAATGCACACGCGCTGCGTGGTCAAAAATCTGGCAGGTGATAATCAACTCATCCGCTCCGGTGCGGGCGATAAAGGCATCAATCGCAGCGCGCACCGTATCCGGCGAGCCAATGGCCGAGCATGACAGGGACTCCTCCAGCATCGCGCGTTCAGCGGGGGCGAGCGTGCCGAGAAAATCATCCACCGGCGGCTGCAAAGTCGTGGGGCGGCCGCGCCGCAAGTTCAGGATCATCTGTTGCATGGAACTGGCCAAAAACCGGCCTTGCGCATCGGTGTCGGCGGCAAACACACTAAATCCCAGCATCACATAAGGCTTCGCCAGGTGCGCCGACGGACGGAACTGGGTGCGGTAAATATGGATGGCCTCCTGCATTTGCGCGGGGGCAAAATGGGAAGCAAAGGAAAACGGCAAACCCAGCGCAGCGGCGAGCGTTGCACCAAACAAGCTGGAACCCAGGATCCATACGGGTATTTGCGCGCCTTCACCCGGAATGGCATGCACCGCCTGGCCGCCGTGGGTCACCGGCGTACCGGCAAAATAGGCCATCAACTCCACCACATCGCGCGGAAACTGGTTTTCATCCGCCGCCAGATTGCGCCGCAACGCCCTCGCTGTGGCCTGATCCGAGCCTGGCGCGCGACCCAAGCCCAAATCAATCCGCCCGGGGAACAAAGCATCCAGCGTGCCAAACTGTTCCGCGATCACCAAGGGCGAATGGTTCGGCAGCATGATGCCACCGGCGCCCACACGTATCGTTTGCGTGCCAGCGGCCACATGGCCAATCACCACCGCGGTTGCCGCGCTCGCGATGCCGGGAATGCCGTGATGTTCCGCAATCCAATAGCGATGGTAGCCGAGACGCTCAGTGTGCCGGGCGAGATCCAGAGAATTGGCCAGGGATTGCGCCGCCGTGCCACCGGCCGTGATGGGCGAGAGATCAAGAACTGAAAAAGGGATCATTGGAAGCTTTCAAGAAAATGAATGGTGAAAAAGTCATGCGCAAGAGGACGCCAGTTTAACGCTCGGCAGAAAGTGCCTGGCAGGAGAATCAGCGCCATCGCCAATCAACAGCCGCTTAAAAGACCCCGGTTTATAAAGACAAAACAAGGCACTACCACGTGTTGGCTTGATATAATCAGCGGTTTTCTGCGCTCCCATTTTCCTTTCATGCTGGTTTTTCGCGGCGTACCTTCTGTAGCCACCACCTCAACGGTACTCACCATCGGCAACTTCGATGGCGTGCATCGCGGCCATCGCGCCTTGCTTGGCCGTTTGATCGCCAAGGCGCGCGAGTGTGCCCTTCCCGCCACCGTGCTGACTTTTGATCCGCATCCGCGCGAATTTCTTAACCCTGCGCAAGCACCGGCGCGTTTGTCCAACTTCCGCGAAAAAATGGCCTTGCTGGCGGAGTGCGGTGTGGATCGCGTCCATGTGTGCCGCTTTAACGCCGCGTTGTCTGAAATTACGGCGGAAGACTTTATTGAAACCGTGCTGGTCAAAGGCCTCTCGGTACGCCACTTGATCATCGGCGACGATTTTTGCTTCGGCAAAGGCCGCAAGGGTAATTTCACCCTGTTCCAGCAAGCCGGCATTGCCCATCGTTTCGGCACGGAAGCCATGCCCACCGTGGCGCATGTGGTGAACGGCCAGCCGCTGCGCATATCCAGCTCCGCTGTGCGCGACGCGCTGGCGGCAGGCGACATCGAACAGGCGCGCGCCTTACTGGGGCGTGCTTACGTGATGGCCGGCCGCGTGGTGCGCGGCGATAAAATCGGCCGCACGCTGGGCTTTCCCACGCTGAATTTGCGCATAAAACACACGCTGTTGCCCGTGACCGGCGTTTTCGCCGTCACCGTTTCCGGCCTTGATGCGCAACCCTTGCCGGGCGTGGCCAACATCGGCGTGCGCCCGACGGTCGCTGATGGCCTCAAGCCGGTGCTGGAAGTGCATCTGCTGAATTTTGATCGCGATGTGTATGGCGCGCATGTCTCGGTTAACTTCCTGCACAAGCTGCGCTGCGAACAAAAATTTGCTTCGCTGGATACCTTAAAGACGCAAATCGGCTGCGATGTACTCGCCGCCCGCGCTTATTTTGCCTCCTCATTCGACGCGCTTTGACACGCATTTACTCAACAATCAAACCCATGGCCGATTACCGCAAAACCCTCAACATGCCCGACACGCCCTTTCCCATGCGGGGCGACCTGGCCAAGCGTGAACCGGGCTGGATCAAGGCCTGGCAAGAACAAAAGCTGTACAACAAAATCCGCGCCGCCGCCAAAGGCCGCCCGCGCTTCGTGTTGCACGACGGCCCGCCCTATGCCAATGGCGATATTCACCTCGGCCATGCGGTGAATAAATTGCTGAAAGACATCATCGTGCGCTCCAAAACCCTGGCCGGGTTCGACGCGCCCTACGTGCCAGGCTGGGATTGCCACGGCTTGCCGATCGAACACAAGATCGAAGTGCTGCACGGCAAAAACCTGCCCGCCGACAAGGTACGCGAACTGTGCCGGGCGTTTGCCGCAGAGCAGGTCGAGATCCAGAAAAAAGGCTTCATCCGTTTGGGTGTGCTGGGCGACTGGGACAACCCCTATCTCACCATGAACTTTGCCAACGAAGCGGGCGAGATTCGCGCGCTGGCCGAAATGGTCAAGCAGGGCTGGGTGTTCAAGGGCTTGAAGCCGGTGAATTGGTGTTTTGATTGCGGCTCGGCGCTGGCCGAGGCGGAAGTGGAATACGCCGACAAAGAAAGCCCGGCGGTGGATGTGGGTTTTGTCTGCGCCGAGCCGGAAAAGCTTGCTGCGGCGTTCAATATCGCCGTCCCGCCAGCNNCCGACTTTTATTTATGCCGTCATCTGGACGACCACGCCGTGGACGATTCCCGCGAACCAGGCCTTCAATGTGCATCCTGAACTGGAATACGCGCTGGTCGAAACTTCGCGTGGCGTGTTGCTGTTGGCGAGCGAATTGGTGGAAAGCTGTCTCACCCGTTATCACTTGACGGGCAATGTTCTGGCCACCACGAAGGGCGCGGCCTTGGCCGGCATCCGCTTCCGCCATCCGCTGTACGATCGCAGCGGCCCGGTGATTCCGGCGGATTACGTTGGCATGGACGCGGGCACGGGCATCGTGCATGCCGCACCGGCCTATGGCGTGGAAGACTTCAACGCCTGCATGAGCCACGGTTTTACCTTTGACGACATCCTCAACCCCGTGCAGGGCAATGGCGTGTATGCGGCTGACCTGCCGTTTTTTGGCGGCTTGCACATCTGGAAGGCGAATCCGAAAATCGTCGAAAAACTTCAGGAAGTCGGGGCGCTTTTCTCGCATGAAAAAATCACCCACAGCTACATGCACTGCTGGCGACATCGCACGCCGATTATCTATCGCGCCGCGCCGCAGTGGTTTGTGGGCATGGACAGGGTGGCTCGCCACCCTGTCCATGCCGGACAAGGTGACGACAATCCCCCCAACCCCCTCTCCAAAGGGGGCGATGAGAATGGGCCGCCTACGGCGACAAATGAGAAACAATCGGAGAAACAATCGGAGAAACAACCGGAAAAACACTCCAGCCTGCGCGAGCTGGCGTTAAAAGGCATTGACGAAACCGCCTTCTACCCGGCCTGGGGGCAGGCGCGCTTGCGTGCGATGATCGCGGGCCGGCCCGACTGGTGCATCTCGCGCCAGCGCAATTGGGGCGTGCCGATCCCTTTCTTCATCCACAAGGCCACGGGCGAATTGCATCCGCGCACCGTGGAACTGATGGAACAAGTCGCCAGCCGCGTGGAAAAAGA
>DILC01000080.1:5452-5952 GCA_002424865.1 Rhodocyclaceae bacterium UBA5602 | reverse complement strand
ATTCCGCCCCGCCCAGCCAATATGGAAGCCATGGTGCGGGCCAATATGGGTTTGGGCGCTTAAGGCTGGCACATGGCGCCCATCCGCCTCGGGCTGCGTGAAAACCTCGGCCAGTTCTCGCTGCTGGTGCTCGTCAACGCCTTTGTCGGCGCGATGGCGGGCCTGGAGCGCAGCATTCTGCCCGCCATTGCCGAGCAGGAATTTCACATCGTGGCGCGCACGGCGATTCTTTCCTTCATCGTGGTATTTGGCGTCACCAAGGCGCTGACGAACTATTTCGCCGGGCGTTTTTCCGACCGCTTCGGCCGCAAGCATGTGCTGGTCGCGGGATGGCTGGTGGCCATCCCGGTGCCGTTCGCCCTGATGTGGGCGCCAGACTGGCGCTGGGTGGTCGCGGCCAACGTGCTGCTCGGCGTGAGCCAGGGGCTGACGTGGTCTACCACGGTCATCATGAAGATCGACCTGGTCGGCCCGCAACAGCGCGGTCTGGCGATGGGACT
>DILC01000080.1:2015-5297 GCA_002424865.1 Rhodocyclaceae bacterium UBA5602 | reverse complement strand
CGTGTGCATCATTCGGAAAACAACGCGGAAAATCTCACCCAAGGCGAGATTTTCCGCCGCACCTCGCTAACCGACCGCAATCTCTCCAGCGTCAGCCAGGCGGGGCTGGTCAACAACCTGAACGACGGCATGGCCTGGGGCTTGTTCCCGCTGGTCTTCGCCGCAGCCGGCATGACCCTGGCGCAAATCGGCATCCTCGCCGCGGTCTATCCGGCCGTCTGGGGCGCATCGCAAATACTGACCGGCGCCCTGTCCGACAGGATAGGACGCAAGTGGCTGATCGTGTGGGGGATGTGGTTGCAGGCTGCAGGCATCGCCGTGACTGCGCTGGCCACGGATTTCCGTGGTTTCGGGCTGGGCGCGGTGTTGCTTGGCATAGGCACGGCGATGGTCTATCCGACCTTGCTCGCCACCATCGGGGACGTTGCCCATCCCGGCTGGCGCGCTTGCGCCTTGGGCGTCTACCGGCTCTGGCGCGACCTCGGCTACGCGGTGGGCGCGCTCTTGGCCGGCCTCACCGCCGACCTGTTCGGCCTGGCGTCGGCCCTATGGCTGGTGGCGGGACTGACCCTGCTATCGGGTATGATCGCGGCAGTGCGGATGAATGAAACCTTGGCAAGGTGAAAAACATGAGCGGGCAGAACAAGCCAATTGCATGGATGGAGGCGCTACATGATGGGCAACTGGGGTGAATTCGGCTGGTGGGGTATGGGCTTGGGCTTCATATTCATGATTCTGTTTTGGCTGCTGATCATTCTTGGCATTGCGGCCTTGATCCGCTGGCTGCAAGCGCAGCCGGGGAGCAATCAGGGAACCCGCGGGAAGACGCCATTCGAGATCGTGCAGGAACGCTATGCGCGGGGTGAAATAGACCGCGACGAATACGAACAGAAGAAACGGGATCTGGGCGCATGAGCGTGAAATTACCCAGCTGCCCCGGCCCGCACGGCCACAGCGCCATGCGGTCGGCAGGTCTTCTGCACCAAGGCAGGGGAAATTGACATGTGGCTGTGGCGAGTTTAGTCTGGAACAGCTTTTACCCAGCCGTTCAGCTTGCGCTGGCGCAAACAGAAATAAAAGCAAGTCAATATTTCGTTGTCAGTAACGGTAACACCTACCCAGGAGACAAACCATGAAGAGAACCTTAAGTATTGTTGCCACATCCATGCTGCTGGCATTTAGCGCACACGCCGAAGAGGCGCATCACCCTGAGCAAAAGGCCGATGCGGCGGTTGCCAAGACGGTTGCCCAACCCAGCGGCGAAGCCATCAAGAAGATGCAGGGCAACGTGAAAAAAATGCGCTCCCAGCTTGACAGCATCGCCAAGGCCAAGACTGACGAAGATCGGCAGAAACTGATGGCCGAACATATGCAGACCATGCGCGAAAACATGATGGCCGCCAAGGGCATGATGGGTGGAAACGCGGCCTGTCCGATGATGAAGGGCGGCGGCATGGGCGGCATGGGTATGGGGGGCATGGGCATGATGAAGGGTACGGATGGCGAAGCAGCCGGACAAGGCATGGGGATGGAGCGCATGCAGATGATGGAAAAACGCATGGACATGATGCAGATGAAGATGGATGCCATGATGAAAAATCAATCGGGCGCCGCCGCCACGCCGATGGAAAAGTAAGGCGCCCCCGGCGGCTTGCATGACGTGAGCCGCCACTGCATTGCGCAAGGCTCACCATGAGCCGGCCGCCCATCGGCTTTTATGCGCGATGCAGTGTTGCACCTGACGCACCTGACGCTCATGGTCGCCAGCGCCCACCCGCGAGGATGAAAGCGTGCGCAAGCATAAACGCCCCCCGCCCCAGGGCGGGGCTTTCAATCGGCTCGCTACGCTCGATATCACACGGGGCTCCGTTTCTGTTTTTTCACGCTAATCAAGGAAAGCCAGCATGAATCATGTCCAGCAGCCAAACCATCCGCATGAGCACGCCGATCACACGGCCGCTACCGTGGAAAACAAGGATCCCGTTTGCGGCATGACGGTGGCGGCAGACAAAGGCATATTTTCCGACTACCAGGATAAGCGTTACCTGTTTTGCAACCCCAAATGCAAAACCAGGTTTGATCTTGAGCCTGAACGATACTTGCGGCCGAAAGAACCCGAACCGGCTATCGAGGGTGCGATCTACACCTGCCCGATGCATCCGGAAATCCGGCAACCGATGCCAGGTACTTGCCCCAAGTGCGGCATGGCCTTGGAGCCGGAAATGCCCTCGCTGGACGATGGGGAAAACCCCGAGCTGACCGACTTCCGCCACCGTTTCTGGTGGACGCTGCCACTGACCGTGGTCGTCACCACGCTGGCCATGGCGGGCCACAGCCTGGCGCTGATGAGCCCGCAAACCCAGAACTGGGTGGAGCTGGCGCTGGCGACACCCATCGTGCTGTGGGCGGGCTGGCCGTTTTTTGTGCGCGGCGTGCAATCGCTCATCACACGCAATCCGAACATGTGGACGCTGATTGCCTCGGGCACATCAGCCGCTTATTTTTACAGTGTGGCAGCCACGGTTGCACCGGATATTTTTCCGCCATCCTTTGTCATGCACGGCCGGGTTGGCGTGTATTTCGAGGCGGCGGCGGTGATCATTTCCTTAACCTTGCTCGGCCAGATATTCGAGCTGAAGGCGCGCTCGCAAACTTCGGCGGCGATCAAATCCCTGCTCGGCTTGGCGCCCAAGACCGCGCGGCGCATCGCCAGCGACGGCAGTGAAGAAGACATCCCGCTAACCCATGTGCACATCGGCGACCGGCTGCGCGTGCGCCCTGGCGAGAAGGTACCGGTGGATGGCGTGGTCGAGGAGGGCGCGAGCGCGGTGGATGAGTCCATGCTCACCGGCGAGCCGATCCCTGTGTCCAAGCAACCCGGCGACAAACTCATCGGCGCGACAATCAACGCCAATGGCAGCCTGATCATGCGCGCTGAAAAAGTCGGCGCTGCCACTACGCTGGCGCAGATCGTGCAGATGGTCGCGCAGGCGCAGCGTTCGCGCGCGCCCATGCAGCGGTTGGCCGACGTGGTGGCGGGTTATTTTGTCGTCATCGTGGTAAGCATCGCCTTGCTCACTTTCTTTGGCTGGGGCTTCTTCGGTCCCGAGCCCAGCTGGGTGTATGGCTTGATCAATGCCGTCTCGGTGCTGATCATCGCCTGCCCTTGCGCGCTTGGCCTGGCGACGCCGATGTCCATCATGGTGGCGACCGGCAAGGCCGCCACGGCGGGCGTGCTGTTCCGCGATGCGGCGGCGATTGAGCAATTGCGCACCATCGACA
>DILC01000080.1:0-1949 GCA_002424865.1 Rhodocyclaceae bacterium UBA5602 | reverse complement strand
GTGCTGCGCCTGGCCGCCAGCATCGACCAGGGCAGCGAGCATCCGCTGGCGCAGGCCATTGTCAGCGAGGCAAGGCGGCGGCAACTGGTGCTGGATAAGCCGGAAAATTTTGCATCCAGCACAGGCATCGGCGTGCGCGGACAGGTCGCGGGCAAGGCGCTCATTCTCGGCAACACCGCCCTGATGAGCGATGAAAAAGTCGCCGTGAGCGACTTGGCGACTGCTGCCGAAACCCTGCGCACGGCAGGCGCCAGCGTGATGTACCTGGCGGTGGATGGGCATCTGGCGGGGCTCGTCGCGGTGGCCGACCCGATCAAGGACTCAACGCCCGAAGCGCTGGAAGGGCTTAAAGCCGCCGGCATCCGCGTCATCATGGCCACGGGCGACGGCCTCACCACAGCGCGTGCGGTGGCCTCCCGTCTGGGTCTTGATGCGGCGCACGGCGAGGTTTATGGTGAAGTCAAACCGCAAGACAAGCTGGCGCTGGTCGAACGCCTGCAGAAGGAAGGCCGCAAGGTCGCCATGGCGGGCGATGGCATCAACGACGCCCCGGCGCTGGCGCGCGCGGATGTCGGCATCGCCATGGGCACCGGCACGGATGTGGCGATGAACAGCGCCCCGGTGACGCTGGTCAAGGGCGATTTGCGCGGCATCCTGCGCGCGCGGGCGTTGTCAGTCGCGGCTGTTGGCAACATGCGCCAGAACCTGGCTTTTGCCTTTCTCTACAACGCGCTGGGTATTCCGCTGGCCGCGGGCGTGCTCTATCCCTTCACCGGTTTGCTGCTCTCACCGCTGATTGCGGCCGTGGCCATGAGTTTCAGTTCGGTATCGGTGATTTCCAATGCGTTGCGCTTGCGGCGGGCGAAGATATGAGTCCTGTTATTTAACCGTGATCCATACCCATAAAATCCAAAAAGTCGGCGCTGGTGACACGGCGGTAGCGGGGATATATCCAGGATAAATTGCGCTGCAAGCGGCTGTCATTGCTGCATGTGTTTTCTTTCTCTCACGCAAGTACAGCAGAAGCTCGTTAAACTGTGCCGCTTTTCAACGACTGTCCTTACCAGCGAGAGAATGTCCCATGAGCGATTTGCCCAACTGCCCGCAATGCCATTCCGAATTAACCTATGAAGACGGCGAGCTTTACATTTGCCCCGAATGCGGCCACGAGTGGGTCAAGGATAGTGCAGCGGCAGAAGATGCCGAGCAAGCCAAGCGCGTGCGCGATGCGGTGGGCAACCTGCTGGCCGATGGCGACACCGTCACCGTGATTAAAGACCTTAAAGTCAAAGGTTCGTCCCTGGTGGTGAAAGTTGGCACCAAGGTAAAAAACATCCGCCTGGTGCAAGGCGACCACGATATTGATTGCAAGATCGACGGCATTGGCGCGATGCAGCTAAAGTCGGAGTTTGTTAAAAAAGCTTGATAAATCAATTGATCACTCGATACTGAGTGGAACAGGGCAATTCAATCAGTTGTCTGCCATGAACCATCATGAATTAAATCGGGATGCCAGCTATGAGCAATGACCGAGGTTTGCAATGTCTTCGACACCACTGCCTGCTTTCACCCAGCCTGATTTAGCAAGGCGATTTGTCGGCGTATTCACCCTGCTGCTGGGCTTGGTGGTGCTGGCAGGTTGGCTTTTCGGCTGGCCGCTACTCACGCGCATGTCGCCGCTATGGAAACCCATGGCACCCAGCACGGCTGTTTGTTTTATCTTGGCTGGCGTATCGTTCTGGGGACGCAGAAAAGTCTTTGTCCGCTGGCCGCTAAAAACAATCTGTCCTGGTTTTATCTTGCTCATTGCGCTAGCAAGAGGCGCAGAAATTGTTTTTGGCTTTGACTTCAATATTTCGTTTTTAGGCCTGGTTTGGTTAAAGCCAGGCAGCGATGCGGGGCAAATGTCGGCACTGGCAACTTTTGCCTTTGTGCTTTTCGGGATGGGG
>DILC01000070.1 GCA_002424865.1 Rhodocyclaceae bacterium UBA5602 | reverse complement strand
CCCGCGGATCAGTGTGCTGGGTGGCTCGATGGACTTTAACGCCGAGGCCATTAACACCACGGTGCGTTTGGAAGGTGCGTTGTCACATGGTGAAGAGTTTACGCAAACTAGTGTGTCGAGCCTGTATGCCAAAAAGAAGGTATGGCGCAGCGTCGTTGGTCTGGATCGTCCCACGCAGATTGACTGGTTGAACCCGGGGCGTACCACGCTGATTTCAGCCCAGTTCTTCTGGCAACATATCTTCGATTTTGTTGAAACAGACAATCCGTCTGCAGTAGGGGGATCGAATGTTACCGGTGGTACGGTCGGTTGGAAGGACAATCACTTGGTCACGCTGTTAGTTAGTTCGCAATACATGCAAGACCGTTTGAATCCGCAATTTGTGTTTGCACGGGATATTCAGGCAAGGGCAAATATGGTTCAACCGAGCGTAACGTTCCTGTATACAGACAAGCTGAAGTTTAAGGTCGGTGCAAACTACAAGTGGTCAACCTCGACGGATGAACGGTTTGCGTTTCATGATGGCCGCGGTTTGACAGGTACGCTGTCTCCAGTGGGTAATGAAAGCCCTGTTTCATCAGGTATTGGCGGCTTGGAGGCATTGGGTAGATTCAAGGCTGGCTTGATTGGCACGGCATTAAAAGAAGACGAAATCTTTTTCAATATGCAGTATCAGTTCTGATCTTTTGAATAAAGGAAAACATGATGCTAGGGATGAAGAAATATAGCGTAACGCTGATCGCCAGCTTGGTGATGGGCGTTGTTGGAAGTGTTTCAGCGGCAACGGATGCTGAGATTGAAGCCTTCATGAGTCCTTACGTCAAGGGCTTTCCAACCGCACCGGGTGTAAAAGAAGGCGCGGTTGTCGATAAGAGCAACGTCGATGAGTTCAAGGCAGTATTGGCTCCCCGTATGTATGATCAAATCAAGGCGGGCAACACGACAATAACCATTGGTAAGCAATTGACAGCATCTGTGGGCGCTGCTTTTGTTGCCGCTTCCAAAAAGTCAGCCGCCTCAGTGAAGGTTGAGTTTGGCAAAGGCAAAATCACGGGTTATCAAGGGGGTATGCCTTTCCCCTACGAACCATCGGCTAGCGACCCCCATGCTGGTGAAAAATTAGCCTGGAATAACCGCTACAGTCTGGAAATTCCCGACGATATTACGATCGGCCCCTTCGTTTGGGAATATCGCGATGGCAACACGGGAAAGATCAATCGTACGGTTGACTTTGATCCATCTTACGTTTCCAACACTGGTTTCCGTACCATGAACAAGCCGGAGAATTTGCCCGGAAGCGATGAATTTTTTAACGTGCTGATGCTGGCAGTTAAATCGCCTCAGGATTTGAAAGATACGGCAATCTTGTTCAAACGTCGTGTGGATAGCTCACGGGACGATGAAGGCCAGCTTTACCTGGGCTTTCAGCGCCGTGCGCGCCGGTTGTCAACGGCTGCCACGACGGATCCGTTTCTGGGCTCTAACGTGATGATTGAAGAGTTCCGTGGTTTTAACGGCAAGGTCAGTGACTTTAACTGGAAGTTTATTGGCACTAAAAACCTCTTGATGCCTTACTATTCGCACAAGGATGCCAAATTACGCGATGATTACAAGACAGCGGATTGGCGCGCGCCAGCTTTTGGTGGCAAAGGGCAGTGTTTTGCGCAAGTGCCTTGGAGTTTGCGTAAGACGTATATCGTTGAAATGACGCCAAAACGCCCAGATCATCCTATCTCAAAACGGACGCTTTATCTTGATGCCGAGTCTTTCCACGCAGACATGAGTGAAGTGTATGACCGTAAAAATGAGTTCTGGAAGCTTTGGATCGTTGGCGTGGGCCATCCGTCGGGCCAGTTGCCTGCTGTCGCTAAAAAAGGCGTCTGGTTATGGGATGGTAGTTCAATGATTGATGTGCAATCGCAGCAATGCACAACCTTGAATTTCCGTGTCACATCGCTCGATCCGATCCCGCCCAGCGTGTATACGATCGAATACATTCGCTCACGCCAGTAAATATCGCGCATAATTGACCCAAGCCGCTTGCTTCGATGCAGGCTGCTTGGGTTTTTTTATATCAAGGAGAACTTAATGGGTTGGCTAGATAAAGATGTTGCGCTAATTAGCGGTGGTGGTTCTGGTTTGGGGCGAGCACTGGTTGAGCGCTTTATTCAAGAAGGTGCTTTGGTCGGCGTGATTGAACGCGATGCGGTTAAAGCTAAAAAACTGAGTGAGGACTTTGGCGATAAGGTGTGTGTTACCCAGGGTGACATTACCCAATATGCCGATAACGAAAAAGCGGTACAGGCCACAGTCGCCAAGTTTGGCAAAATTGATACGTTTATTGCCAATGCCGGTATTTTTGACTTCTTCATGAAGCTGGCCCATACCGATGCTGACAAAGTATCCCCAGCTTTTGATGAACTCATGGCGGTCAATGTGAAAGGTGGCATTTTGGGTGTCAAGGCAGCCTTGCCCGAGCTTTTGAAAACCCGTGGCAACGTGATTTTCACCATCTCCAATGCGGGTTTTTATCCGGATGGGGGGGGCGTGATTTACACAGCATCAAAGCATGCGCTGGTGGGTGTGGTTAAACAATTGGCTTATGAATTAGCGCCCAAGGTACGGGTGAATGGGGTGGCGCCTGGCGGTATGAAAACCGAGTTGGGCGGATTAAAAGCGACCGGAACAGACAATACGAAACTGAATCAGCTCGATCAATTAGACGACATGGTCAAGCACATTACGCCATTGCATGTAATGCCTTTGCCTTCTGACTATTGCGGCCCTTATGTGTTGCTGGCGTCACGCGCTAATTCATCGGCGACTACGGGTGCCTTTATCAACACGGATGGTGGTATCGGCATGCGTGGTTTTATGACCACGGCAGGTGGCGACGATCTGTAATTTATTAAATCTTTAATTTATCAAGAAATCACAGCTATGGTTATGGATCCAAAACAGTTTCGCAATGCACTGGGCAGCTTTGCCACGGGCGTGACTATTATCACGACGCGTGACGGGCAGGGGGGGGCAATTGGCGTGACTGCCAATAGTTTTAATTCATTATCGCTTGATCCGCCATTGGTGTTATGGAGCATAGGCAAGAAGGCGTTTAGCTTTCCTGCATTTAGCGCAGCCAAGCATTTTGCTGTGCATGTACTGGCAGCGGATCAGCAGGCTTTGTCAGACCGTTTTGCGCGGCCTTCCACGGAAAAATTCGATGGTGTGGAGTATGCGCATGGTTTGGGTGAAGTTCCTTTATTCCCGGGTTGTGCAGCTGTTTTTGAATGTACAACTGACCAGTTTGTGGATGGTGGCGACCATGTGATCATGATCGGACGGGTTGAGCGTTTTACCGTTAATGAAGAAGCATTACCCTTGATGTTTTTCCGTGGGCGCTATGTCATTCCTGAAGCGGGTGGGATCTTTTCGCCGCCAGTAAAAGTCTAGTTTATCCGGATTGGATATAGCGTCGGGAGGCGCTATATCTTTTAAAGCAGAGAGTTTAAAAGAGAGGAGATTGTCATGGGTGTTACTCGGATTGGCCACGTGTCCTTGTACGTGATGGATATTGCAGCTTCAGTTAACCATTACACAAAAGTTGTGGGGATGGATGTAACGCATCGCGATAGCGATGGCACGACTTATTTGAAATGCTGGGATGAGTGGGATAAATACTCTGTGGTGTTAAAGCCATCGGACCGTGCCAAGTTGGACCATCTTGCCTATAAAGTGGAAAATGACGCTGACCTGGATGTTTTAGGCAAGCGGGTGGCGGATGCTGGCGTTACGGTTTCAAAACATGCCGCGGGCGAGCTGCCATTTTGCGGGCGTTCGATCAGTTTCATGTTGCCCAGCGGCCAGCGTATGTATCTGTTCGCGCAAAAGGACTTTTTAGGCAAGGACGTGGGGGTGATGAATCCTGATCCATGGCCGGATTCCAAACATGGGATTGGCGCGCATTGGTTGGACCACTGCCTGATTCTGGGTGAATTGAATCCCGAAAAGGGCATCAATCGGGTTGCTGATTGCTGTGAATTCCTGAAGGGAACACTGGATTTTCGCCTGACCGAGCAAGGGATGGTTGGCCCTGGCCACAGTGTAATGGCGGCTGCATTTTTGACGCGAACAGTCAAGCCGCATGACATCGCGATTGTGGGCGCGCCAACGAATGGATTTCACCATTTGTCATTCTTCCTGGATGGCTGGCATGACATCTTGCACGCGGGCGATATTTTGTCGAAGAACCGCGTCAAAATTGAATTGTTGCCGTCACGGCATGGCATCACGCGCGGCGAGACAATTTACTTCTTCGACCCGAGTGGCATTCGCAATGAGACCTTCGCTGGCTTGGGCTATGCCGCGCATCCTGATATGCCCGTCATTACCTGGGTGGAAGAGGAAATGGCGCGCGGGATTTTCTTTACGGCGCGTGAGTGGGTGGATTCATTCTCCAGTGCGTATACCGCAGTTTAATGGCGGCGTGTGGCGCATGTGCCTTTGTGCGTATGCGCCGCGCAATGCTTGCTGATCCGGCTTAACGGGCGGCGATGTGTCCTGTCGCCGTCCTGCCAACGCCGACTTTCCGATAGCGTACAGGCATTAAAAATCACTTAGCCGAGTGCGGTTGTGCACGCGGGACGGCTTAGCGTGAAACAACGCCATTTGATGCCGGGGCACGCCACTCGCGCAACGAGCCAGACAGCCGCTTCCCCCGTGCGGGGAAGGTTGGGCGGGGCGGGGGCGCGCCTTTATGCGGCCTTTCGCGTGTTTCATCATCCGCGGGTGGTATTTGCTTGCCATGGGCGTTAGAAGCGCTTACTTTAATCATTCCAGTAATCATCCCAGCGTTGAAGCAAAGCAGCGTTAATCGGCAGCCTGCCGTTCAGCTTGAACAGTCATCCTCTTTTATTATGCCAAAAGGTATTTTCCTTGCAGCAGGCCGCGCGATAAAGCATTGCCCAGGCGCTTAAAGCGGCGGCAACAACATCAGGTGTCGCGGAGGCATCTTTATCCTCCGCGCTTTAAAGGGGCTTTTAAGCATGAAGAAAATCTGTACCATTATTTTTGTAATCCTTTTGTCTGCCTGCGGCTCCGGGCTTAATGGCACCTACACTGACGCCAGCGGCATAGTTTCTTATACCTTCAAATCAGGCGGCAAGGTGACGATGGCCACGATGGGGCTGGAGACGGAAATGGAATACAGGGTCGAGGATGGGAAAGTGAAAATTGGTTCGCCACAAGGGGCGCTAGTCATGCCGATTCTTGAGGATGGTTCCATCCAAGGCCCGATGGGCATAAAGTTCACGAAGCAAAAAAAGTGAAACTGGTTCAATTGGAATAGCCTTAAGCAAAGCGCTTAACCAGAAGCTCCCGCAGCCTGGCCGACTGCCTTGTGGGCGATTGGGCTGCGGCATGGGGCTGCACAGAAAGACCCGGTAGAAGGAATCCAGAACGATGAAAAGTGATCAGGACGAGTCTTTTCTACAACAATGCATTGCGCTCGCGATTAACTCGGCAGGCAGCGGTGGCGGGCCTTTTGGCGCGCTGGTGGTGCGCGATGGTCAGGTGTTGGCCAAGGCCGCTAACCGGGTAACACTGAACTTCGACCCTACTGCGCATGCCGAAATCGAGGCTATCCGCAATGCGACCCACACGCTGGGAACCCCGCATCTGGCAGACTGTGTGCTTTATGCCAGCTGCGAACCTTGCCCGATGTGTCTGGCCGCCGCCCTATGGGCGCGGATACCGCATGTCATATTCGCTGCCACCCATGCCGAGGCCGATCGCGCAGGCTTTGCCGACACCTTCATCGCCAACCAGCTTTACGGACAGCCCCAGCCAAAAGCACTACGCCCCAGCTTCATGCAGCATTTCCCGGTTGCCAATGCCTCGGCGCCGCTTGATGCCTGGCTAGCCAATCAGGATCGCGTCAAGTACTAACGCTCATGGCAAGCAAATACCACCCGCTGATGATGAAACCTGCGAAAGGCAGCATAAAGCCCCGCCCATCCCATCCTTCCTTCGCGGGGCGGCTTCTATGCGGCTTGTTGCGCCCGGTGATTACACAGCGCACTTGCCCAGGTAGTTCAAGTCAATCGGCTTGACGTGACTATTGAGGCAAGATGGTTCATCCCGGCTGCTTGTTTTTCGGGTATAAATAAGCTTCGGTGTTGTTACAAAAACGATAATTCAACAAAGAGGAGAAAGCGCAAATGAAATACACCCGTAACTGGTTCATTGGACTTGGCCTTTGGTATGTGTTCAATGCCGTGCTAACCTGGCCTTCGGTATTTGGTCCGGGGTTGCCCACGATGTATCCCGGTGTAACGCTTTACGAGTCAGAGCCGGTGTTTCGCCTGCTTACCGAGGCATGGGTAATTGTTGGCATACAACTGGCGGCGATTGGCTTGGTAGCGCTGTGGGGAGCGCGTGAGCCGATGAAATACATTGCCATCATCCCGGTCACCATCGTGACTGAAATTGTCGATGGCATTTGGGATATTTACAGCATTGTGTCTAGCTACGAGGCGATGTGGGTGGGCATTGTGACGCTGGTGATTCATGCCATCATTATCGCAACAGGCATGGTTGCATGGCGTAAAGCGCATGCTTGATCAGGCATGGCACTGGCAATGTGCAGGTTAATCAGCACAAAAAAATGCGGCAACTCCATGTTGGGGTTGCCGCATTTTTCTTAGGAACAGACTAACTGCCTTGTCTCCCGGTTCAGCGCATACACCGATGGCAGATTGCGCCAGGCACCTTGGATGTCCATGCCATAACCAAACACATAACGATCCGGCACAGTGATGCCGACAAAATCTGCGGTTATCGGTTTATCTTCGGGTTTATCGGCTGGTTGGCCAGTTTTGACCCCAATCACCTTGTCGGCAAACACGGCCGTCAGCACCTCGGCTGCACCCAATGAGAACAAGCGCTGGCGTATCGCCGCCAAGGTAATGCCTTCGTCCAGGATATCATCCACCACCAGCACGCAGCGTCCGGCCACATTGCTTTTGGGCTCAACCAGCCAGGTCAGCTCGCCGCCTGCCGTGTCATCACGATAGCGGCTGACTTGCAGATAATCAAAATCCAGCGGAAAAATCAGCTGCGGCAACAGTTGGCCGACAAAGACAACCGCGCCACCCATGACAGCTAACACCAACGGGTTTGCTGTGGCTAAACGGTCGGTAATTTCACTGGCCATGCGCCGTACCGCCAGCGCCGACTTTTCTGCCGAGCAGATCAGGTCGGCCTCAGCGAGAACTTTGAGTGCGTCATCCGGCGTCATGGCAATTCCTCTGCGTGTTATTTTTGCGCGAACATTTTTTCCAGCAATGCAACAAATTCATCGCCTACATCGGGGTGGCGCAAACCAAAGGCCACGGTGGCCTCAAGGTAACCTAATTTAGAACCGCAATCGTAACGCTTGCCCTGGTAACGGTAAGCCAGCACCTGCTCTTCGGCCAGCAAGGCGGCAATGCCATCGGTGAGCTGAATCTCGCCGCCGGAGCCTTTTCCTATGCGCGTTAAATGATGAAAAATCCGCGGCGTGAGCACATAACGGCCGACGACTGCCAGCGTCGAGGGCGCTTCTTCAGGCGAGGGTTTTTCAACGATGCGGGTAATTTGCTCGACCGTCTCAGTCATCGGCCGGGCGTCCACGATGCCGTAGCTTTTCGTTTCGCTGCGCGGCACGTCCTGCACGCCGATGATGGAGGTTTTGTAATAGTTGAACGATTCCACCATTTGTTGCATCACGGGTGGCGTGCCATCGAGCAGGTCGTCCGCCAGCAGCACCGCAAACGGTTCATCGCCCACCACAGGCTGGGCGCACAGCACGGCGTGCCCTAGCCCCAAGGCTTCTGACTGGCGCAGGTAGATGCAGTTAATGTTTTTCGGCAACAAATTTTGCACAAAGTTGAGCATCTCGGTTTTACCTTTGCGTTCCAACTCCGTTTCCAGCTCATAGGCCTTGTCGAAATGATCTTCAATCGAGCGCTTGGAGCGGCCGGTGACAAAAATCATGTCCGTAATGCCTGCGGCGACAGCTTCTTCCACGGCATATTGAATCAGCGGCTTATCCACGATCGGCATCATTTCTTTCGGGCTGGCCTTGGTGGCCGGCAAAAAGCGGGTGCCCAAACCGGCCACAGGAAAAACGGCCTTGGTTACTTTTTTCTGCGGATGCGTCATGAGGCCAAGATCTCCTTTAATTGGTCTTCGTTAAGTATTTGAATGCCGAGTTCCTGCGCTTTTTCCAGCTTTGAACCCGCTTCGCTGCCGGCTACCACATAATCTGTTTTCTTCGAGACGGAGCCGGCCACTTTGCCACCCTGCGCCTCGATCAAGGCTTTGGCTTCATCGCGGGTAAGCGTTGGCAAAGTGCCGGTTAAGACAAATGTTTTACCCGCCTGCGCGGCAGGGGCCAAAGCCATTGGCCCGCCTTCTTCCCAGTTCACGCCGGCGGCACGCAATTGTTCGATGACCTCAACATTATGCGGTTCAGCAAAAAAATGCGCGATCGACGCGGCGACGACCGGCCCCACATCGGGCACTTGTTGCAACTGTGCTTCGCTCGCCTGCATTAAAGTGTCCAGATTACCAAAGTAACGTGACAAATCCTTTGCCGTGGCCTCGCCCACGTTGCGGATCCCCAGCGCAAAAATAAAGCGCGCCAAGGTGGTGCGCTTGCTTTTTTCTATCGCCGCCAGAATGTTGCTGGCGGATTTTTCCGCCATGCGTTGCAAATTAGCCAAACCCACGAGGCCGATTTTGTATAAATCGGCCGGGGTTTTCACCATCGCGTTGTCCACCAGCTGCTCGACAATTTTGTCGCCCAAACCCTCAATGTCCATCGCCCGCCGACTGGCAAAATGCAACAAGGCTTGCTTCCTTTGCGCAGGACAAAACAAGCCGCCCGTGCAGCGCGCAATCGCTTCATCCTCGATCTTTTCAACCACCGCGCCGCAAACCGGACAAACTTTGGGCAGGACAAAGGCTGAATACACAGGCGAGCCGCTGCCATCGGTTAGCAAGGGGCGTTTTTCCAGCACCACGCCAACCACTTCGGGAATCACATCGCCCGCACGGCGCACGCTGACCGTGTCGCCCACGCGCACATCCTTGCGCTGCGTTTCGGCTTCGTTATGCAACGTGGCATTGGTGACCGTCACGCCTCCGACAAATACCGGTTTTAGCCGTGCGACGGGCGTCATCGCCCCCGTGCGGCCAACTTGCACTTCTATCGCTTCCACCGTGGTCAAGGCTTCTTGCGCGGGGAACTTATGCGCGATGGCAAACCGCGGCGCGCGTGAGACAAAACCCAACTGCGCCTGATCAGCCAAATTATTCACCTTGTACACCACGCCATCAATATCGTAAGGCAGTTGCGCGCGTGCTGCGCCTATCTCGGCGTAGTAGTCTGCCAAGCCTGCCGCGCCACGCACCACGCGCAGCTCATCGGCCAAGGCAAAACCCCAGCCAGACAGCCTATCCATCAATTTGGCATGAAAAGTCGGCGCTGGCGAGATGGCGTCCGGCAGGCCCACGCCATAGGCAAAAAAGTGCAGCGGACGTTGCGCGGTGATTTTTGCGTCCAATTGGCGCAAGCTGCCCGCCGCAGCGTTGCGCGGATTGACAAATTCCTTTTCGCCACGGGCGCGCTGCCTTGCATTCAAGGCATCAAAGTCTGCACGCAGCATGACGACTTCGCCGCGCACATCGAGCGTCGTCGGCCAGGCTTCGCCCGTCAAACGCAAAGGGATGTTGCGCACCGTGCGCAGATTGTGCGTCACATCCTCACCCGTTGTACCATCGCCGCGCGTGGCACCTTGCACGAACAGGCCATGTTCATACTTCAAGCGCACCGCCAAACCATCGAACTTTGGCTCGCACGCGTAATCAATGGCGGCGGCTTCCAGCCCTTCCCGGCAGCGCCGGTCAAAGGCCACGATGTCATCCAGGCTAAAGGCATTATTGAGCGACAGCATGGGCACGTCATGCGTTACCTGGCCAAATGCGGGCAAAGCCTGGCCGCCGACACGCTGCGTGGGCGAGTCGGGCGTTTTCAGCTCGGGGTGTTCAGCTTCCAACGACTGCAGCTCACGGAACAGACGGTCGTATTCCGCATCCGGCACGCTGGGCGCATCCAGCACATAGTAAGCGTGGTTATAGCGTTCCAGTGTGGCACGCAATTCACGCGCCTGTTTGGCGGGATCGGCCGCAGCGGTCATGGTCATCAAGCAATCATCAGAAAAACTCAGGAAAACAAGCGCAATGCGTGAGGGCTGCCGGGGACAATCTGCGCATCCACCAAAGCACGCTGCAACTCGGTAATCTTGGTGCGAATGGCCGCCGTCATCTCGTCCGACAATGGCAAGCGCTGCGCATCCACCAAGACACCATCCAGCGCGCGGGCTAATTGCTGCCCTGCGGCCAGCATGCGCATGAACGTGGCCAAGCCATCATTCACCCGAGGCACATCCAGAGTCAGGGATAGCCCATGCGTGGCCAGCGTGCGCAAGTTCTCGGCGGTAAAGCCTTCGCTGCCTAAATTGGATAAGGTAAATAATTCTCCGCCTGCACTGTCGCGTGCATGAAAGCGGCCATCCTTTTCCAGCTGCATGCCAGAGGCTTCTGCCACACCGCGCAATTTGGTGCCGCTAAAAATGCCACCCGCGGATTCAACCAGATGCACGGTGAACTGAATATCCACTGCGGCACAAAAAGCATCCAATGCCACTGCGTGCGCAATGAGGGGCGCAACGTCAGGCGCAGCAATGCTCGCGCCCGCTTGCCTGGCTAATGCCTGCATGCTGTCAACATAATGCGTCAGCGCGCGTTCTGCAATCGGCCCACGCCGATCAACCAGTTGCAAGGCCGCCGCCCAATGCAAATAGCGTCCCGTGCTCTGCGCCTGGATATCCACCCAGTGCTGCAAGCTGTCATCAAAAGCCAGCCAGCGCAATGTCTTGCCCAACTGATCAACCCAAGCGCTTTGCAACATCCAAAGTGCGGCGGCAGACGTCGGCTCAGGGGTATTAAAACGCAAGATGCAATCAGACAAGACATCCGCCCACTCGGCTGGCAGGGGTGGCAAACCATCGCCCAGCTCAAAAAACGACAAACCCGTCGGCGGCAACGTCTCCGGCCCTGCAGCGGCCGCCAGCGCACCGGGGCGCGGCGCTGTGTGGGCAAATTCATGGGCAAATTCGTGAGCAGCCGTTTCAGGGGCGCTCACTGAATGGCTGCTTTGTTCAGGCACCGCTTCAGTGACTTCAGATGCAATGGCCACCGCCCCGGACTCCTCCTCGGGCAAAGGGGATAGCGTAGGTTCAATCCGTTCTCCGATCATGTCAGTGTCAACCTTAGCCGTAATCCCATGGGCAACCGCATGATCAATCACATGCCCATCCGGTGCGAAGCCGTCCTCCTTTTGCCCGGTGGCAAAATTCAGCGCCTGGGCGGGTTTTTCGGCATTCATGTTGAGCAGCGTGTCGTCATGCGATTTAAAAGCCGCTTCCGTCACGCGCCGATGCTTTTTTTCCTGCCAGAGGTTGTAAGCCCATACGCCCGCCACGGCCACCAGGCCCGCGCCAATCAACGCGACCTGCAAATCACTTAACACCATTTAGGCCACCTGCTCATCAGCCAGCCGCAGGGCTTCGCTGATATCGACTTCAACCACTCGCGACACACCTTGTTCTTGCATGGTGACTCCTATTAATTGCTGCGCCATTTCCATGGCAATTTTATTGTGCGAGATAAAAACAAACTGCGTTTGCACAGACATGCGTTTTACCATCTCGCAAAACCGAACGGTGTTCGAATCATCCAGTGGCGCATCCACTTCGTCCAGCATGCAAAATGGCGCGGGATTCAATTGAAACATGGCGAACACCAGCGCAATGGCTGTGAGCGCCTTCTCGCCCCCGGAAAGCAAATGGATGGTTGAATTTTTCTTGCCCGGCGGTTGCGCCATGATCTGAATCCCGGCATCCAGAATTTCGTCGCCCGTCAGGATCAAGCGCGCCTCACCGCCACCAAACAGTTGCGGGAACAGCGTGCCAAACTGCGCATTGACGATGTTATACGTTTCCTGCAGTTGCTCCCTCGTGTCGCGGTCGATGCGCCGGATCGCGTCTTCCAGCGTGTTAATGGCGCTGGCCAGATCAGCCGACTGCTCATCCAAAAAGCCTTTCCGTTGTTGCGCGGCAGTGAGCTCATCCAGTGCCGCCAGATTCACCGGCCCCAAGGTTTCAATGGCCTGATTCAAGCGCGTGATTTCAGCTTGCAGCACGCTGTCCTTGGGATTGGCCGCCAGCGCCTCATAAAACGGCGCTTCATCGGCTTCGGTCAATACATTGATTTCAACCAGACGCTCCTGAAATTGCGCCTCATTCATTTGCGCCGCTTGCGCTTTCATTTTGAGCTGATTGATGCGCTCGCTCAAGGGCGCCAGGCCCTGCTCCAGCTTCAAGCGCTGCTCATCCAGGCTGCGCAATGCCGCGGCGGCCGTTTCCAGCGCATCACGCCGTTCCGCCAGCGCCGACTCTTTGAGGCGCTTTTCGTCCAGCGCGCGGTAAAGCTGTGCCTCTAAAACTTCATCGCTAATGCCAGCCATTTCGGCTTTGGCCTGCGCGGTTTCGGTCGCCACGCGCGCGAGCTGGGCCGCTGCCGTGGTGGTGGCGCGCGCGTTGTCCTGCAACTTGGACAAGCATTCGCGCTCCGAAAACCCGGCTTCCTGCACATCCCGTGCCAGCTGGGTTTCGAGCTGTCGCGCATCGCGCAGCGCAGCCTCCTTTTGCCGCTGCGCTTCAAACAACTGCTCCAGTTGTTCACGCATCATGGACAACTGTTCCCGCTGTTGTTGCGCTTCCAGTTCTGCCCGCTCAAGGCGCGATTTCTCCACTGCCTGTTGGCGCAAAAGCTCAACCAGATCCCGGTCAATTTGTGCGCAGCGCTCTTCAAAGCGCGCCTGTGCCTGGGCCAGCTTCAATGCCGCCACTTGTGCGGCGTGCATCGCCTGTTGCGCTTCTTGCGTGGCACGACGGGTCGCCGCTAATTGCGACTGCAGCTGGGTGACGCGTTGTTCAGCCTCTTGCTGCACGTCCCGCGCAGCCTCTTCGTCCGCACTTCGGGTTTCGATCAACGCTGCCAGTTCATCAATTTCGCGCTGCCGTTCGATCACGCCATGCGTTTTTGTGTCCGGCACATACAGTGTCACGCCACTGGGTGTGAGCCTATGGCCAGCCGACGAAACATACTTGGGCGCAGCTTCAACGCGTGAAGCCGTCAATCCGGGCAAATCGGCGAGCCTGGTTTGCAGGTCATCTGTGACCAGCACATCTGCCAGCCATTCATCAAGCACGGCAGACCAGCGGGCGTCCTGGCAATGCACTTGCGCGCGCAAAGCGTCTGCCGGAACGGGCGGGGGGGCTGAGCCGCTTGTCACTGCGTGGCCGTCTGGCGCACCGCTAGCGTCAGCCAAAACCAGCGCCAAAATCGCCGGTGGCGGGCTAGCCAATGCGGCGCTAAGCGTTGCCGCATCAGCCGCTAGTGCAGAAAGCCGTTCGCGCAGCACCGCTTCGACGGCTGTCTCCCAGCCTTTATTGACTTGAATTGACTGCCACAAGGGCTTGGCGTCACTTAACCCGCGCGCTTTGAGCCATGCGCCAATTTCACCGCTTTGCGCAACCTTGGCCTGCAACTGCACCAGCGCGCCATGCTGCGCCCGCGTTTCCGTCAAGCGGCGATGCGCTGCCTGCAAGCCTTCGCGGGCGCGCCGCACGGCGGCTTCCGCCTCTGGCACAGCCGCTTGCAACTCGGCAAACTGTTCTTGCGCAATGCTCATGGCCTCCTCGCTGCGCATCTCGTCCGCTTGCGCACGAGCCAGCTCAGCTGGATCAGGCGCGCCCAAGGCCACCCGGTCTTCTTCCAGGCGCACCTGCCGCTGATTGAGGTTTTCCAGCGCACGCTGCGCGTGGCCACGGTCGGCCTCAGCCAAGCGTTGCGCCTGCTCAAATTGATTTTGCTCGCGGCGCGCAGCCGCCACTTCACTGCCCGTCAGACGCACGGCCTCTTCCATGTCCGACAAGCGTTCAGCCGCCAGGGCATGCTCATCCACTGCAATCGCCAAACGGTTGCGCGCATTCTCCAGCAATGCCTCCCAGCGCGCTTGCTCTTCAATTAGCTGTGCATTTTGCGCCGTCCACTGCGTATCCTCAGCGGCCAACTGCGTCAAGCGCGCCTCCAGGCGGACGCGCGCATCGCGCACATGGGTGAGTTCCGCTTCCAGGCGGCTGACTTCACCGCTGGCGGCATACATCTCCGCTTGCGTGGCGTGCAGCGCGTCTGAGCTGGAAAAATGCGTTTCC
The DNA here is from genome assembly GCA_002424865.1 of Rhodocyclaceae bacterium UBA5602. Lineage (GTDB taxonomy): Bacteria > Pseudomonadota > Gammaproteobacteria > Burkholderiales > Rhodocyclaceae > Rugosibacter. Next base: position 13,100 of record DILC01000070.1, on the reverse strand, counting down.
CGCGCCAGCTCAACCTGCGCTTCAATATGGCGCAGCTGGGTGGTTTCAGCCTCCACCTGCAGCGTGGCATCGGCCACTTGCTGCGCCAGCACAATGGCATCCTTGCGTGCATCGTTACGTTTCTTAAGCCACAGCACGGCTTGCCGGGTGGCTACTTGGCCATGCAGCCGATGATATTCCTTGGCCACTTCAGCTTGCGCCTCCAGGCGCGCCACCTGCGCTTCTAGCTCATTACAAATATCATCTACGCGGGCAATGTTTTCACGCGCATCTTCCAGGCGGTGTCCAGTCTCTTTGCGCCGCTCCTTGTATTTGGTCACGCCTGCCGCTTCTTCCAGAAAGAAGCGCAGTTCATCGGGCTTGGCTTCGACAATGCGCGAGATCATGCCCTGCCCAATAATGGCGTAAGCTCGCGGCCCCAGGCCCGTGCCAAGGAATAAATCAATCACATCGCGTCGGCGCACATGCAGATTGTTGATGTAATAACTCGAATTGCCTTCGCGATCCAGCACGCGCTTGACGGTAATTTCCGCATACTGCGACCACTGCCCCGCAGCACGCCCTTGCCCGTTATCAAAAAACAGTTCGACGCTGGCGCGGCTCACCGGCTTGCGATTGCCCGAACCTTTGAAAATCACGTCCTGAATCGATTCGCCACGCAACTCGGAGGCTTTCGACTCCCCCAGCACCCAGCGTACGGCATCAATAATGTTTGACTTGCCGCACCCATTGGGGCCGACCACGCCGGCTAACTGGCTAGGAAAAAGCACGATCGTTGGCTCGACAAACGATTTGAAACCTGCAATTTTTAGCTTGATTAAGCGCACGGAATTAAGGGGTCAAAAACTCAAAGAAGGGAAAGCCAGGAAGGGGTTAAAAATAACGGAAAAGGCCAAATAAAATCGCGTTAAATCAAACCCTGACGCATGCCATACGAAACGCTGAACAGCTTGATTTAAGGCAAGCTCATTATAATCTGTCGCCTTTACCTTCCCCGTGATCGCCAGATGACCACCCAACCCTCGAAAACCCTCGACACCTTTCCCAACCCGGCAGCGCATCGGGATTATCAGATTCACATGGAGATTCCTGAATTTACCTGTCTTTGTCCCAAAACAGGACAACCCGATTTTGCCACACTGACCCTGGACTATATCGCTGACGAGCTTTGCGTCGAACTCAAAAGCTTGAAACTTTACATGTGGAGCTTTCGTGATGAGGGGCATTTCCACGAAGATGTGACCAATCGCATTCTGGATGATTTAAGCCGCGCGTTAAAACCTCGCTACATGCGCCTTACCGCACGTTTTTATGTCCGCGGTGGCGTGTTCACTACCGTCGTAGCCGATCATCGCAAGCCGGGCTGGCAACCTGCGGCTAAAGTTGAACTCGCGGATTTGAGTACACCCGCCAACCCCAACACACGCGGTTAAGCCACATTGCCGGGCCACACTGCCCACACCGCACCCACACTGCCCAGTCACCCTGGTCACATGGCTGCGTCGCCAGGCCGTTAAATCACGCGAATCATCCAGGGACACAGAAAAAAGCCGCAGCAAGAAAAATCTCGCTACGGCTTTTTATTTCAGGCGAGGTGGATCGCGAGGTGGATCGTCTACTGCGTCAATTTATTCCCGCAACTGACTGCCGTAGTCTAGTTCTGCAAAAAAGCCAACACCAAGCGATTAAACTCGTCAGCATGTTCCCACTGTGCCCAGTGACCACAGCGCGAAAAAATATGCAGTTGCGCGTCAGGCATGACGTTGATGAGCTTCAAGCCCAGATCTAGCGGCACAAAGCGATCATCACGCCCCCAGGTAATCAAGGTCTTGGCTTTGACTTCACCCAAGCGAGCGGACACATCCCAAGCGGAGATCGGTACCTTTTGCGCACTGGCCACAAAGTCCTTCAAATGCTGCAAGTTGCTCTGGATGTTGTTCCAACGTCGCTGGCGCAGTTCTTCGGTAATGGCGGCAGGATCAAAAACGAACACATCCAGCATATCGACATAATTCTCATATGTCGGCATGTTGTACAGCTTGAACATTTTCTTGATGCCTTCTTGCGGATTGGGCTGCACAATGCTCGGCCCCAAGCCGCCAGGCCCCATCAAAATCAAGCGGCCCAAGCGCTCGGGAAACTCAAGCGCAAAATTCAAGGCACTCGCGCCCCCCATGGAGTTGCCCACCACATGCGCCTTTTGAATGCCCAAAGCATCGAGCAAACCCTTGACGGCACGCGCATTGAGCAGGCCGCGCTGGACGGTGGCAACAATCTCGCCGGACTTGTTAAATCCCGGGCAGTCGACCAATAACACCCGATAGCCGGCCGCAACAAAGGCGTCGATATTTTTATAGTAGTTGCTCCAGCCACTCGCGCCCGGGCCACCCCCGTGCAACATCACCACCGCTTCGCCTTGCCCGGCATCGTTGTAGTGGATTTTGAAGTTGCTCAAGCCTTCTTCGTTGATTGTTGCAAACTTGCTCGTTGATTCTTCTGTCAAAACGCCCACACAACCTCCTTATAGATGATGTTCGGTTTTTATAAATGGATGCCGGAAAACATTTCTTTTGATGTCATTTCCCACCCGGTAACTATACCCTGATTCACACTTTTTTTGACATGTCGGCACGTTGCAAGCCAAGCCCTGTACCCGAAAAGTCGGTGCTGGCGCCACGGCGATATGGCGCCATGTGCCCAGGCTGCCACGCCCAGAGAAGAAATGGAACACAAAAAAGGAACACAAAAAAGCAAAAAGCCGCTTTTTAAAGCGGCTTGGAATTCACCCTGCACAACCAATTGATGAAACAATTAAAAAGTAATTAAAAAACTTGATTGCACAATCAAAGGGTGCGAAAAAAAGCATATGTCCTGGTGCCGACAGTCTGAATCGAACAGACGACCTACCGCTTACAAGGCGGTTGCTCTACCAAGCTGAGCTATGCCGGCGCGGCGCGAATTATAACTCAGCTATCGGCAGGAATAGCTATAAACTTAGCCCCTTCTTGTTCTACTGCGCGCCTGAATGCCCGCCATGCTTACCCTAGCTGATACACGCCCAGAAACCGCAGACTTGACCGTCGAGGCCGAGGGGTTTTTGCATCCCCAAGCCTTATGCTTGTTATGCATTGGTCAAGCCGCAGGAATGCCTGCATTAGAGCGCCACATAGCTGCGCTCTTTGCAAGCCAAGGACAAGCGGTCACGATTCATGCCATCACATCCTCCCTGCTTTTACAGGCCAAGCTTACACAAACCGCATGGGATGCGATTATTTATGTAGCGGACGAGGCTGTCATGCCGCTAGCCGAACTGGATGCCCTGCGAAAGCAGTCAAACCCGGGACTGTCTTTGATCAGCCTGTGCAAACAACTCAGCCCGGTTCATTTGCAAGCAGCGCTGGAATATCACGTGCATGATGTCGTCGAACAGCACCAGTTGGATCGCTTGGTGCTGGCTGTGCGTCGTGCAACGGAAGAAACCCGCCGCCAGGATGATCACCGTCATACGCTGGCCAAACTCAAAGAAAACGAGGCGCGGTTCCGCAGCTTGACTTCCCACTTGCCTGGCATGCTGTTCCACCTGCAGCAAACGTCACCGCTGGGGGAGTATCAATTTCTATATGCCAGCGAAGGTAGCCAGAAATTGTTCGGCGCCACACCCAAGGAATTAATTACATCCGCTGCGCGGCTGTTTGAGGCGTTCGATCTGGAAGAAAGAAAAAGTCTTCATCGCGCATTGCATGAATCTGCGCACAATGGGGCTTTATTGAACTGGGAGGGTAGAACGCGCGGACGGACGCGGCATAAGTGGATCAACCTGCGCTCCATGCCACATCGGCTGGCAAATGGCATGGTGGAATGGCGTGGCATTTCAAGCAATATCACGGATAGCAAAGAAAGCGAAGCGCAACTGCGGCAATCCAGGCAACAACTCGCGGAACTCTCCTCGCACTTGGAAGCGGTCAAGGAAGAAGAACGCGAACGGATTTCGCGTGATATTCATGATGAGCTAGGCTCTATTTTGGTAAGAATAAAAATCGAAGTCGCCTTGCTCGCCAGCAAGCTGCCAGATACCGGCGATCGACTCCGTGACAAGGCGCATTCCATCGAGGACTTGCTGAACCAGGCCATCAACACAGCCAGCAGGGTCTCACGTGAATTGCGTCCTGGCATTCTCAAGGAATTTGGCTTGACCGCAGCCATTGAGTGCCAGGCGGAGGACTTCACGCAGCGGTTTAACATTCCCTGTCACGTGCAAGCTGACCATGACATTCCTGAACCGGCACCGGCCACGTCATTGGCTTTATTTCGAATCGCGCAAGAGGCGATGACCAATATCGCCAAGCATGCCCATGCCTCTCAAGTGTTTATCCGGCTTTATGCGGAACACGGTAACATTGTGATGGAAGTCCGCGATAATGGCCGTGGCATCTCCGAGGCTGATATGCAAAAACCGAAGTCTTTTGGTTTGCGGGGAATTCGCGAGCGCATTGCCAGTCTTTCAGGAAGCTTCTTGATTGAGCCAGCCGAGCAAGGCGGCACACAGGTCACGCTCAGCATTCCCGAATACCCCCCGCCTGAACCTGTCGAAACCGAAATCGTACAACGCGCCTTATTTTGACTATGCAGAACAAAATCCATGTCCTCATTGCCGATGATCACGCCATTGTTCGCCAGGGGCTCAAGCAAATTTTGTCCGAAACGGACGATTTAGTGATTACCGGGGAAGCCGACGATGGTGCCGAAGCATTGCAGCTTGCCCGCCACCAGCCATGGGATGTTTTTTTACTGGATGTTTCCATGCCTAACCGCAATGGCATTGACACCCTAAAGCAGCTTAAAAAAGAATTCCCCCGCTTGCCAGTGTTGATCCTCAGCATGCATCCGGAGGAACAATATGCCGTGCGCGCCTTAAAAGCCGGCGCTTCCGGCTATCTGACCAAGCAAAGTGCCCCGGAACAACTCGTCACGGCCATTCGTCAAGTGGCCAGTGGCAAAAAATACGTCAGCCCGGCAGTGGCGCAACAACTGGTCGAAGCCTTGTCAGGGGACAGCAACAAACTGCCCCATGAGCGTATTACGGATCGCGAATATCAAGTTCTCGTGATGATCGCAACAGGAAAAACACAAACGCAAATTGCAGAGAAACTCAACCTGGGCGTGGCCACCGTGAGCACTTACCGGGCACGCTTACTGGAAAAAATGGGTCTGAAAAGTACCGCAGAGCTGATACGCTACGGGTTGGAGCATGGGCTGGTTGAATAGTTTTGGATAAGCTGGAACGGCTACCCATCCGATGAATAATCAAGAACCGCCCGATAAGCCAAGTTCAGCCGCTGATGACCCTGTCGAAGCGGCATTGCGTGTACGTCTTGAGCTTTTGCGTACAGAGCATCAACGGCTTGATGATGCAATAAAAGAACAGTCCCGTCACCCGTCAGACGATGAATTGTGTATTTGGCGCATGAAAAAACGCAAGCTGTTACTCAAAGACAGCATACGCAACATCGAGAAAATGCTCGATCCTGACCCTAACGAATATGCCTAGCCAGGCGGCCAATAAAAGTCAGCCGCCGTCACGTACAAGCCTGGGTTAGCAAGACCGAAGCCCCGATAAAAAAACGCCGTTTGATTTGCCAGAATCAAACGGCGTTGTTTTGCAAATGGCAATTAAACCTGGAACCCTCGGTTTTCCGCTTCCAATGCCGTTGAACCATTGATGAATACTGAACTTTTCCTCTTTTGCGTCCCCCTGCCGGGGATTTCTAGGTTAAGGAATCTTGGGCTGCTTTAGGATTAACCCACTGGAGCCATCCAGCGCGTGCATTTTCTTCCATCGCCAAACGCTGCTCGACCGGATTTGCATAATGCGTATCCCAGTGCTGGAGCAAGGGTTTGGCAATTTTCTTTTCCCACAACGGCGGAATAAAAGAGGCCAAAAAGCACAGGACGATACTGGGCATTTGCGGCGCTTCCGGATAGGTTTTCAGCAACTCGTAAAACTTGTCCGGATCCAGATGATGCTCGGAGTGATTCGAGATTTCAAATGTGATGGCACGGCTGAATGTGTTCAAGTGATTCCACGAATGGTGCGGCAAGATCGGGCTACCCGGCGCGCGGACAATACCGTAGTGCTGCGTGTAGTTAAAGCCCCCTAACACGAGCAAGGTAACCGCCTCTGTCGCGACCAGGTAAACGATCCCCATTGGGCCTGCCAGATAACAGAAAATCGACACCCAGACAATCACGCTCAGTAATGCCTGAAGTACACGCCCACGCCACCACAAGGGGCCATGTCCTAATTTGGCTAACCGTGCCTTTTCGATACCATAAGCGATCAAGGTGCCGTGAAATAACGAAGAATAGACAAAGCCATACACCGTTTGGCCACGGCGGGGCGTATCGCTATCTTCAAGCGTTCCAACCAGGGGATGGTGGCCATGGACGTGATACAAGTCATTCATCGGCAAACCAACCAAGGTGAGATACAGGCTGGAAGCAAAAATCTCCAGCGGATGCTTGCGATGCATCAACTCATGCGCAGTGGGCAAACCCGCCAGGGCCGTCAAAAATGAAACAGAAATGATGGCGCCCACAGAATTGATCAAGCCCAGGTTGCCCTCCGCAATCCGAAAGGCAAAAAATATCCACATGACATACAGCGGGACCAGCGGCAGGTACAGTACGCCGTTATAAAACCATTTACCCGGACCGCCGCGCGCGGAGGCATCTTTGCCAGCGGTCAGATCCAGCGCAGCCAGGACGAGAAAAGCCAATAAACCCGCCCATACGGCATAACCGCCATAATAAATGCCAGTCAAGCCAATTAACACAATCACCGATGCCATCAGGTACCGGCCATATTCGCCCATGGTTTTCATACATCCTCCTTATTTTTAAGTATCAAACAGTTGTCGCTTATTTGTCATTTGCGGCCACTTCCTGGTCAGGATTGCAGAAGTAATCCATCCAGCCATCAAACAAGCGATTTTGACTTAAATTATCAACTGCTTGTCAGCACATGAAATTCCCGCACAACTGACAAAGAAATTATAACCAAGAGTGATCTTTTGATGCATTATTATTAATTTTATGAATGATTGGAATACATGCACCCTATACCTTTAACAGCACTCAACCTATGCAAAACACGACATCCTATGCCGAATTACTTCACTTTTTGCGCAACTTTAAATGCTTCTACCGATGCAATGATATTCACTTCGTCGCCGATACCAGGGAGGCCAAAAGCCATGCCAAAGTCGGATCGTTTGATCGTGGTTTCAATATTGGCGCCGCAAGTCTCCCGGGCGAGCTGTGGCGGCTGGCCGCAACTGATCTGCGCAGCGATCGTCACCGGTTGGGTGACACCATGCAAAGTAAGCTGGCCTGGAATGAAATTGACCTTGGCAGAGTCTGACAACTGAAATTCCGGAATCACAAAGCGGATGGCCGGAAACTTTTCCGTATGCAAAAACTTTTCGCTTCGCATGAGTTCATCCCGATCAGCCAGCCCCATATCGACAGACTTGGCATCAATCGTAATCTCTGCGGCCACCCGTCTTTTCTCTTTGTCGTATTGAATCACGCCCGTGGTTTTATTAAACCTGCCACGTTGAATGCTCAACGAATAATGCTCGATTTCAAATACTGGAAAAGTGTGTCGGTTATCCACCTCATAGGTATCAGCGTGCGCTGTTGTCGCCAGCAGGAGTAATGAAGAGATCAAAGAAGGGAGTTTCAGTGCGCGCAAGGATGTCATTTCTTATTCCAGATTTAGTCGGATCAGGATTGATAAAAAGTTCATTCACGGGTTAATACTCAAAACCTCGCTGCATACCAACGATTTCAGAGCAGCAATATCACCATCACCGGCAAGGTAAAGAAAAATCCCAACGTTGACACCACCATCACTGCAGCCAGCAACTCTGTATCGAGCCCAAAGCGTTCCGCCAGCAAAACGGTCGCCATCATGGTGGGCATCCCAGCCAGCAGTATCATCACCTGCGTCATTTCGCTCATGCCCAATACAGGCAAGACGATAGCCGCAACAAGCGCAGGCATCACAACCAGCTTGATTGCGCTGGCGGTCAATATCATCTTGGGCGAGCGCCGGACAGTCGCGAGAGAAATCGACATGCCCACGGTGAGCAGCATGGAGGGCACCACTGCCTGACCTAGCAAATGAGACGTTGTTTTAAGCCATTCTGGCACGGGAATCGCCAGCAAGTTGAACATCAATCCCGCAAAAAATGCCCAAATTGGAGGCATCTTAAGCAAAGTGAGCGCAAACGCACCGAGCCGAAAAGCCTGATCCTTCGCGCCCAGCACGGCCGCCATACCCGCGCCCAGCGTCCAAAACAAGATGGAAATCCCCAGCACGTCAGCGTAAATCGCATAGCGCGCGGCATCCGGGCCAAACAGCGACTGCAACACGGCAATGCCCATCGAGAGGATATTGCCAAAAGAGCCTGCAATCAGCAAAGCACCTAGCCCCGGCGCTGTGAGCCCCCAAGCGGTACGGTAACGTGCAAACACCAACCAACCCACGCCCAACGCCGCCAAAAGGCTCACCCAGACGGACAGCGGCACCCAAATGACTTCCAGCCCGAAGTGTGCCCGACTGATCACATCAAATGCCAGTCCGGGATAAAACAGGTAGAGCACGAGCGCATTGATCGTGCGTCGCGTATCCATCACTGAAAGGCCGGCAGGCGTTTTGATGCGCCACAGGAAGCCAAGAAAAATCAGCGCGATGAGCGGCGCCACACCCCGTTCCAGGGAGATCAGCAGATCAGAGAGCATGACAATTCGTGCCTGACAACAAGTGCATACAAGGAAAACGACAATGCCGCCGTCTCGCCAGCGCCGACTTTTTCACGCGCCTCATGATTCACTCGCCAGCATCGCTTGCCAGCGCAAGCGTTGGCAAGGTTTCATGGCGCAAAATCAAGTCGGCAAACTGCCGGCATCCAGGAACTTGTCGTAGTGGATATTATCTTCGGCTATCCCTGCGGCATACAGCTGAATCATCGCCGCATCAATCATGCGTGGCGGGCCACACAAGTACGCATGGCGCGCACCCAGTTCAGGGATATGCGCTGGCACAAGATATTCCGTCACCAGGCCACGGGCACCTTGCCAACCACTATCCGCGGGCTCATCTGAAAGGATGGGCATGAATTTGAAATTACCCTTCCACTGGGCAGCGATTTTATTGATTGCATCCAGCTGATAAAGGTCTCGTTGAGCGCGCGCGCCGAACAGGAACATCACATCGCGCTGGCTGCCTTCTCGCAAGGATGCTTCCAAAATGCATAAAACAGGCGCCAAGCCACTACCACCGGCAATCATCACCAGGGGCGCATCACTTGGGCGCAACCAGAAGTCACCGCCCGGGCCGCTGACTTGCAATGGCTCACCTACGCGCGATTCCGCGAATAGCCAATCGGTGAATTGGCCCCCGGGTACGTGCCGGATAAAGAATGTCAAATCACGCGAGCCACCAGCCACTGGCGCCGTGGCAAAAGAATACTCCCGGTCGCGTTCCAAACCTGCGCGCCGCAAACTGGCATATTGTCCTGCTGCGTAATCAATTGCCGTGCCCGCATCATTGAGCTTGATTTTCAGCTCAACAATATCGTGCGTGAGCGCTTGCTGTGAAGCAATGACACCTGAGGCTGTAACCAGCTCATATTGTGGGCGGTTGGGATCGATATTCATTTCAATCACGGCCTGGGTTCCCGCCGGCACTTTTGCCTGGCAAGCCAATATATAGCCAGCGCGTAATTCTTCACCGCTCAATACGTAAGAGAAATCTCGAATCGCATTCACCTTGCCGGAAATCAAGCGGCAGCGGCACGACATGCAAGTGCCCACCTTGCAGCTATGCGGAAAGTCGTAACCGGCTTCCAGCACTGCCTGCAACATGCTCTGCCCGGCAGGCACTTCGATCTCAATGCCCAGGGGCTCGACACGAACCGTTGCGGGACCCTTGGGTTTTTTCTTGAAAAGACCAAACATGTTGTTAATCAACCTTTAGCTATGCCTAACTTCAAAAACCGCTTTCCATGCCTGAAGACGCAGCATGCGCGGGTGCAGAAACAAAAAAGCCAACCCGTCAGAGACGCAGTTGGCTCAATTGGCCGACGTTTACTTTTCAGCCGGAAAACCCCTTCCCGCCGCTAAATAAGCACCGGTGACAATCGCACTTTGCATCATTGTGTGATCAGCGATATTTTTGCCCACAATATCAAAAGCCGTTCCGTGCGCAACAGACAAATGCGTGTAGGGAGGCCCCAGGATAATGGCGCTGTTGCCAGAAAAACCCCAGGTTTTAATCGCGATGTGGCCTTGGTCGTGATACATCGCCAACACGATATCGTATCGCCCTTCAATACATTGGCGGAACACGGTATCCGGGCTTATCGGCCCCGTAGCATCAATCCCCTCGGCACGTGCCTGCTCAACAGCTGGGGCAATTTGCTCCTTGTCCTCGCGTCCCATCGCATGCGCATTTAACCCAGCAACCACGATCCGCGGCTTGGCAATTCCCCAGCTTTGCATCGCGGCATTGAGCTTGCGCAGGGTGACAGCCACCAAATCCTTGGTCAGCAAATCGCATACTTCACGCAAGGGAATGTGGTCTGTGACATGCGCCACACGCAAAGGACCTGAAATCAGCAATAAATAACTCTCTCCCGGGGTTGGGCTGACTACCTTGTCCAGCGTGCCGGCCATTTTCATGGAACCAGTGCTAATCGGCCCCATGACGGTTGCGGCAAACACGCCGCTACGTGCCAATTGATCCGCCTCTTCCAGCCATTCAGCACTCACACGCCCACCCACTGCGGTATCCTCGCCCAGAGGCAAGGCATCCCCCTGCATGCGGCCAGTGTCCAGAATATCCAGCGTCTCCACCTGGTCCGCCAAGTCAGAAATCACTTTTGACGGATCTGTGATGACATTTATGCTCGCCTTTTTGCCGATAAAACCCAAGGCGCGCTCCATCGCCGCGGCACTGCCAATCAGCACCGGGCGACAAGCTTCATGCAATTTTCCGGTGAGCCACGACTTGGCAATGACCTCGGGGCCAATGCCTGCAGGGTCACCAATCACAATACCGACAGCAGGCCGATCTTTTAGCGCATTAGACATCTAGCATCCTCGATGATATGGACGGGCATTTAGATATGAAAAACATCGAGAACTTGATCGATGCGGTCATTCAGGACAACGGTTTTCTTGGCCGTGATCAGCCATGTGTCGTTGTGTGGCTTGAGTGTGTAATAGGCTGTACCGAAGTAACTACGCACTTCGTGATCCGTCACGCTATCCACACGCCAATTGGTGCGCGCCAAAACCACATCGCCTGGCTCACTCAAGTCAATCAACTGAAAGTGGTGCACCGTACGCGCCAAAGGCGTACTCGATGCAGAGCGCCCTGTGCGAATACGGAAAACACGATCTTCCAGTCCACCACGATTTTTGTAGTAAATCAAAGAAACATGCTTGGTTGGATCAGTCACTAACGTACCATCACTGTCCCAAGCCGGCACCCAGTATTCCACATCCGGCGAATAAAGATCCAACCAGGCATCCCAGTTTTTATCGTCCAACTGCTTGGCTTCCTGGCCCAAAAACCGCACCACGGAATGCCAGGCAGCCACAGTCACTGTGTGATGGGGGTGTTCATTGACAACAGCATTCATTTTCCGCTCCTTTGTAGTTCTTTTTGCACAATCTCGCGCATACGCCGCGACCATTCTTCAAGAATACTGACATAAATGCCTTCGTCGGCAACCTGTTCACTACTCATGCGCGCTTTAACCCCAATTGCCTGGCCTACTGCATTAACGCCACGTGTCCAGCGTGGCTGGCCACGCGAAATATCGCTGAAAGGAGCCGCCTTGGCCTGATAACCAATCTGACAGTTGCGGAATTCTGCCAGATCATCAGGGGTAGCCATGCCGCTGGCATTAAAGAAGTCTTCATATTGCCGTAGCCGGTTTTCACGGGCCGCTGCGCTTTCGCCCTTTGGGGCAATGCAGTAAGTGGTCACTTCGGTACGATCAACGGCTAATGGCCGGAATATGCGAATCTGAGTGCTCATCTGGTCCATGAGAAAGACATTGGGCATCAACATCAGATTACGCATCCGCTCCGTCATCCAAACCGCACGGGCTTCGCCATGTTTTTCCAGATACATGTCCCGAAACTCGAAGTTCGGCCGATCCTGAAAATTCGGATAAGCAGCATAGAGGATCGCATGTCCTTGATCGAAGGCATAAAACCCGTTAGCCGCCTTATCGAACTTGCCAATGTCAAGGGTTTTGGTCTCATTGGCGGATTGCCCCTTGGCTCTCCGCCCAACAGTCATCAGGTAGTTGCCGTGCGTGGCTTTGACATGGTATCCATCCAGTCCATTTTCTGCTTGCAGCTTCCAGTTTCCTTGATAGATGTAGGTGGTTTCGCCCGGCAAGACTTCAAGTTCGCCCGTAGGGGACTGGTCGGCCAACAGGTCGATGAACGTGGTTGAACCGTTAAGGTAGTCCTTTAATGGAGGCACGTCGTCATTCAGGCTGACCCAGATGAACCCGCGGTAGCTTTCGAGTTTCGCTACCGGCGTCAGGCCCAGGTTTTTGCGGTCAAATCCCGGAGGATAGGCGCCTTCGCTTTCATCGGTCACGTTGATGAGTTCGCCCTTGGGATTGAAACACCAACCATGAAACATGCACATATGCACTTTCTGATTGCCTTTGGTATGGCGGACCAGTTTTGCGCCGCGGTGTGCGCAGGCATTCAGGAAGCCATGCACGTTGCCTTCGGCGTCCCGGGTAAGGACTACCGGCTGGCGGCCCACGTTGATGGTGAAGTAATCATTGGCATTCGGCAATTGGCTTTCATGGGCGGCATACACCCAGCCGCCTTCAATCATGTATTCCAGTTCAAGCTCAAACAATGCCGGATCCGTGTAGATGTTGCGCGCGCCGAGAACGATGTCACCCGGACCATTGACGACAACTTGGCTTTCCAGATCCCTCAGTAATTGATGCAGCTTGCCTTGCTTGAGTGAATCTGCAGATAAAGGGGCATTCATG
>DILC01000074.1 GCA_002424865.1 Rhodocyclaceae bacterium UBA5602 | reverse complement strand
TCTGCGCCACTTGCTCCATGCTACGCCCGCCCATGCGAACTGTGAGTTGCCGGATTCTGGCGCCATGCGGTTTTGTTCACGTTCCCTCGCTTGCCTCACGCTGAAAACGTGGTGATCAATATCCGCCTTTCATCCCCTGGTTTGATGGACATTCAATCACGCGATCACGCGCTTGAAGAGGGCATGCCCTGCCAAAGCTTGAGCGCCAGTGTGTTTCACACGCTTGTTCACGCGCGCCTTGGCTTACGCACGGCGCGCTGACGCCTCGTCATGCGCCCAGGGCGGCAGCGCCGCGCCGCAGTACAGGCAGTAGCGCGCTTCGGGCAGGTGGCCTTCGGTCATGCACTCGGGGCAGGTGCGGGTGGTGGTGATGGTGGTTGGGGATGCCTGGCGCTGCGCGGCGATTTCCGCCGTCACGATGCCCGTGGGCACGGCGAGCGTGCCCCAGCCCAGCAGCATCATCACCGAGGAGATGAAGCGGCCCAGGTCGGTCTTGGGCGTGATGTCGCCAAAACCAACCGTCGTCATCGTGGTAATCGCCCAATACACGGCGGTGGGGATGGTGGTGAAGCCATTGGCCGGACCTTCCACGACATACATCAGCGTGCCCATCACCAGCACCACCATCAGCACGCCGGTGATGAACACGGTGATCTTGCGCCGGCTCGCATGCAGCGCCTGCGCGAGGCTGCGGTATTCGGTCATGTAGGCGGTAAGCTTGAACACGCGGAAGATGCGCAGCAGGCGCAGCACGCGCACGTCGATCAGCACATGCGCCCCGGGCAGCAGCAACGCGAGATACGTGGGCAGCAAAGCCAGCAGGTCGATCACGCCGAAGAAGCTCCTGGCATAGCGCCACGGGTGCGGCGCACAGGCCAGACGCGCGAGATATTCCAGCGTGAATAGCAGGGTGAATATCCACTCGGCGGCTGAAAAGAATCCGCTCAAGCGCTCGTGCAGGTAGGGCACGCTGTCGGCCACCACGACCGCGACACTGAACAGGATGAACAGGATCAGGCACTGGTCGAACCACCGTCCGGCGCGGGTGTCGGACTCGAAGATGATGGTGTAAAGCCGCAAACGCCAGCTTTGCAGCGGCTTGCCAGGCGGAGTGGAAACGGAAGCCATCTTGAATTGATCCCTAAAAAGAACGAGCTGACACTTTACCGAATTGCCAGGCTGGCGCCGGGGATGGCGAAAAAAATCACGCCTGCTTTGCCGGGCTGTTCACCTGTGCTTTGTGTGTCGGCGTGTTTTGCGTTCCAGCCCGCGTTCAACTTCTGGCCCAGACAGCGCGCCGCTGATAAGTGCGCCCCCGGCACATCTACGTTGGGGCACAATGCTTGACCATGACGCTAACCTCGCGCCAACCAGGGTCGACTATCCGGGCTAGCTTGTCGAGGGACCTCATCTGCGTTCCCTAAGCACCCACCAACAGTTGCCGCAACACAAACGGCAGAATGCCGCCCTGACGGTAGTAATCCACCTCGATCGGGGTATCAATCCGCAAGCGCAGCGTCACGCGCCGCGCATCGCCTGCGGGTGGGCGGATGACCAGCGTGACATCCTGCTGCGGTTCAATTGCGCCAGCCAAGCCTTCCAGGTCAAACAGTTCATTGCCTGCAATACCCAGCGATGCGGCGGAGTCCGTGCCTAAAAACTGCAAGGGCAAAACGCCCATGCCCACCAGGTTGCCCCGATGGATGCGCTCGAAGCTGCGCGCAATGACGGCTTTAACACCCAGCAATTGCGTGCCTTTCGCGGCCCAATCGCGCGAGGAACCGGTGCCGTATTCCTCCCCGCCAAACACGATGCTGGGCACGCCATCGCCCATGTAACGTGTCGCGGCCTCGAAAATCGGGAGCTGCTCGCCCGTGGGCTGATGCAGGGTGAAGCCGCCCTCCACGCGCGTGCCATCGGCTTTCATCGGCAGCATCAGGTTCTTGATGCGCACATTGGCAAACGTGCCGCGCACCATGACTTCATGATTGCCGCGCCGCGAGCCGTAGGAATTAAAGTCGGCGCTGGCGACACGGCGGGATAACAGCCACTGCCCGGCCGGGGAAGACTGGCCAATCGAGCCTGCGGGTGAGATGTGGTCTGTCGTGACCGAGTCGCCAAAAATCGCCAGTGCCCGCGCACCGCGCACGGCCTGCACTGCCAGGGGTTGGTTGATTTGCGCGATAAAGTCGGCAAAAAATGGCGGCCTGGCAATGTAAGTTGAGTCCGGCCACGCGTACACCTGCCCGGTGCTCGCATCAATCGCATTCCAGAGAACATGATCTTTGGTGAGATCCGCATACAAGCGGCGAAAGGTGGCCGGGTTCATAGCGGTCTGCATGCAGGCTTCAATCTCCTGGCTGGAAGGCCACAAGTCACGCAGCCAAACAGCCTGGCCGTTTTTGCCATGGCCAATGGGTTCCGTCAGCGGGTCTTTTTGCAACGTGCCCAGCAAGGCATACAGCACCACCAAGGGCGGGGAGGCCAAAAAATTCGCCCGGATATTGGGATGGATACGCGCTTCAAAATTCCGGTTGCCCGAGAGCACTGCGGCACCAATCACGCCATGCTCGACCACGGCATCTTCAATCGGTGCGGCCAAGGGCCCCGCGTTGCCAATGCAAGTGGTGCAGCCATAGCCCACGACGTTAAAGCCGAGTTGTTCGAGATAAGGCAACAGGCCGGACTGGGCGAGATATTCGGTGACCACGCGGGAGCCCGGGGCAAGCGATGTCTTGACGTGCGCGCCCACCCGAAAACCGTGCTCCACTGCTTTTTTGGCGACGAGCCCTGCCGCAATCATCACGCTGGGGTTCGAGGTATTGGTGCAGGAAGTAATGGCCGCGATCAGTACGTCGCCATGCCCTACATCCAGCCCATCTGCGCTGGCATAGCGCCGGGCCAAATCTTGCGCGGCCAGGCCAAAGCCATTCTCCGCCGTTGTTTTGGCAAAGGTTTGGGCAAAGGCAGTTTTCGCTTCACTCAAGGGCACGCGGTCCTGCGGGCGTTTAGGGCCGGCCAAGGAGGGCACGATGCTGGCTAAATCCAGGCGCAAGGTTTGCGAATAATCAATCTCGCCGCGCTGCGGCATGCCGAACAAGCCCTGTGCTTTAAAGTAAGCCTCAAACCGTGCGACATCGAGCGCATCCCGCCCGGTGTTTCTCAAATACGCCACCGTCTGCGCGTCCACCGGGAAGAACCCCATGGTCGCGCCATATTCCGGCGCCATATTGGCGACTGTGGCGCGATCGGTGAGCGATAAATGCGCCGCGCCCTCACCAAAGAATTCAACGAACTTGCCCACCACCTTTTCTTTGCGCAGCATCTCGGTGATCCTTAGCACCAAATCCGTCGCCGTCACGCCCTCGGGCAATTTGCCTTGCAGTTCAACGCCTACCACATCGGGCGTCAAAAAATACACCGGCTGCCCCAGCATGCCCGCCTCCGCTTCAATGCCGCCCACGCCCCAGGCCACCACGCCCGCGCCATTGATCATGGTGGTGTGGCTATCCGTGCCCACCAGGGTATCGGGAAAGCACACGCTGTCGCGCCGTTGCACGCCACGGAACAGATATTCCAGATTGACCTGATGCACTATGCCAATGCCCGGCGGCACGACCTTGAAACGATCAAACGCCTGCATGCCCCACTTCATGAACTGGTAGCGCTCGTGATTGCGCTCGAACTCAAATTGCATATTGAGGCGCAAGGCATCCTGGCTGCCGTAATGGTCGACCTGCACGGAGTGGTCAACCACCAGATCCACCGGCACGAGCGGCTCGATGCGCTTGGGGTCTGCGCCCATTTGCACCGCCACGTCGCGCATCGCGGCCAAATCGCACAGCAGCGGCACGCCGGTAAAGTCCTGCAGCAAAATCCGCGCGACAACAAACGGAATTTCATTCTGCCGCGCCGCGTTCGGCTGCCATGCGGCCAGCTCGCGCACATGCGCTTCAGTCACTTTTTTGCCATCGCAATTGCGCAATACGGATTCGAGCACGATGCGGATGGATACCGGCAAACGGCTGATGTGCCCAATGCCTGCGGCTTCCAATGCAGGCAGGCTGTAAAAATGGCTGGCCTCATCCGGGGAAAAAGGCAACTTTTGATAGGTACCAAACAAGTTATGGCTCATTTATTTCTCCTGTCCAATGTGTTTACACCATGTTTTGCGGAATGACCCAGGCATCAAACTCTTCTGCCAGGACAAGGCCGGAAGCCAAAGCCGCCGCCCTTAACGACAAGCCTTCGGCATGGGCTTTTTTGGCGATCATGGCCGCTTTGTCGTAACCAATATGCGGCGCGAGTGCCGTGGCTAACATCAAGCTGTTGTTCAAGGACTGCTGAATCTTCGCTTCATCCGCCTGGATGTCCCGCACGGCATAACGCTCAAAGCTGCGCATCGTGTCAGCCAAAAGCCGCGTGCTGCGCAAAAAGTTATAGGCAATCAGCGGTTTGAACACATTGAGCTCAAAGTTGCCCAAGGCGCCACCGATATTGATCGCCACATCATTGCCCATGACTTGCGCTGCCACCATGGTCATGGCTTCACATTGGGTCGGGTTCACCTTGCCCGGCATGATCGAACTACCCGGTTCATTTTCCGGCAATTTCAGCTCACCCAGGCCCGCCCGCGGGCCGCTGGCCAGCCAGCGGATGTCATTGGCAATTTTCATCAAGGCCGCCGCCAATGTTTTCAACGCCCCGTGCGCAAACAGCAAAGCTTCATGCCCGGCCAAAGCCGCAAACCGGTTGCTGGCCGCAACCCACGGCAGCCCTGAGTGCGCTGCCAGTTCAGCAATGGCGCATTGGGCAAATTGCGGGTGGGCGTTGATCCCGGTGCCCACCGCCGTGCCGCCGAGAGCCAGCGCATACAGCGGCTTTTGCGCGGCGGCGAGCGCGCCCTCGCAGAGGGCCAGCTGCGCCCCGTAGCCTGAGAATTCCTGCCCTAAGGTGAGCGGTGTTGCATCCTGCAAATGAGTGCGCCCCAGCTTGATGATGGCATCAAAAGCGGCTGACTTATCCTGCAGCGTTTGACGCAATTGGCGCAATGCGGGCAGCAATAACGCCTCCCACTGCATCACGGCAGCTACGTGCATGGCCGTGGGGAACACATCGTTGGACGACTGGCAGCGATTCACATGGTCATTCGGATGCACACAACGCTGCATGCCGCGCCCCCCGCCCATGATCTCCGAGGCGCGGTTGGCCAGCACTTCATTCACGTTCATGTTCGTTTGCGTGCCCGAACCCGTTTGCCAGACAGATAACGGAAACTCGTCATCCCATGCGCCGCCAAGCACCTCATCCGCCGCGCCAAGAATGGCTTGCGCAATGTCTGGCCGCACTTCGCCCAATCGGGCATTGGCCAGCGCTGCCGCACGCTTGATCATCACCAAAGCACGCACAATCGCCATGGGCATGCGATCCTCGCCAATGGCAAAGTGCGTCAATGAGCGCTGGGTTTGCGCTCCCCACAACCGATCAACAGACACATCGACCGCACCCAGAGTATCGGTCTCCATTCGGTAACGACTCATGGCCTCCATTACCTCATCTTGCATTGCCGGATAACCATGATCACCCGGCCTGCATCGCGATCAAACCCTGTTTTTAGCGTGACACAACCCCATTTGATGCGGCTCACGCCTCGCGGCTGGGCGGGGGCGGGCCTTGATGCTGCCTTTCGCGGGTTGCATCATCAGCGGGTGATTACTTGCCGCCTGAGCGTTTGGGCAGGGATGCGCCGCCTTGTCCGCCGCCAAAGGGAATGGCTGGAGCAGTTGGCTTGGTTTTATCTTGCTTGGGTTTTTTCTGTTCGCGGTTGCTCCGCATTTGACCTTTAGCCATGATGGTGCTCCTTAAATAAATGAATGGACAACGGGCCAGCCGAACCGGCTTTAACCGTGTCAAGTGCGCAGATAAGCCAAGCGGGCGGGTTACTTAAAAAAAGCCCCTGCAAAAATTACGCTGGCAAAAATCACACTGGCAAATACTACGCCCAATCTGCATGCGGCGTGGTTTTACCGGCGCTATTCGCCCCCGTCACCCGGTGGCTTGCTTGGCGCATCCACCCCCAGCGCATGCCAGCCTTCCAGCCCCAGGGCATTCAAGGTGGCCATGTTTTCCTGGTAAATCCTGCTCGGATCCGGGTGATGGCGTATGGCACGCGCAAGGCTCGCTTCACGCAACAAATGCAAAATCGGATAAGGCGCGCGATTGGTGTAGTTGCTGAGGTCATTTTCCTCGGCATCGGCAAATTGATACTGCGGGTGAAAGCTCGCGACTTGCAATGTGCCAGTGAGCCCTTGCACCTTCAACGTCACCTCAACCAAATCGAGAAAATCAGCGAAGTCGGCAAAATCCTGTAGCGCTTGTGGCAAGATCAGCAAAGTCGTATCCACCTGCAGCGGGTCTGCCGCAACCAGTGCGGCAAGCTCACGCGTCAGGTCATCCAGCACCGCATCCCCCGTGCGCGCACGACTCACCGCATAACGCACCTGCTCTTTGACATACACTGATTTTGCAAACGGGCAAAGATTCAGGCCAATCACCGCGCGCTCCAACCACAACCTGGTCGCAGCAATGATTTCTGCCGCGCCAGGATGCTCGTTTGTGCTTGTCATAGCGGATAGGGCATGCCGTCAATAATCCCTTGCGACAAGTTTTTCACGCCGTCCAATTACAACACCTCCGCTGCGTGATCAGCCAAACGTGAGCGCTCGCCGCGCTGCAAGGTGATGTGGCCTGAATAAGGCCAACCTTTGAAACGATCCACGACATAGGTAAGGCCGGAGCTGCCCTCAGTCAGATAAGGCGTATCAATCTGCGCGATGTTGCCCAGGCACACCACCTTGGTGCCTGGCCCTGCGCGGGTAATCAGCGTTTTCATCTGCTTGGGCGTTAAATTTTGCGCCTCATCAATAATCAGGAATTTATTCAGAAAGGTACGCCCGCGCATGAAGTTAAGCGACTTGATCTTGATGCGGCTGCGGATCAAATCCATTGTTGCCGCGCGTCCCCAATCGCCACCATAATTGCCGCTCCCAATGACCGGATTCGCCGGATCCGTCGCGGGTTTATTGAGCACGTCCAGATTGTCCTCCAAGGCGCCCATCCAGGGCGTCATTTTTTCTTCTTCCGTCCCGGGCAAAAAGCCAATGTCTTCGCCCACGGGGACCGTCACACGGGTGATGATAATTTCTGAAAACCGCTTGGTCTCCAGCGTCTGGGTTAGCGCGGCGGCGAGAGTGAGCAGGGTTTTCCCCGTCCCCGCCTGGCCTAGCAAGGTGACAAAATCAATGTCCGGATCCATGAGCAGATTGAGGGCAAAATTCTGCTCGCGATTTCTGGCCACAATGCCCCAAATGGCGTTTTTGGCATGCGTGTAATCCGTCAGCGTTTCCAATTCCGCCGTCTTGCCGATGCCTGCGCCCTGCGTCCCTTCGGGAGCTTTCACCCAGGCTTGAAACGGTTGCGGGTCGTCCTGCCAGACGAATTCATTGACCAGAAAATCAGGGCACATCGGCCCTTGCAGGCGGTAGTAGGTGCGTCCGTCTTTCTTCCACGACTCCAATCCCTGGCTATGCTTCTCCCAAAAGTTAACCGGCAGCTCGCACGTGCCGGTGTAGAGCAAGTCGGTGTCTTCCAGCACCTTGTCGTTAAAGTAATCCTGCGCTTCCAAACCCAGCGCACGCGCCTTGATGCGCATATTGATGTCCTTGGACACCAGGATCACCGGCCGCCTGGAAAACTTCTGGCTCAGGTGCATCGCCACGCCGATGATCTGGTTATCCGCCTTGGCAGTGGGCAAGGAGCTGGGCAGGATGCCGTTAAATGCCTCCGTCTGCAAGAACAAGTGGCCGCTGGCCAAGCCGCGTGATGCGCCTTCCAGGCGTATGCCCTGTGCCATGTGATGCTCCGCGCCGCTCACAATATCGTCCAGCATGCGGCTGGCCTGGCGCGCATTGCGCGCGACTTCCGTCATGCCTTTTTTATTGGCATCCAACTCTTCCAGCACCATCATGGGCAGAAAAATGTCATGTTCTTCAAAGCGATAAAGCGAGAGCGGGTCGTGCATCAACACATTGGTGTCGAGCACGAACAACTTGGTTGCCGCGGCAAGGGATTTCTTGCTTGGCTTTTTTGCGACCCCGCCAGCAGAGGTTTGGGTGGTGGTTGTGGTGGTTGTGCGCTTGGCGTTCATGAGCATCTCACGTTGATGAAAGGATGGCTTCACGATAGCGAGCCGCACGCAAAACCGAGACCAAAAAGAAAGGGCGGATTGTGCTCTTTATTCCCGATTAAGCGACGAGCCATGTCATCAAACCTTCACTTACTCGCCCTTGCCAATTTTTTAAAAATTTTTCGCCGGTTTATTTACAAAGCTTTGGCTATTTCCAGCACAGCAGCGGCATTACCGTCCGCTTTCGTGCCGCGCCATTCGTGGCACAACACACCGTCGGCGTTAATTAAAAACGTGCTGCGCTCAATGCCGACAACTTGTTTGCCATACATCATCTTGTTTTTGATGACGTTGAACATCTGGCACAAGGCGCTCCCGGTGTCCGCGATCAGCTCAAACGGCAAACCAAACTTGGCCTTGAAATTCTCGTGCGACTTGAGCGAATCACGCGACACGCCCATCACCACGCAACCCGCTTTCACGAATTCGCCATGCAAATCGCGAAACTGCTGCGCCTGCGTGGTGCAGCCCGGCGTATTGTCCTTGGGATAAAAATACAGCACCACCGGGTGCCCGCGGTGCGCCGACAGGACAAAGTCTCCGCCAGTGGCTGTGGCGGTAAAGTCCGGGACAACCAGACCCAGCGCAGAGGGTGTAGCCGGTGTGGATTGCGGTGTATCGGGATTCATCTTGCGTACGCCTCCTATAGCGCCTGTGTTTGCCGTGTTGATAAAAATTCCCCGCCTTGCACCATCAAGGTGCCCGAGCGGCCAGGTATCTCACCAACGCGCATTTCATGGCGAGGCAAAGTCTCCATATCCAATGTATCACGCAACTGGCCGAGCGACACCAGCTGATAGCCTTGCTCACGCCAGCCTGCCAGCAGCCGGTCCAGGGCATCAATCAGCCTTAAACCTTCTAGCTCGGCATGCAAGGTGAATACGTGGTCTTTACGCTCGGCCGCTGTCAAACGCAATAAGCGCTGATGCACGTTGTCATTGGTCAGATCGTCCGTGCCAATCAACTCGTCCAGCGTTGGCAAGGTCGTTGGCAACTGCGGGCAATGCACCACCTCGGCATGCCATACCGGCACGAAGGGGTGGCTGCCGCGGCAGTCCGACGCCCAGCGATAGCCTAAGCGTTGCGTCATGCGCACGGCATGCGCATTCATCTGCCAGCCGGCCGCGCCCACGCCGGGCGACGCCTCACCAAAAATCTCGCGATAACGCGCATCGGCCGTGCGCATTTCAGCTTCGGTCCACGCCGCATTCGCCGTCGCCACGCCATCCTGCCATTTCACGTGGTCCCAACAGTGAATCGCCGTCTCAAACCCCGCCTCCCGCGTGGCGCGCATCACCTTGGCGCCACGGCGACCAATATCCGGTCCCGGCAGCAGCGTGCCGTACAACAAGGTTTTGATCCCATAGTGCGCAACGACTGAAGTGCGCTGCACTTTTTTCATGAAACCCGGACGCAAGGCGCGCCGAATGGCACGGCCGGTGTGGTCCGGCCCCACGGAAAACAGGAAGCTGGCATTCGCCCCATGCTTTTGCAGCAACGCCATCAGGCGCGGCACGCCTTTCAAGGTGCCGCGCAGCGTGTCTACATCAATTTTTAACGCTAGCCGCACAATCAATCCATCAACTGCCGCGCAGCAGCGACATCATGGCGATAAGCCTCGAAAATACTGCGCAAGGCGTCAGCAAACGCCACTTTGGGTACCCAATCCAAGTCGGCCATGGTGTTCGTGATTTTCGGTACGCGATGCTGCGTGTCCTGATACCCCGCGCCGTAATACTCGCCCGAGGTGGTTTCCAGCACTTTGACTTTAGCGGCGGTTTCCGCATATTCGGGAAACTGTTGCGCGAGCTCAAGCATCATGGCGGCCAGGTCGCGCACGGAATAATTATTCTTCGGGTTGCCGATGTTGTAGATCTTGCCGCTGGCAATGCCATCTTTATTGGCGATGATTTTCATCAACGCGTCAATGCCGTCCGTTACATAGGTGAAAGACCGCTTCTGCGCACCGCCATCAACCAGCTTGATCGGCTCGCCGCGCACGATGTGGCCAAGGAACTGGGTGATCACGCGCGAGCTGCCTTCTTTCGGCGTATGGATGGAATCCAGCCCCGGCCCGATCCAGTTAAACGGGCGGAACAACGTGTAATCCAGCCCTTCCTGCTGGCCATAGGCGTGGATCACGCGGTCCATCATCTGCTTGGCGCAGGAGTAAATCCAGCGCGGTTTATTGATGGGCCCCAAGACCAGGTTGGAATTTTCCGGGTCGAATTCGGCGTCCTGGCTCATGCCGTAAACCTCTGACGTGGAGGGGAAAATCACGCGTTTTTTGTATTTGACCGCATGGCGGATGATGGGCAAATTGGCCTCGAAATCCAGCTCAAACACGCGCAGCGGCTCCTTGACATAGGTGGCCGGCGTGGCAATCGCCACCAGCGGCAAAATGACATCGCATTTTCTGACGTGATATTCGATCCACTCGCGGTTGATGGTGATGTCACCCTCAAAAAAGTGAAAGCGCGGGTTGGCCGTCAAATCGGCAACACGCTCCGAATTCATGTCCATGCCGTACACCTCCCAATCGGTGGTGTCCATGATGCGCTGGGAAAGGTGGTGGCCGATAAAGCCATTGACGCCGAGGATGAGGATTTTTTTCATGATAAGGAGAGCGTAGGTGTCGCGAAAATTGCGTTGAGCGGATTGTCAGCCGTGGCGACAAGGCAGGAACCGGAGAATTCTACCGCGAGCAGGCGTAAAACCTGTCCGTCGCCACACTCGGCGTACCAGCGGCCATCGCGGATAAACAAGGTGGGCTGGCCGAATTCGCCGCACTGGCCTGCCGGGGATAGCGAACGCAGCACGCGCAGGCGGCCTTGCGGCGTATCAAAAAACGCGCCAGGATAAGGCGGGGCGACGGCGCGTATCAGGTTATGCACGGTGGCAGCCGGTTGATGCCAGTCGATGCGCCCGTCTGCGGCGCAACGCCCGCCAAAATAACTGCCTGCGGCCAGGTTTTGCGCTTGTGGCGTAATGCGCCCTTGGATGAGATCAGGCAGCACGCGATCAAGCGCGAGTTCGGCCGCCAGCGTGACTTTGTCAAATACTTCGCCTGCCGTGTCATCCGGCAAAATCGGCACCGCCTGCTGCGCCACAATGCCGCCTGCATCGGGCTTTTCCAGCATTTGATGCAAGGTAGCGCCCGTTTCGCGCTCGCCATGGATAATCGCCCAATTCACCGGCACACGGCCGCGGTATTTCGGCAAAAGCGAACCATGCATGTTGTAAGCACCAAGCTTGGGCATTGCTAACAGCGGGGCTTTGAGCATCTGCCGGTAGTAAAACGAAAACAGGAAGTCAGGCGCTAGCGCGGCCAATTCCGCCACCAGCGCAGTATCGTTGGCGTCGTCCGGCAGGCTCACCGGAATATCGTAACGCGCGGCCAGCGCGGCCACGCTGTCGAACCAGATGTCCTCATCGGGATTGTCCTTATGCGTGATGACGCGCACCACGTCCACGCCATGCGCCAGCAGCACCGCCAGGCAGCGCACGCCGACATTGTGATAAGCAAAAACGATCGCACGCGCCACCGGTGGGTTCCCTATTCCTTCCGCTCCAGCACGGCTTCGATCAGATAGCGCGGCCGATGGCGCACTTGCTGATAGATGCGGCCGATATATTCACCCAAGAGGCCAATGCCGAACAGCGCCAGGCCGATCAGGAAGAACATCAGCGCGAACAGGGTAAACAAGCCCTCGGCTTCCGGGCCAACGATCAGGCGGCGCACGATGAGCAGCACGAACAGCGTGCCCGAACCCAAGGCTACCAGCATGCCCAGCATGGAAAACCATTGCAGCGGCACCAGCGAAAAGCCGGTCATCAAGTCAAAATTAAGCCGGATCAGGCTGTACAGCGAATACTTCGATTCGCCCGCCGCGCGCTCTTCGTGTTCCACCACCACCTCGGCCGGGTGACGGGCAAAGGTATAGGCCAGCGCCGGGATGAAGGTGGCGACTTCCTGGCAGCTGTTGATGGCATCCACCACGCCGCGCGAGTAGGCGCGCAGCATGTTGCCCTGGTCGGCAATGTGGATGCGGGTGATTTTTTCGCGCAGCCGGTTCATGGCTTTTGAAGCCCAGGTGCGGAATAGGCTGTCTTGCCGCTTTTTGCGGATGCTGCCGACGTAATCGTGGCCTTCCCGCATTTTGGCGACCAGCTTGCCGATTTCCTCCGGCGGGTTTTGCAGGTCGGCATCCAGCGTCACAATGATCTCGCCGCGCGCGTGCTCAAAGCCAGCCATGATGGCCATGTGCTGCCCCGCATTGGCGGCCAGCAAAATCGCCCGGGTGACATCCGGCCGACGGGCGAATTGCTCGCGCAATAAGGCAGCCGAACGATCACGGCTGCCGTCATTCACGAAAATGATTTCGTAAGCTTCACCCGCCTCACACAAGGCATCCAGCGCCGGATAAAGTCGGGCGAACAGCGCGGGCAAGCCGGCTTCTTCGTTATAGACCGGGATGACGACAGAAATTGCAGGGCAGCTCATGATCTGGAGAGTATTTTAGCCAGTGCGGCGCAGACCCTATCGACATCCGCGTCCTGCATCGCAGGGAACAAGGGCAGCGTGACGGTCGTCGCGCCGATGCGCTCGGCATGAGGAAAATCGCCCGCCTTAAAACCCAGGGCGCGGTAGAGCGAAAACAAGTGCAGCGCCGGATAATGCACGCCGATACCGATGCCTTCGGTTTTCATGGCGGCGATGAAAGCACCTCGATCAACGCCTTCTGGCAGCAGCACCTGGAACATGTGCCAGTTGCTGTTGGCAAAATCGGCCAGCGGCAACTGCAAGCCCAGTGCCGGGTCAATGTTTGCAAAATAACGTTGCGCCAGCGCACGGCGGCGGGCGGTAAATTCATCCAGCCGTTTCAATTGCCCCAGGCCAAGCGTGGCGGCAATATCGGTCAGGTTGAATTTGCCGCCCAGCACATCCACATCCATGCCGCCGTCAGCAAAGCGCCGCACGCCTTGCAGGCGCAGGCGTTCGCACAACGCAACATCCACATCATCCGGCAACGCCAGCGCGCCGCCTTCACCCGTGGTGAGGTTTTTATTGGCGTGAAAACTGAAAGCGACAAAATCACGTCCGCCGCCAAACGACGTGCCGATCTTTTGCCCTTGCCATGTTGCGCCGAAAGACTGGGCGGCATCTTCGATCACACGCAGATTGTGTTGCCCGGCCATGGCGTACAGCCGGTCGCGGTCAACCGGCAGGCCGGCCAGGTCGACCGGAATGATGGCCTTGGTTTTGGGCGTGATGCGGGCGGCCAGTTGATCAAGGTCGATATTGCGCGTGGCCGGATCGACATCGACAAACACCGGCGTCGCGCCAACTTCCAGAATCACGTTGGCGGTCGCAACCCAGGTCAGCGGCGTGGTAACCACCGTATCGCCAGCGCCGACTTTCGCCAGGCGCAGCGCGACTTCCAGCGCCGCCGTGCCAGAACTGAAGGTACGCACCGCGCGCCCGCCGCAATAGGCGGAGAGCGCCGCTTCAAATGCCTGCACCTGGGGCCCGCTCGTGAGCCAGCCGGAACGCAAGACAGCGGCGACCTCATGGATGGTTTCTTCGTCTATCGACGGGCGGGTAAAGGGTAAAAAATCATTCATGATCGCGTCACCAGAATTACGCCCAGCACAATAAAACCGATGCCCAGCAGCTTTTGCGCCGCCAGCGCCTCGCCAAACCATTGCCAGGCGACAAACGCATTGATGACATAGCCAATCGACAGCATAGGATAAGCAATGGAAACCGGCACGCGCGAGAGCGCCATGATCCACACCACCAGGCTCACCGCGTAACACGCCATGCCGCCCATGATGTAGGGCTGGAAGGCCAGCTTCAAGCCAATCGGCACAATGTTGCTGGCATGGAATTCAAAATGGCCGACGGCGTTCGTGCCGGCCTTGAGCAGGAGTTGCGCTGCGGCGTTGAGCAGCACGCCGGCGAGGATGAGGGAAAAACTGATGGCGTTCATGGTGCGGCTCCCGCACAGGGCCGCCCCAAGCGGGGGCCGCTCAACACCACGGGCGCCGCGTCTTTTGCCGCGGAACACGCGCCACCCCCGCCCACGGGGCGGGGGCTGGGAGGCGGGCTGTCTTTCCTGACAATGACACGGCGCGAATCGCGGGCCACTTCAACCATCGGCAAGCCCTGTGCCTTGAGCTGCCCCCAGGTCACGGGCGACATCATCGCCCAGGCCTCGGGCATCTGCTGCCAGACCTTAACAAAACTGGCCATGTCAGGAATGAACTTTTGCGGCTCCTGGCTCACGCCAAAGCCGAGTTCATCGGCATAAGAAACCATGGTCGTGGTGCGCCCGAGATAAAACTGAAAACTCTGATGATACGTGTCCACGCTGAAGAAGGGCACGCCCGCCGGGACTTTTCCCCGCACAGCCAGCGCAATATCGTGCGCAGACTTCACGTCGCCAAAAGCATCGTGCCCTAAAAGAATCGCCTGCCCGCTGCAAAAGCCCATCATGGCCAAGGCCGCAATGGCCAGCAGGCGATGGCGCTGCGCCAGCAAGAGCGCCATGAGACCACCCAGCACAAGCAGGCCAGCGGCGGCATACAGCCAGGGTTGATACGACTGATACCCGGCCAGCATGGCAAGCGAAGACGCACGCCGCACGACCAGATGGATCGCGCTTAATCCCAGCAAGCCAATGGATACGGCCAACAGCGCATCCAGCCTCACGCGCGAAGCGGCCACGGCGCCCAAACGCCATGCGATCAAGGCCGCAAGCGCCGGAAAAATGGGCAGGATATAAGACGCGAGCTTGGAGTCGGACAGCGAAAAAAAGACAAACACGCAAACAGACCACACCAATAAAAACCGTTGCGGCTGGAAACGCTGGCCCGGGGTTTTCGCCAAGCCTGCTTTCAAGCCAGGCAAAAGGCTAGCCAACCAGGGCAACATGCCCGCCAACAGCACCGGGATGAAATACCACATGGGCTCATACCGATGATGCACTTTGGTGAGAAAGCGCTGGAGATGTTCATGGACAAAAAAGAACCAGGCGAATTCCGGGTTGGCCAGCGACACGGCGACAAACCAGGGCGCGGTGATCAATAACAGAATACCCAGCCCGCGTAGCGGACGGATGCGCAGGATGACATTGAAGTCACGCTGCCAGAGCGCGTACAGCACCACGGTCGCCGCCGGCAGGACGATGCCAATCAAGCCTTTGGAGAGGGTAGCCAGCGCCAGGAATACCCAGGCGCCGTCTTGCCAGCGCCGACTTTCTTGCGGCGTAGCGCCGTCACGTTGCGCGATGCACAGCGCAAAAATCGCCGCGGCAAGAAATGCGCTCACGCCCATGTCCAGCGTATTGATATGGCCAATGGCATTCCATAAAAAACTGCTGGCCAGAACCATGCCGGCAATCCAGCCGGTGGTTGGGTTAAATAAGCGCCCCACCGCAAAGATGGTAAAGAATATCCCCAGGAATCCAGTCAGCGCCGGCCAGAGGCGGGCTGTCCAGTGGTGTTCGCCAAAGGCAACATAAGCCGCTGCCGTCGCCCAGTACTGCAAGGGCGGCTTTTCGAAATACTTGAGATCGTTCAGGCGCGGCGTCAGCCAGTCGCCACTGGCCACCATTTCACGGGGAATTTCAGCGTACCGGCCCTCGTCAGGATCAAACAGGCGACGATAATCAAGGCTGCCAAACCAGATGACAACAACAAAAAGCGCCAAAAGCCACAGCGTGCCACGACGCACAGCAAACGGTAAAGAATTCATTCAGCGCCCGTATTCGTATTCAGAAGCGCTTGCTCAAGCGCCCAGGATCAAGGCAGCAGCCACATCGCGCCCTTCCGCCACCAGAATGTTATAGGTGCGGCAAGCGGCAAAACTGTCCATCACCTCAACGCCCACCCGCTGCGCCAGCAGTGGCCGCAACAACGCAGGCGGCGGAAAGTGCTGCTGTGCGCCCGTGCCTAACAACACCACCGGACAATTCAGGCTGGCCAATATCGCCATATCAGACGCACACAGGACCTGCCATGAGGTCGGCGCCCAATCCTCGATCAGGCGATGCGGTGTGATGATGAAACTGCGCTCCAGCCGACGCCCATTCACCACAATCCCTGCGGCATCGTAAGCGGTGACTGCCAACAAACCGGTTGGCGAGGTGGAGTGGAGCTTCATCAGGCGAGGACGGGGCAGTTGTTTATCGGTGCGGCCATGCGTGTTGGTGCGGTAATGACAGCGTTGTAGCACAGTTCTGTGCGTAATTATGCTTGCCAGCCCCTGACAATGCCGAATCTTCATTGCAGCATGTCCAGCGCTTCGCTAAAATTATACCTTTACTGTTGCCGACTCCCTCGGTTGCCTCTTGCAGAAAGGACGGTTGCGTATGCAGCCCGTTATAAAATCCGCCAAGCTCAATAACGTCTGCTACGACATCCGCGGGCCCGTCCTGGCACGCGCCAAGCAGATGGAAGA
This sequence comes from Rhodocyclaceae bacterium UBA5602, assembly GCA_002424865.1. Classification (GTDB taxonomy): domain Bacteria; phylum Pseudomonadota; class Gammaproteobacteria; order Burkholderiales; family Rhodocyclaceae; genus Rugosibacter. The sequence continues at coordinate 3,680 of DILC01000074.1, read as the reverse complement.
GGAAGGCCACAAGATCATCAAGCTGAACATCGGCAACCTTGCCCCGTTCGGCTTTGATGCGCCGGAAGAAATCCAGCAGGACATGATCCTGAACCTGCCGAACGCCGCAGGCTACACCGATTCCAAAGGCATTTTTTCCGCGCGCAAGGCGGTGATGCACTACACCCAGCAAAAGCAGATCAAGGGTGTCACCATTGAAGACATCTACATCGGCAATGGCGCCTCCGAACTGATTGTCATGGCCATGAACGCCCTGCTCAACACGGGCGACGAAGTCCTGATCCCGGCGCCTGACTATCCGCTATGGACAGCCGCCGTGAGCCTGTCCGGCGGCACGCCGCGCCATTACATTTGCGATGAGGGCGCTGGCTGGCTGCCGGATCTTGACGACATCCGCGCCAAGATCACGCCCAATACCCGCGCCATTGTCATCATCAACCCGAACAATCCGACGGGTGCGCTGTATCCCGATGACCTGCTCAAGGAAATTGTGGAGATCGCCCGCACACATGACCTCCTCATCTACGCGGATGAAGTGTACGACCGCGTGCTGTATGACGAAGCCAAGCACACTTCCATCGCCGCGCTGTCTGAAGACGTATTGACCATCACCTTTAACAGCCTGTCCAAAAATTACCGCGCCTGCGGCTATCGTGCCGGCTGGATGATCGTCTCGGGCGACAAGCGCGCGGCCAAGGATTACATCGAAGGCCTGGACATCCTTTCCTCCATGCGCCTGTGCGCCAATGCGCCCGGCCAGTGGGCCATTCAAACTGCGCTAGGCGGCTATCAAAGCATTAACGATCTTGTCGCGCCTGGCGGACGCATGCGCCGCCAGCGCGATATTGCCCATGAGCTGATCACCGCCATTCCTGGCGTTACCTGCGTGAAACCCCAGGCTTCGCTGTACATGTTCCCCCGCCTGGATCCAAAGGTTTATCCCATCGACGACGATCAGGCATTCATTTCTGAGCTTTTAGCCGCAGAAAAGGTACTACTGGTGCAAGGCAGCGGCTTTAACTGGCCGTATCCAGACCACTTCCGCCTCGTCTTCTTGCCGCATGAAGACGACCTGCGCGAGGCCATTGGCCGCATCGCGCGCTTTTTAGACTCTTATCGCACACGTCATGGCAAATAATCAGGATACCCCCTCCCACAATGCAACAGAACTCGCGCAACCCATGAATGTCGGCCTTTTGGGCATAGGCACGGTCGGTGGCGGCACGTATGGGGTGCTCGCACGCAATGCCGCGGAAATCACCCGCCGGGCTGGCCGCCCCATTCGCATCACCCACGTTGCGGACAAAAACATCGCCCTCGCCCAGCAAGCCACCCATGGCCAGGTCGCGGTGACGGATGATGCCTTCGCGGTGGTCGCCAACCCGGATATTGATATTGTGGTTGAGCTCATTGGCGGCTATGGCGTGGCTAAAGAACTCGTCATGCAAGCCATTGCCAACGGCAAGCATGTAGTGACCGCCAACAAGGCATTGCTTGCCGTGCATGGCAATGAGATTTTCGCCGCCGCGCAAGCCAAGGGCGTGATCGTCGCTTTTGAAGCGGCGGTGGCGGGCGGCATTCCGATTGTCAAGGCGGTACGGGAAGGCCTCACGGCCAACCGCATCGACTGGATTGCCGGCATAATCAACGGCACGACGAATTTTATCCTGTCAGAGATGCGGGACAAGGGCCTCTCGTTTGCCGACGCCCTGCAAGATGCCAAGCGCCTAGGCTACGCTGAGGCCGACCCCACCTTTGACGTGGAAGGCGTGGATGCCGCGCACAAAATCACAATCCTTTCCGCCCTGGCCTTTGGCATCCCGATGCAATTTGACCGGGCGCATATTGAGGGCATCAGCAAGCTCGAAGCCGACGATATCCGCTACGCCGAGCAATTGGGTTATCGCATCAAACTGCTGGGCATTACGCGGCGACGCGAACTGAACGGAAAAGCAGGCATTGAGCTGCGTGTGCACCCCACCCTGATCCCGGCCAAACGCTTGATCGCCAACGTCGAAGGCGTGATGAACGCCGTCCTTGTACAAGGCGATGCGGTGGGCGCCACGCTGTACTACGGCCGCGGTGCGGGCGCTGAGCCTACGGCCTCAGCCGTGATTGCCGACCTCGTCGACGTCACGCGCATGCACACGGCAGACCCTGAACACCGCGTGCCGCATCTGGCTTTCCAGCCAGGCGCAGTGGAAGACACCCCCGTCTTGCCCCTGTCAGCCATTGAAACCAGCTACTACCTGCGCCTGCGCGTGGATGACAAGCCGGGAGTGCTGGCCGACATTACGCGCATTCTGGCGGACCAAGACATCTCGATTGAAGCCATGATCCAGCGCGAACCAGGTGAGGGCGAATCACAGACTGACATTATCATCCTGACGCACATGACCATCGAGCAGAACATTGATGTCGCCATTGCAAAAATCGAAGCCCTGCCCGCTGTCAAAAAACCAGCGACACGCCTGCGCATGGAAGCGCTTGGCTAAACCGACACCACTTTACCTGCTGCCAGAAATTGCCTTAATCAATGCACAAAATCATTCCGCTGAATACATTAAACCCATCAATTTAACGCTATGATCCCGCCCTGTACTTATAATCAGAAAGTTTTTTCAGCACTGGTCTGCCCATCCCGCAAGATGGGCATCACCGGATTTTCACTTCCCCAGGAGGAATAAAAATGGTAGGCGTAACTGAATTAGGCTATTTAGGCTTTGGCGTTTCAAACATGGACGCTTGGCGTGAATACGCCAGCAAAGTCATGGGGCTGGAAGTTTTTGACGAAGGTGAGAAAGATCGCTTTTACATTCGCATGGATTACCAGCATCACCGCATTACCGTGCATAACAGTGGCACGGACGATCTGGATTATGCTGGCTGGCGTGTTGCCGGTCCGGAAGAGTTTGATCAAATGATGCGTCAGCTGGATGCTGTGGGCGTCAAATATACGCGTGGCACCGAAGCCGATTGCAAAGAGCGCAGTGTGCTTGATCTGATTAAGTTTCTTGACCCAGGTGACAACCCCACCGAGATTTATCACGGCCCGCGCATCGACTATCACAAGCCCTTCCATCCCGGCCGCGGTATGCATGGCCGCTTCTTGACCGGACAACAAGGGCTAGGCCACATCATTCTGCGTCAAGCTGACACCCAAAAAGCCTATCGTTTTTACACCGATGTGCTGGGCATGCGCGGCTCAGTTGAATACCATTTGGCAATCCCGCAAATCGGCATTACGGCCAAACCCATTTTCCTGCACTGCAATGACCGCGATCACTCTGTTGCCTTCCTGGGCGGCCCGGCTGAAAAACGGATTAACCACCTCATGCTGGAAGTGGATAACATCGACGACATTGGCCAGACGCACGATATCGTGCGTGACCTGGAAATCCCTGTCACAGTCAAGCTTGGCAAACATGCCAACGACCAAATGTTCACTTTCTACTCGGTGAATCCTTCCGGCTGGCTATTTGAGTACGGCGGCGTTGGCCGTACCGCATCCCACCAGTCGGAGTACTATGAATACGATATGTGGGGCCACGACAATGATGCGCCTGGCTATGGGTTAGACCTCAGATTGCGTTATGACTGGGCTAACCTGCTGAAAAAATGAGCGTGTAAAATAAGCGTCCTCTCGCTGTAAAAATAAAAAAGCCGGGTCACCCCGGCTT
>DILC01000032.1:28329-51425 GCA_002424865.1 Rhodocyclaceae bacterium UBA5602 | reverse complement strand
ATCTCGCGTCGACAAGATGGCTTCACCACTTTTTTTGCAGGGCCTCCTGAACAATCTCGGCCTTGAGGCGCTCTTCGGCATACATCTTCTTGAGCCGCCGGTTCTCGTCTTCGAGCTCCTTGAGCCGGGCCATCAGCGAGGCATCCATGCCGCCGAATTTGCTGCGCCACTTGTAAAAGGTCGCGGAGCTGATGCCGGGCTCCCGGCACAGTTCGGGAACCGGACTGCCACCTTCGGCTTGCTTGAGAATGGCGATGATCTGGCTATCTGAAAAGCGTGACGTCTTCATGTAAAACTTCCTCAGGCTGCTGTGGAGAAAATTCTCCTTTTAACTGCCGCTAATTTCCGGAGGGATTACCAATGAGCCACCGATGGCAAGGATGATGACAAATAACGCCAAAAATGAAAGCACACTGTCTATCAACAGCGCGAAAGCGATGCTCAAGGGGAAAATCGCCTTGGGCAAGTAAATTTTCTTGATCAGCCCTTCGTTATTAATGAAGGACATGCCGGATTGTGTAACTACTGAGTTAAAGAAATTCCAGGGGATCATCCCTGCGAAAAGAAAAACCGCAAAGGTTTTCAGGTCCGCCTTGAATAGCGTGGCAAACACCAAGGCCATGACAGACATCATCAACAATGGGTTGATAAGTGTCCATAAGTAGCCTAGAACAGTGCGCCGGTAGGGTGAGATAAAGGTGGTGAGCTCCATAAAAAATTTTGCCATTTCGTCGATGTGCCGTCTTGTGCATTGGTCAAAGCGACTGGTGAATCAACTATGGCTCTGTCAAAACTGGCTTTGAATTCCAGCATTTGGGATTCACCTGCAAGCAGCAATGTGTCAAAGCACATCGGTAAACCTTTCCGGTTTTTTGGAATCAGGCGCATGGGTTTTGAAAATAATCGGGATTGTTTTTACGACGGCCAATATCCTGGATTCGCGTCTGGATTTCGGGGGGCGACCATACGCTTATGGTTAGTAGTTCGTGGGGTTCGACGGTAGTTATAGCGCGCCGCTCCTTTCTTAATCCGATGGCGGGCGGGGGGGCTGCCAGGGCTGGCGTACAATCGCCGGTCCGGCAGGCTCTCATGGCAGGCTTATGCATGAATTGCCGCTGACTACTGCATGATTTATTTCCATGATTATTTTCAATCTCTTGTGTGACAACGGGCACCGTTTCGAGGGCTGGTTTGCTTCTGGCGACGCTTTTCGCGATCAGCAGGCGCGTCAGTTGGTGCAATGCACTTATTGTCAAACGTCCTCGGTGACTCAATTGCCTTCCGGGCCTCATGTCCGGCGAGGCGGGGTGGCTACAGCGCAGGATCGCAACATTTCCGCTGCTGCTGACGGCACGACAGCCGCAGCGCCGCTTGCGCAAGCGGATGCCGTGCAAAACTTCTTTCAGGCCTTGGCGGTGATGGCACGCCAGGCGGACAATGTGGGTGATCGCCTGGCGGAAGAAGCGCGCCGGATTCATTACAAGGAGGCGCCAGCGCGCAACATTCGCGGTATTGCAACGGCGGAAGAAACCCGCGAGCTGCTTGACGAGGGCATTATGGTTTTGCCAGCGCCTGTGCCGCCGGAGAGCGAAACGCACTGAGGTTGTACGGGGGGGCGTTGCTGATTTTGTGGTTATACCAACAGCCGCTCAGGATTTCGCCAGCTTCACCAGCGTATAGAGTTTTTCCAGCGCATCGCGCGGGGTGAGTTCGTCCGGTTTTAAATCGCGCAGCGCGTCCAGCGCCGGGTGCGGCGGTTCGGGCGGTGGTGGTGCGCTGGCGAAAAGGTCGGGCTGGGTCAGCGTGCCGACTTCGCGGTTTTCCATGAGCGTTAAACGCCGCCGCGCTTCGCGCACAACGGATGGCGGCATGCCGGCTAATGCGGCTACTTGCACGCCATAGCTTTGCGAAGCGGGGCCATCTTTTACGGCGTGCAAAAAGATAATTTTGTGGCCATGTTCCACGGCGTCGAGATGCACATTGCAGCAGACGGGATAATCCTGCGCCAGGTGGGTCAGCTCGAAATAGTGCGTGGCAAACAGGGTGCAGGAACGGTTTTTTTCGATCAGGTGGCGGGCGATGGCAAAGGCTAACGCGACGCCGTCGAAGGTTGATGTGCCGCGCCCGATCTCGTCCATCAGCACTAGCGATTTATCGGTTGCCTCATGCAAAATCGCGGCGGCTTCGGTCATTTCGACCATGAAGGTGGAGCGGCCTGAGGCCAGGTCGTCAGAGGCGCCGATGCGCGTGTAGATTGCATCCATGGGCCCGATGCGGCAGCGCGTGGCGGGGACAAAACTGCCGCAATGGGCGAGCAGCGCAATCAGCGCGATTTGCCGCATGTAGGTGGATTTGCCGCCCATGTTGGGGCCGGTAATCAGCAGCAGGCGCCGTGCTGTTGAAAAGTTCAGGTCGTTGGCAATGAAGTTTCCGCCGCTGCCTATTACCTGGCGTTCGACCACGGGATGGCGGCCGCCTTCGATGTCTATCAGCGCCGTTTCACAAAATTCAGGCTGCCGGTAATCAAAGCGCACGGCGGCGGTGGCAAAGGCGGTGAGGCCGTCGAGCTCGGCAATGGCGCGGGATATGCGTTGCAGCGCGGGGATGTGGATGAATAGCGCCAGGATGAGCTCGTCCCACAAATGGCGTTCCAGGCTCAGGGCCCTGTCTTGCGCCGACAAGGCCTTGTCTTCAAAGGCTTTGAGCTCGGGCGTGATGTAACGCTCGGCATTTTTGAGCGTTTGGCGGCGGCGGTAATCCGCCGGAATGAGCGCGGTATTGGCATGCGTGACTTCAATGTAAAAGCCATGCACGCGGTTGAATTCCACTTTCAAGGTAGCAATCCCGGTGCGCTCGCGCTCACGCGCTTCGAGCGCCAGCAAAAACTCGCCGCAGTTGTCTTGCAGGGCGCGCAGCTCATCCAATGAGGCGTCATATCCCGGCGCGATGACGCCGCCATCCCTCACCATGGCCGCAGGTTCTTCAGCAACCGCATGGGTGAGCAGCGCCAGGCAGGCTTTTGGTGTGGCGAGTGCAGCGGCAAGCTCATTGAGGCGCGATGTGGCGCCAGCAGCGCTGCCCATATCACTGAAAGCGTTGTTGTCGGAGTTTGATGCCGTATCACCAGCGCCGACTATTTTTATATCCAGCAGGCCGCGTATTGTTGACAGCCGTGCCAAGCTGTTGCGCAAGGCCGACAAGTCGCGCGGGCGCGCGCTTTTGAGCGCGATGCGTGCGGTGATGCGTTCAATATCGGCAAAGCCTGCCAAGGCTTTATTGATGCGCACATAGGGTGCGTCCTTGGCACTGGCTGCGCGGTTATTTTCATTGTCAAGATTGCCAATGAGCGTCGCAATCGCACGATGTCGCGCGCTGGGCAGGGTGCGGTCAGTCAGCGGGTGATGCAGGCAATGCCGCAGCCAGCGCGAACCCATGCTGGTCGCGCAAGTGTCCAGCAGCGAGAGCAAGGTGGGTGCGGCTTCGCCACGCAGGGTTTCAGAGATTTCAAGATTGCGCCGCGTGGCCGCATCCAGCCGCAGATATTCGCTTTCGCGCTCAATGGCGAGTGCCGTGATATGCGCCAGGGCCTGCATCTGTGTGGTTTGCGCGTAGCGATACAAGGCGCCGGCCGCAGCCAATGCCAGCGTTTCGTCCGCGATGCCAAAGCCGGCCAAATCGCGCGTGCCAAAGTGTTCAATGAGGGCATGCGTTGCGGCTTGCGCGTCAAAATGCCAGTCGGGAAGATGTTGGGTGATGGTGGCGGTCTCGCTTGCCAAAAACGGCCAGGCTTGCTCGTTGTCACGCAGTTGATCGGCTAACAAGAGTTCAGCGGGGCGCAGGCGCTCCAGGTGGGCGGGCAAGGCTTCGCGGGAGATTTCCATCAGGCGAAAATCGCCATTCGCCAGGTTAAGCCAGGCCAGGCCAGCGCGTTGCCTGTCGATGGCCAAGGCAACCAGCAGGCTGTCGCGTTTATCGTCCAGCAACCCGGCATCGGTCAGTGTGCCCGGCGTCACCACGCGGTTGACCGCGCGCTCCATGGGTCCCTTGCCTTTGGTGTCATTCGGGTCACCAATTTGCTCGCAAATGGCAACGGAAATGCCTTGCTTGACTAAACGCGCCAGATAGCCATCTACCGCGTGATAAGGCAGTCCGGCCATCGGGATGGGTTTGCCTGCCGATTGGCCGCGGGTGGTGAGCGTTAAATCCAGCACCCGCGCGGCGCGTTCGGCATCCTCATAAAACAGTTCGTAAAAGTCGCCCATGCGGAAAAACAGCAGCTTGTCGGGATGCGCCGCTTTATGCGCAAACCACTGCTGCATCATCGGGGTGTGCGCAGGGGCGGGTATCTGGGGGATAGAAGATTCAGTTTTAAGCGGCGATTTTTCTTTAGCGGTCATGAAGGGAAAACGTAATGCAATCTGTTGCCCATGGGGCGGTGATGTCGGTTGGTAATGGCTAGGCCGCTTGAACAACGGGTGGCAAAGGGTGATAGGGGGCGCCGCGCTGTATAAACGGGGTGGGGAGCTGGGCAGGGCGCTTAACGGTGGTGATTATCGCCGATATGGGCAGGCGTAGCAGGTTCCCGGCACATTCTCGCCGCCATGAACTTCAGGGCAGGGGATTGCGCATGGTAGACTAAACGCCATGCAACGCTTTCTGACTTTATTGTTGATGCTTCTTTTGCCCCTCCAGACATCTTGGGCGATGGCTGCCAACTATTGCGGGCACGAAGTCGGGCCTGAACATGAGGTTTCAGTACAGCATCTAGGCCATCATGTTGCCCCTGATGGAGGCAATGTCCATGCAAAGCATCCAGCACTCGATGCGGATGGTGGTGATGCCCAATCCAGCACCAATGACAGCGGGGCTGGTTATTACCACGATCACTCCGGTGGTTTTATTGCGCTGTTGTTAAGTGAGCCAGCACTCTTTGGCGTTTTATCACCGTCGCAACCCTTGCGCGGTGTTTATTCCGGCTTTGCCACGCTCTCGCCTGGTCAGCCTGATCGCCCCAATTGGTCTTCGCCTGCCTGATACGGCGGGACGGGCAGCATTTACCGGGTCGTTACGTTGTGCCCTGATGGGTGCGTCGGCAATGCCGACCAAGACGACATAACCAGCGCTCACTGTTGCGCCGAGTTTATCCCCCCAAGCTTGTTTCCCCGAGTTTATTCCCTTGTGTGTGGAGAATTCGATGCAAAAGCATCTATTGTTTTCATGTTTTTTCAGCTTGTTGGTCCAGCCTGTTGCGGCGATTGCCCAGCCGCTTGATGGCAACGGCAGCATGGCGTTTAGCCGGACAATCCCAGCCGTTGCCGAGCCGACTGGCTCGCTGACCCTGCAGGCGGCGATCGCCCTTGCGGAGCAGGCTAACGCGCAGGTGTCCGCTGCCGCACGTGAACTGGACGCGGCAGGCGCTGCGGTCATGCAGGCGGGTGCGCTGCCAAATCCGGAGTTAGCCACTTTGTTTGAGGACAGGGATCGGGATACGCGCACGACCACAGTGCAGATCAATCAGCCGATTTCTTTTAGCGGCCAGCGCTTGGCGCGCATTCGTGCCGCTGAACATGCGCGCGACATTGCGGGTGTTGATCTGGGCATGGCGCAAACGGATATTCGCGCAAGCGTGATTGCTGCGTTTTATGAGGTGGTGATAGGACAAGAGCGCTTGCAGCTGGCGCAAGCTGCGGCAGGCTTGGCGCAGCGCGGCACGGAGATTGCGGCAAAGCGCGTGGCGGCAGGCAAGGTGTCGCCGGTGGATGCAACGCGCGCACGGATTGCAGAAGCGGGTGCCCGCGCTGAGCTAAATCAAGCGCAAAGCGCCTTGCGTTTGGCGCGGCAAAGATTAAGTTCGCATTGGGGGAATGCCTTGCCGCGCTTTGATGCCGCCATCGGTGCGGCAGATAATTTTCCGCTGGCCCGGACTGCAGGGGATACCACTCGCCAACTCGATCAAGCGCCCGGGATTCGCCGCGCAAGAATGGAGGTTGAACGTCGCCGTGCGCTTACCGATGTTGAGCGGCGCAGACGCATACCGGATGTGACGGTGAGCCTGGGTGCCAAGCGTGATGAGCAATTGGGACGCAATCAAGTCATCCTTGGATTCTCCATGCCTATTCCGGCATTTGACCGGAATCAGGGAAATATTGGCGAGGCGCTGGCGCGAGAAGACAAGGCGCGTGATGAATTGGCGTTGCTGCGCGTGCAAGTGGAGGGACAGGCCATGGCGGCCTGGGAGGCCTTCAATGTAGCCAGCGCAGAGGCGGCGACGCTCGCTAAAGACGTGTTGCCTGATGCGCAAGGGGCACTGGATGCGGCAATGAAAGGGTTTGAGTATGGGAAATTCAACTTTTTGGATGTGCTGGATGCGCAGCGCACGCTTTTTCAGGTGCGTACGCAATACCTGCGTGCGCTCGCCGACGCGCATCGCGCCCAGGCAACGCTCGACCGCCTTCTTGGCACCGCTAGCCTTGCGGCAACCGATGCTTCCAATACCCATGAGTAAGGAGTTCACATGACATCACGAAATCAGCTACGCATCATCATTGGCGTCATTGCTATCGGTGTGCTGCTAGGCGCCGGTATTTTGTTTGGCGTTAAAGGCGGGCCTGTTGGCAAGGACCATGGCGAGAGCGCAAGCGCAAGCGGGGCGGCGCCGGCCGCCAAGGGGGCGCACGGGGGGAGGTTATTCACCGAGGGCGATTACACGCTGGAGATCAGTATTTTTGAAGAGGGCGTAGAGCCGCAATTTCGGCTTTACAGTTATTTGCATGGCAAGCCCATTGACCCAAACCAAAGTCAGGTGTCATTAACCCTGGAGCGGCTTGGCCGCGCGCCCCAGGTGTTCAAGTTTGCCAAAGAGGGGGACTATCTCAAGGGCGATGCTACCGTGAGCGAGCCGCATTCGTTCAAGGCCGCTGCCGTCGTGACGCATGCGGGCAAGCGCTATCATTTTGCTTACGAACAGGTAGAGGCACGCGTCACCATGAGTGATGCGCAATGGCAACAAGCGGGTGTCGAGGTTGCCATTGCCGGCCCTGCGGTGATTGCCAGCACTTTGCAACTGGTGGGCGATGTGCGCTACAACGGCGACCGTACGGTACATATTGTGCCGCGCCTGGCCGGTCGGGTGGAGTCTGTTGTGGTGAGCGCGGGTGAGCGGGTGAAAAAAGGCCAAATGCTGGCGGTGATTTCCAGCCAGATGCTCGCCGATCAGCGCAGGGATCAGCTGGCGGCACAAAAAAGACTGGCGCTTGCGCGAACGGTGTATGCACGTGAACAAAAGCTTTGGCAAGAAAAAATCTCCGCAGGGCAGGATTACCTGGCGGCGCAGGCGGCCTTGCAAGAAGCTGAAATTACCGAGCAAAGCGCGCGCCAAAAACTGCTTGCCTTGGGCGGCGTTATCACCGCAACAGGGTTGCAGGGTGATTTGACGCGGTTCGAGATTCGCTCGCCCATTGATGGCATTGTCACTGACAAACAGCTCTCGGTTGGGGAGGCGCTCAAAGAAGACAGTCCGGTGTTTACGGTTTCAGATCTTTCCTCGGTGTGGGTTGAGGCGCCTGTGGCGGTACAGAACCTGGCGGCTATCCATGCTGGCCAAAAAGTGACCGTGCGCTCTGGCGCCATGGCAGTGGAAGCTGACGGCAAGATTGCGTATGTCAGCGCTTCAGTGGGCGAGACAACGCGCTCGGCCATCGCCCGCATTGTGCTGGATAACCCCCAGGGCATTTGGCGGCCAGGTTTGCCGGTGACGCTCACCGTGGTTGCTGACCAAGCGCAAGTGCCGGTGGCTGTGGCGGTGGATGCGGTTCAGGAAATACGCGGCTGGCACGCCGTTTTTGGCCGGTATGGCGATTTTTTCGAGGCACGGCCGCTTGCCTTGGGGCGTAGCGATGGGCGCTTTGTTGAGGTACTGGAAGGTTTGGCGGCCGGTGAGAAATATGCGGCGAAGAATAGCTTTTTGATCAAGGCGGATATCGGCAAGTCCGGCGCCAGTCATGACCATTAGACGAACAGCAGATGGACACGCCCGCCTGTGACACAGCAAACCGTACTGTGTTGCTGCGCGGTGCATTAAGGAGACACCATGTTTGAAAAGATTATCCGCTTCGCGATCGAGCAGCGCTGGATCGTGCTTCTGGCTGTGCTTGGCATGGCCGGGGTTGGGGTATACAGCTATCAGCACTTGCCCATTGATGCTGTGCCGGACATTACCAATGTGCAAGTGCAAATCAATACGGCAGCACCCGGTTATTCACCGCTGGAGGCTGAACAGCGGGTGACTTTCCCTATCGAGACAGTGATGGCCGGTTTGCCGAATCTGGAGCAGACACGCTCGCTGTCGCGTTATGGGCTGTCGCAAGTAAGCGTCATTTTCAAGGATGGTACCAACATCTATTTTGCTCGCCAGCTGGTCAATGAGCGCCTGCAAGAGGCGCGTGCCAGGTTGCCGGATGGCTTGACGCCAAGCATGGGGCCTATTGCCACCGGGTTGGGCGAGATTTACATGTGGACGGTGGAAGCGCAAGAGCATGCGCGCAAGGCCGATGGCACGGCCTATACGGCGATGGATTTGCGTGAAATACAGGACTGGATCGTCAAGCCGCAATTACGCAACATTCCTGGCGTAACGGAGATCAATACCATCGGTGGCTATGCCAAGGAGTTCCAGGTCGCACCGCTGCCCGACAGGCTGGTGGCCTATGGCCTTTCCTTGCAGGATGTCGTACAGGCACTGGAGCGCAATAACGCGAATGTGGGCGCAGGCTACATTGAGCGGCGGGGAGAGCAATACTTGATCCGCGCGCCGGGGCAGGTGGGGGGCATTGAAGACATCGCCAACATTGTGATGAAAACATCGGCAGGCGTACCTATTCGCATCCGCGATGTCGCCGAGGTGAGCCTTGGCAAGGAATTGCGTACCGGGGCGGCCACCCAAAATGGCCGTGAAGTCGTGTTGGGCACGGTGTTCATGCTCATCGGCGAGAACAGCCGCAATGTGTCAGCGGCAGTGGCCAAGCGCCTTGAGGAAGTCAATCGCGGCTTGCCCCAGGGCGTGAGCGCAAAGACGGGCTATGACCGCACTATTTTGGTGGATAAGGCGATTGCCACTGTGAAGAAAAACCTCCTGGAGGGCGCTTTGCTGGTCATTGCGGTCCTGTTTTTGTTTTTGGGCAATATTCGTGCGGCGCTAATTACTGCACTGGTCATCCCCTTGGCGATGCTGTTCACTTTTACCGGCATGGTGAGCAATAAAGTCAGCGCAAACTTGATGAGCCTGGGTGCGCTCGACTTTGGCATCATCATTGATGGTGCGGTGGTGATTGTTGAAAACTGTGTGCGTCGCCTGGCGCATGCACAACATAAAGCCGGACGTATTTTGACGCGCATTGAACGCTTTCACGAAACCTTTGCTGCGGCCAGGGAGGCGCGCCGTCCACTGTTGTATGGCCAGCTCATCATCATGGTGGTGTATTTGCCTATCTTTGCGCTGACCGGGGTGGAAGGGAAAATGTTCCACCCGATGGCATTTACCGTCGTGGTGGCATTGCTCGGGGCGATGGCCCTCTCGCTCACCTTCGTGCCCGCTGCGGTGGCCTTGTTTCTGGGGGGCAAAGTGGCAGAAAAGGAAAGCCGTGTGATGGCTTGGCTCAGCGCGCGGTATGCGCCCCTCTTGGATAAGGCCATGGCCGCCAAACCGGTGGTGCTCACGATTGCTGCGGTTGCGGTGCTGCTGTCGGGCCTGCTCGCCACCCGCATGGGGAGCGAGTTTGTGCCTAGCCTGGACGAGGGGGATATCGCCCTGCATGCGTTGCGCATTCCGGGCACAAGCTTGACGCAGGCCATTGGCATGCAAATCCAGCTTGAAAAAACCATCAAGGCGTTTCCTGAAGTGGAAGACGTTTTTGCCAAGATGGGGACGGCTGAAATTGCGACCGACCCGATGCCGCCGAGCGTGGCCGATAACTTCATCATCCTCAAGCCGCGTGAAAAATGGCCTGATCCCCGGCGGCCAAAAGAAGATTTAGTCGCCGCTTTGCAACGTGCGGTAGAAAAAATACCGGGCAATAACTATGAGTTCACGCAGCCGATCCAGATGCGCTTTAATGAGTTGCTCTCCGGTGTGCGTAGCGATGTGGCCGTTAAGGTGTTCGGTGACGACATGGACACGATGAACGGGACAGCCGAACGCATTGCCGCAGTATTGGCGGGCATTCCCGGTGCGGCGGACGTCAAGGTGGAGCAAACGGCAGGCTTGCCCGTGCAGACTGTGCACATTGATCGCGAAAAAGCGGCGCGCTTTGGTCTCAATGTGGCCGAGATTCAGATGGCGCTGTCTGTCGCCATCGGTGGCCAGCCTGCGGGTGTGGTGTTCGAAGGCGACCGTCGCTTCGATATTCTGGTGCGGCTGCCTGAATACCTGCGCGGGGATGCCAGCGCTCTGATGCAATTGCCGATCCGGCTGGCGGGTGGCAATGGCAGTAGCGGCGAAAAGGCGGGGTTCATTCGCTTGGAGGATGTGGCTACGGTGGATATTGCGCAGGGACCCAATCAGATCAGCCGCGAGAATGGCAAGCGCCGCGTGGTGGTGACTGCCAATGTGCGCGGACGTGATATGGGTTCGTTTGTTGCCGAAGCGGAAAAGGCCATCGCGCAGTCGGTCAAGGTGCCAACGGGTTACTGGACGACGTGGGGGGGGACGTTCGAGCAGCTTCAGTCGGCCACTAAACGCTTGCAGATTGTCGTGCCCGTTGCGTTGTTGTTGGTATTTGTCCTGTTGTTCGCCATGTTCGGCAACGTCAAGGATGGCCTGCTGGTGTTTACCGGCGTGCCTTTTGCGCTCACGGGCGGCATGCTCGCGCTCTGGCTGCGGGATATTCCCTTGTCGATTTCAGCGGGGGTGGGGTTTATTGCGCTCTCAGGCGTTGCGGTGCTCAACGGCTTGGTGATGATTTCCTTCATTCGCGGCTTGCGTGAAGAGGGTATGCCGATGGATGCGGCGGTTCGTGAAGGTGCATTAACGCGTTTGCGCCCGGTATTGATGACTGCCTTGGTTGCTTCGTTGGGTTTTGTGCCGATGGCGATTGCCGTGGGGACGGGGGCGGAAGTACAACGCCCGCTGGCTACGGTAGTGATCGGCGGTATTCTGTCTTCAACGCTGCTCACGCTCCTGGTGCTGCCCGTTTTGTATCAGCTGGCGCATCGCGCGGCGGCAAGCGAGAAACTTGATGCGCCTGTCAGCGGCGCGCCAGGGCATTCTCCAAACTAAGACAACCCAGCAAGGCAGCTTCAGCGGCAAAAGCCTGGCCACCAGGCCAGGCGTCATGTCTTTCGCTGCTTTCGCTACGCAGCAAAGGCGTTTTCCGGGTGAATCCAAAACCGGACGCCGTCCTGCCAGCGCCGACTTTTTATAGGGGCGCTGCCGGGGGGCTAAAGAAAAGGCGGAAAGGCGGAAAGGCCTCAGGCAGGCAAGCGAGGGCTCAGGTGGGGCGCAATCACTTGCAAGAGCTGGCCGAAAATCTTGGGGTTGCCGCCGATGATATTGCCCGTTTTCATGTAGTTGGAATCCCCCGACAAGTCGCCCACTAGTCCGCCCGCTTCGCTAATTAACAGGCTGCCTGCCGCCATGTCCCAAGGGGATAAGCCCAGCTCCCAAAAGCCATCCATGCGGCCGCAGGCGACCCAGGCCAGGTCGATCGAGGCGGCACCCGGGCGGCGCATGCCGGCAGTTTTTTGCGCGAGCTCGCGAAAAATGGCGAGATAGGTGTCGATGTGGTCAAACATGCGGTAAGGAAAGCCTGTGCCGATGAGGGTTTCATCCAGGCGCACACGCTTGGCGACGCGGATGCGCTTGTTGTTAAGAAATGCGCCGCCGCCTTTGCTGGCGGTAAAAATTTCATTGCGGTTGGTGTCATAGACTACCGCATGTTGCATCACGCCTTGTTTGGCCAGGCCAATGGAAATGGCATATTGCGGCACGCCGTGAATGAAATTCGTCGTGCCATCGAGCGGGTCGATAATCCATTGGAATTCAGCATTGGCATCCGTGCCAGCCAAGCCGGACTCCTCTGCTAGAATTCCATAGTCCGGATAGGCATCGCGCAAGACATCAATGATGGCGGCTTCAGCGGCGCGATCGACTTCCGTGACGTAATCACTTTGTTGTTTCACGCCCACATTGAGCGAATCAATGTCCAGGCTGGCGCGGTTGATGATTTGGCCGGCGCGACGGGCGGCCTTGATGGCGATGTTGAGCGTGGGGTGCATGAATTTTTTAAAAGAGAGCAGGCGCTAAGCGCGCGAAGGCCGCCATTCTAATATGAACCTACACATGAGTCACATTGCCCACGCCCGTGTCACGGCAGGACCGCTGTTTTTTGTGCTGTCGCCCATCCTGAATTGCCGTGCTATCGGGGCGTGACAGCCAAGCCAATATGCAGCCTTTAGACCACATCCGGGTGGTGCTCTCGCACACCAGCCACCCCGGCAATATCGGGGCAACTGCGCGGGCGATGAAAAACATGGGTTTGTCGCGCTTGGTGCTGGTCAATCCGAAACACTTTCCCGATCCGCAAGCGCATGCGATGTCAGCCGGCGCAACCGATGTCCTGGCTAATGCGCAGGTGGTCTCAACGCTTGCCCAGGGCCTGGAAGGGACTATTTTTGCGGTGGCCATGAGCGCGCGGCGGCGTGAGTT
This sequence comes from Rhodocyclaceae bacterium UBA5602, assembly GCA_002424865.1. GTDB lineage: Bacteria > Pseudomonadota > Gammaproteobacteria > Burkholderiales > Rhodocyclaceae > Rugosibacter. The sequence goes on along the minus strand of DILC01000032.1, from coordinate 38,725 downwards.
GGCGGTAACCCCGCTGTGGGCGCGGGAGGCGGCGGCGGAACTGGTCACTGCGGCAACGCAGGGCGATGTGGCTTTGGTGTTTGGCAATGAGACCGCGGGCTTGTCGAACGAGGAATTATTTCAATGTCGCCGCTGGGCGATGATTCCGGTAAATCCCGGGTTTAGTTCGCTCAATGTGGCTGCCGCCGTGCAGTTGATGTGTTACGAATTAAGGCTGGCCGCACAAAATCCAGGCCAGCCGCCGGTGGTTGCTGGCGCAGGCTTGCCCGCCAGCCATGAAGAGGTTGAGCATCTGGTGGCGCATCTTGAGCGCGCGGCCATTGCCAGCGAGTTTTTGGATCCGGCCAGCCCCAAGCGCTTGATCTTGCGTTTGCGCCGCTTGTTTTCCCGGGCCGGATTGGAGAAGGAAGAAGTCAATATATTGCGTGGTTTGCTTACCGCATTTGAAAAGAAGAGGTAGGCGCCAAATCATGAAGAAACAGAAATGCCCAAGGAGCGATGCATGCTGACCCGTTTGCGTGAAGATATTACTTGCGTTTTTGAGCGCGATCCGGCTGCCCGGTCAACCTGGGAGGTGCTGACCTGCTATCCAGGCTTGCATGCGCTCACGTTGCATCGGGTGTCCCATTGGTTATGGCAGGCAAAGCTTCGCTGGCTGGCGCGCTTTTTGGCGCATCTGGTGCGCTGGGGCACGGGGATAGAAATCCATCCGGGCGCAACCATCGGCCGACGTGTGTTTATCGATCACGGCATGGGGGTGGTGATCGGCGAGACGGCAGTCATTAGTGATGATTGCACCCTGTACCACGGTGTTACGCTCGGCGGCACGTCGTGGAGCAAGGGCAAGCGTCACCCGACTTTACTGCGCGGCGTGGTGATTGGCGCGGGGGCTAAAGTGCTGGGGCCGATTACGCTGGGCGAGGGCGTTAAGGTGGGCTCGAATGCCGTGGTGGTGCGTGACGTGCCCGCCGGGGCGACGGCGGTGGGAATTCCTGCGCGGATTGTGGATGCGGGGCGGGATGCCGTGCGCGAGGAGCAGGCAGAAAAAATGGGTTTTTCGGCCTATGCCATCAGCAAAAATGAGGATGACCCGCTGGCTAAAGCAATCCACGGCTTGCTGGATCATGCGGTAGAGACTGATCGCAGGCTGGCGTGCCTGCTTAAAGCGGTGGAGCGCTCAGGGGTCTCGCTGGAAGACGATATGGCGACGGCAGATAAATTTGATCCTAACTATCTCTCTAAAATAGTTGACTAAATCTATCGGGATATTTATAGTTGACGCAATTAGTCGGGTATTGAAGGCTTGGTTGGCATGGTTTGACCAGGTCCATGCCAATGCCTTTATCCTTTATCCAGAGAGCGAGAGGAATGAGCACATGAGATTGACAACCAAAGGCCGCTTTGCCGTTACCGCGATGATTGATCTCACCTTGCGCCAGCATGAGGGGCCGGTGACGCTCGCGGGCATTAGTGAGCGGCAACAAATTTCCTTGTCGTATCTTGAGCAGCTGTTTGGCAAGCTGCGCCGTGCGGGTTTGGTGTCCAGCGTGCGCGGGCCGGGTGGCGGTTATCGCCTGACCATGTCACCTGAGGCTGTTTCCGTGGCGAGCATTATCCATGCGGTTGATGAATCCCTGGATGCGACCCAATGTGGTGGCCTGGGTAACTGCGGCGGGGAGCAGCGTGAGTGCATGACGCATGACCTGTGGACCAACCTGAACAAGAAAATGTTTGAGTATCTTGAGGCGGTGAATCTGGCTGAGCTGGTTGCGCAGCAAATTTCAAAGCAGCAGGCTGCGTCTGCTACGTCTGCTGTTTCTGCTGCCTCAGCTGTGGTGCGTGATGGGCGTCCCGTGGTGAAAAAACATGCTGTGCCGCGGGGCGACATGGCCGTTGGTGCATAGGAATTTGCGGCCCATCATGTTTTCGCCCATCTATTTTGATCATAACGCAACCGCGCCGCTGGATCCGCGGGTGTTGGAGGCGATGCTGCCGTATTTGACGCGGCAGTATGGCAATGCCTCCAGCCGTCATGAGTATGGCCGTGCCGCGCGGCGGGCGATGGATGAGGCCCGGCAGCAAGTGGCCGCCGCTGTCGGTGCGCATCCGACGGAGGTGGTGTTTACCAGCGGGGGGTCGGAAGCGAATAATTTTTTCATCAAGGGTGCGGCAGCGCTTTTGCCCAAAGGCATAGTGGCTGTCTCGGCGATAGAGCACCCCTGCGTGCGGGAGCCTGCGCGGCAGCTGATTCGATCCGCTTGGCGCGTGCGCGAGATTGCGGTTGACGCGGATTGCCGTGTCGCCAGCGCCGACTTTTCTGCGGCTTTGGCAGAGCGGCCTGCCTTGATTTCCATCATGCTGGCCAATAACGAAACCGGTGCGGTCCAGGATGTGGCGCGATTCGCAGCGCAGGCCAAAGCGACGCTGGCAAAACCTGCCGACGCCTGGTTTCATACCGATGCCGTGCAGGCCTTTGGCCGCGTGCCGGTGGATTTTCGTGCGCTCAACATCCTGGGTGTGCATGCCATGACCTTATCGGCGCACAAAATTGGCGGGCCCAAAGGCGCGGGGGCTTTGATTCTGGATAAGCGCGTGGAATTGCAGCCGCTGATTGCGGGCGGCGGGCACGAGCGGGGCTTGCGCTCCGGTACGGAAAATGTCGCCGCGATTGTCGGCTTTGGCTTGGCGGCGGAATTGGCGGTGATTGATCTGCAAACCAGGCGCGCTGCATTGGAGGTTTTGCGCGCTGGATTGGAAGCCGGTGTATCGGCAATGGGGGCGCATGTTTTTGCGGCCAAGGCAGATCGCCTGGCCAACACCAGTTATTTTGCCTTCGCCGACATTGATGGCGAAACCCTGGTCGGACGCCTGGATCGTGCAGGCTTTGCGGTGGCGGCAGGCGCTGCGTGTTCCAGCGCCAATCCGGGGCCATCCCACGTATTGTTGGCCATGGGCGTTGCGCCTGAACTGGCCCGCGGGGCGATACGGGTGAGTTTGGGCATGCAAAATACGCAGCAACAGGTGCGGGATTTTCTTGCCGTATTGGCAACGGCTCTGGATGGGCTTGGCTGGATGAGGCAAAGCGGGAAACAGCCGCTGCCAGGGCTGGCAGGATTTAGCGGCACAAATCAGCATTGCCTGCAAGGCGGCTTGCAGCGTGATGGGTGTGTGGCGACTTTGAATTGAAACGGAGAAGCTGAAAAAATGAAGTTACCTATTTACCTCGATTACTCCGCCACCACACCGGTTGATCCGCGTGTGGCGGCAAAAATGATCCCTTGGCTGACCGAGCATTTCGGCAACCCGGCGTCACGCTCGCATGCCTACGGCTGGGAAGCGGAAAAAGCGGTGGAAGATGCGCGCGAAGAAGTCGCCAAGCTCGTGGGCGCCGATGCCAAGGATATTATTTGGACGTCGGGTGCGACAGAATCGAACAATCTGGCGATCAAGGGCGCGGCGCATTTTTATGCGGCGACCAAGGGAAAGCATATTGTGACGGTAACCACCGAACATAAAGCGGTGCTCGATACGGTAAAGGAGCTCGAACGCCAGGGGTTTGAGGCAACCTACATCGTGCCGCAGGAAAACGGCTTGATCACGCCCGGGCAATTTGCCGCGGCCTTGCGGCCAGATACCGTGGTGGCATCGGTCATGGCGGTAAATAACGAAATCGGCGTGATTCAGCCGATTGCCGAATTGGGCGGAATTTGCCGCGAGAAGGGCGTGATATTCCATGTTGATGCGGCGCAGGCCACGGGTAAAATGCCGATTGACCTGAACACGCTGAAGGTGGATTTGATGTCGTTCAGCGCGCATAAAACCTACGGCCCCAAAGGCGTGGGCGCGCTGTATGTGCGCCGCAAGCCACGCGTCCGCCTGGAAGCGCAAATGCACGGTGGCGGGCATGAACGCGGTTTGCGTTCCGGCACCTTGGCGACGCACCAGATCGTCGGCATGGGCGAAGCTTTCCGCCTGGCGAGGCTTGAAATGGCCGCGGAAAATGAACGCATCCGCAGCTTGCGCGATCGCTTGCTCAAAGGCTTGCAGGATATTGAGGAGATTTACGTGAATGGCGATATCACCGCCCGCGTGCCACATAATTTGAACGTGAGCTTTAACTATGTCGAAGGCGAGTCGCTCATCATGGCGATCAAGGATATTGCCGTATCGAGCGGTTCGGCCTGTACGTCCGCCAGCCTTGAGCCTTCCTATGTGCTGCGTGCGCTGGGCCGTTCGGACGAGCTGGCGCACAGTTCGATTCGCTTTACCCTGGGGCGCTTCACCACGGCACAGGATGTGGATTTCACCATCAAGCTGTTACATGAGAAGATCGGCAAGCTGCGCGAGTTGTCCCCCTTGTGGGATATGTTCAAAGAAGGGATAGACCTTAACACCGTGCAATGGGCCGCACATTGATGCAGCAAGCCGCATCAATGTGCGTCAATGCGCGCGGCCCGTCGGGTTCATGGCGCCCCGGCCTCCGCCGCGAGGGCGGGGCGGTTGGACAGAGAGAAACATTGGGCGATTATTAAATTGAAGGAGTAGCAAAATGGCATACAGCGAAAAAGTACTCGATCACTACGAAAACCCCCGCAATGTGGGTTCGTTCAACAAGGATGACGAAGATGTGGCGACCGGCATGGTCGGCGCGCCGGCCTGTGGTGACGTGATGAGGCTGCAGATCAAGGTAGGCAAGGATGGCGTTATTGAAGATGCCAAGTTCAAGACCTACGGCTGTGGCTCGGCGATTGCGTCCTCTTCCCTGGTGACCGAATGGGTCAAGGGCAAGACGCTGGATCAAGCGCTGGAAATCAAAAACACCCAGATCGCCGAAGAGCTGGCTTTGCCGCCGGTGAAAATTCACTGCTCGATTTTGGCGGAGGATGCGATCAAGGCGGCGGTGGCTGATTACAAGCACAAGCGGGGAGGTTAATCATGGCCGTGACACTGTCTGAGCCAGCGGCGCAACACGTGGCCAGCTTCCTTGCCAAGCGCGGCAAGGGCGTGGGCATCCGGCTGGGCGTTAAAACTTCCGGCTGCTCAGGCTTGGCCTACAAGCTCGAATTTGCCGATGCGGCCTTGCCCGAGGACTTGGTGTTTGAAAGCCATGGCGTTAAAGTGCTGGTTGATCCCAAGAGCCTGGCTTATCTGGAGGGCACGGAATTGGACTACACCAAGGAGGGATTGAACGAGGGCTTCAAGTTCAATAATCCCAATGTCAAAGGCGAATGCGGTTGCGGCGAGTCATTCACCACGTCGGCTTGATTTTCTGGTTCCATCCATTTATTCATTGCGCATAGCGCCTGCCCCCATGAGCATCCAAGACGATTTGCCTGGCATCCAGTTTTCAGACGACCACTTTGCGTTGTTCGAGTTGCCGCGCCAGCAAGCTCTCGATATGGGCGAACTGGATCAACGCTTCCGTCGTTTGCAGGCCTTGGTCCATCCTGATCGGTACGTGCAGGCGGGAGAGACGGAGAAGCGTTTGGCCATGCAGTGGGCGACGCGGGTGAATGAGGCCTATCAAACCCTGAAGCCTGCCGGGCAGCGGGCGCTGTATTTGCTGAACCTGCTGGGTTTTGATCCGCGGATTGAAAGCAATACTGCCATGCCGACTGCATTTCTGGTGCGGCAAATGGAATTGCGCGAAGAGGTCATGGCAGCGCGTGCGGCCGGTGACGGGGATGCGCTGGAGGCCGCACACCAAGCCATGCGCCGCGAGGTTGCGGAAGCGCAGCAGGAATTGACCGTGTTGATCGATCAACGGGATGACTTTGCCGCAGCCGCTGATTTGGTACGTAAACTCATGTTCCAGGAAAAGCTGTTGCGCGAAATTAACGACGCGCTCGAAGCAGTCACATTGTAAAAATCCGTCATAGCGTAAAAAAATTATGGCTCTTCTGCAAATTGCTGAACCGGGTGAATCGGTTGCGCCGCACCAGCATCGGCTGGCGATTGGCATTGATTTAGGTACAACGAATTCTTTGGTGGCCACTGTGCGCAGTGGCATGAGTGTGGTGCTTAACGATGAACGCGGCAGGCCGCTTTTGCCTTCCGTCGTGCGTTACGCTGCGGATGGGCGTGCCGAAGTTGGTTTTGCGGCAGAATCGGCCAAAGCCACCGACCCCAAGAACACCATCATGTCGGTTAAGCGCTTTATGGGGCGCGGCCGCGCGGATATTGCCCATATCGAAACCTTGCCTTACGATTTTGTTGATGCTGATGGCATGGTCAGGATCAAAACGGTGGCGGGGGTTAAAAGCCCGGTGGAAGTTTCAGCGGACATCCTGAAAACCCTGCGTGCGCGCGCCGAAGCATCGCTCGGTGGCGAACTCACGGGCGCAGTGATTACTGTCCCCGCGTATTTTGACGATGCGCAGCGACAGGCGACCAAAGATGCGGCACAGCTCGCGGGCTTGAATGTTTTGCGCTTGCTGAATGAGCCGACAGCCGCAGCGATTGCCTATGGCCTGGACAATGCGGCAGAAGGCATTTACGCGATTTACGATCTGGGTGGGGGCACGTTTGACATCTCTATCCTGCGCCTGGCCAAAGGCATTTTTGAGGTGTTGTCCACGGGGGGGGACTCTGCTTTAGGCGGGGATGATTTTGATCACCGGGTATTTTGCTGGATTATTGAACAGGCCGGATTAAAGCCGTTGAACTTGCATGACACGCGCCTCTTGCAAGGCGCTGCGCGCGAAGCCAAGGAGTATTTGTCCCAGCACGCCGAAGCGCCCATTACCATGAAGCTCAGCAGTGGCGAATACGTCGATCTTGCGCTTACCACAGATATTTTCACCGAGATAACGCGCACTTTGGTGCAAAAGACTTTGTCCGCGACTAAAAAAGCGCTTCGTGACGCGGGTCTTGCTGCGGAAGAAGTGCGCGGCGTGGTGATGGTCGGCGGTTCTACCCGCATGCCGCAAATCCAGCGCGCGGTGGGCGAGCTGTTCCGGCAGGAGCCTTTGAATAATCTTGACCCGGATAAAGTGGTTGCGCTGGGCGCGGCGATGCAGGCGAATTTATTGGCGGGCAATCGTGCGGCGAGCGATGATTGGTTGCTGCTGGATGTGGTTCCGCTCTCGTTAGGGCTGGAGACCATGGGCGGCTTGGTGGAGAAAGTCATTCCACGGAACTCAACCATTCCCGTTGCGCGCGCGCAGGAATTCACCACGTTCAAAGATGGCCAAACCGCGATGTCCGTGCATGTGGTTCAGGGCGAGCGCGATCTGGTCTCGGTCTGTCGCAGCCTCGCGCGCTTTGAGTTGCGCGGCATTCCGGCCATGGTGGCGGGCGCGGCGCGCATCCGTGTGACTTTCCAGGTGGATGCGGATGGCTTGTTGTCGGTGTCCGCGCGTGAGCAGACGACGGGACATGAGGCGCGCATTGAGGTGAAGCCATCTTACGGCCTGACGGATGAAGAAATTGCCAGCATGCTCAAAGAGAGCTTTTCCCACGCCAGGGATGATGCGTCATTGCGTGCCTTGCGTGAGCTGCAGGTGGAGGCCAGGCGTTTGCTGGAGGCGACTCAGTCGGCATTGGCGAGCGATGCGGAAATCCTGTCGGCGCATGAGCGCGGCCAGATTGATGCGGCAGTTGCCGAGCTCACGGCTGTTGTGGATAGCGAAGATAGATCGGCTCTTGATGCCGCTCTGGCAAAGCTTGGCGCGGCAACGGAAGAATTTGCCGCACGACGCATGAACCACAGTGTGCACAGCGCACTGGCCGGGAAAAATATTGACCAGGTGGCGCTTTGACGCCAAGCATTAAATAACGCCCATGGCAAATAAATGCCACCCGCTGATGATGAATCCCGCGAAAGGCCGTATCAAGGCCCGCCCCAGCTTCCCGCACGGGGGAGGGGGGCTGTCTGGCCCGCTGCGCGAGCGGCGTGAGCCGGCACCCAATGGCGTTGTTTCACGTTAAATAACCGAAAATAACCGGAACCCATAAGACAAGACAAACGATGACACAACTGATTGTTTTACCCCATCCCGAGCTATGCCCCGAAGGCAGCGTGATTGAAGCGGCTGCTGGCACATCCGTATGCGATGCCTTGCTGGATAATGGCATAGAAATTGAACATGCCTGCGAGAAATCCTGCGCTTGCACGACTTGCCATGTGGTGGTGCGCGAGGGGTTTGCTTCGCTTGCGCCAGCTGAGGAGCTAGAAGAAGATTTGCTCGACAAGGCCTGGGGCCTGGAGCCGAATTCGCGTCTTTCATGCCAGGCGATTGTAGGCACGACACCTTTGGTGATAGATATCCCCAGATACACGATCAATATGGCCAAGGAGGGCAAGCGATGAAATGGACCGATAGTCTGGATGTGGCTTTGGCTTTGATGGAATATCATCCTGAGGTCGATCCCAAGCGCATCAATTTTGTTGATCTGATGCGCTGGGTGGTCGCCTTGCCAGGCTTTGAGGAAAACGAGAGCCATTGCGGCGAGAAAAAGCTCGAAGCCATTCAGCAAGCGTGGATGGATGAGGCGGAATAGGTAGCCTCTCAAAGCAGCCCCAAGCGAGCACTTGCCTGCCGATAAGTTCAATGACATTGATCGACACCCATTGCCATCTGGATGCGGCTGAATTTGATGGGGATCGCGATGCGGTCGTTGATGCAGCAAGGCAAGCAGGTGTTTCCGTTATCGTCGTTCCAGCAGTCGAGCGGGCCAATTTTGGCGCGGTGGCCTCGGTGTGCCGCGATCAGCCAGGCTGCATGGCGGCTTATGGCATTCATCCCATGTACGTTGCGCGTGCGCGGGAAGAGGATTTAGCGGCGCTCAGCGCCACAATCGCGCGCGAAAATCCCGTGGCCGTGGGCGAGATTGGCCTTGACCGGTTTGTCGCGGAAGGCGATCACGCCGTGCGCGACGCAATCCAGATGCACTACTTCACCGAACAGTTAAAAATTGCTAAAGCCGCGCAGTTGCCTGTGCTGTTGCATGTGCGGCAGGCGATAGATCCGGTGTTGCAACAGCTGCGGCGGATGAAGTTAGTCGGCGGGATTGCCCACGCCTTTAATGGCAGCCAGCAGCAGGCGGAAGAATTCATCAAGCTGGGCTTCAAATTAGGCTTTGGTGGCGCAATGACCTATCCACGCGCGCGGCGCATTCGTCATCTGGCCGCACATTTGCCGTTGGACGCCATCGTGCTGGAGACCGATGCGCCGGATATGCCGCCTGAATGGAAAGTCGGCGCTCGCAACACGGCGGATCAACTGCCACGCCTTGCTGAGAGCCTGGCCACGTTGCGCAATGTTCCGTTTGAAGTGGTTGCAGAAGCAACGGCCGCCAATGCAATCCAGGTTCTGCCCGGGCTTGCCCGGTTTTTTTGATGTTTATTTCTATTATCAGGAGATCACAGTGAGTACTGTTAATTTTCATGGCAATCCGATTCGCTTGAATGGCAATCTACCCCAAGCGGGTGCCAAGTCCCCCGATTTTCAACTGACCAGCGGCGCTTTGGCTGATGTGTCATTGAAAGACTTTACCGGCAAGCGCAAGGTACTGAACATTGTGCCTAGCCTCGATACGCCGACTTGTGCAACGTCCACCCGTAAGTTCAACGAACTTGCCGCCAAGTTGCCCAATACGGCGATTCTGGCGGTGTCGGCTGACTTGCCTTTCGCCGCCAAGCGTTTTTGCGAGACAGAAGGCATTGCGAATGTGGCGCATTTGTCCACCTTTCGCCACCCCGAGTTTTTGGCGGCCTGGGGTGTGGGCATTGCTGAAGGCCCGTTGGCTGGCTTAACCGCCCGCGCTGTGGTGGTGCTGGATGCCAGCGACCAGGTGATCCATAGCGAGCTGGTGGCCGATATTGGCGATGAGCCAAACTACGATGCCGTGTTGAAGGCGCTGGCCTGACATTGAACCAATTCATGTTGTTGCTGAGTTTGCGATTTGCGGCATGATTTGACATGCAGCGCCTGAAGTCAAGCCTCGCCGAGGGGGCAGGGTTACTGCCTGCCGCCCCGGCGATTTTGTTTTATGGAAGCGCTTCGGTAAATCAAGTCTTATGTAAGACGATGCGTTAAAATCGAAAATCAGCTCACCCGACGAGTGGGCGTTGATTATTTACCAACAAGGGGTTTACCCGCAAGGAGATGGCGTTGAAGATTCTGGTTCCGGTCAAGCGTGTGATTGACTACAACATTAAAGTGCGCGTTAAAGCAGACAACACCGGTGTTGATCTGGCCAACGTCAAGATGGCGATGAATCCGTTTGATGAAATCGCTGTTGAAGAAGCGCTGCGTATTAAAGAAGCCGGTATCGCGACAGAAGTGATTGCCGTCTCCTGCGGCGTGGCCGCCTGCCAGGAAACCCTGCGCACGGCCATGGCGCTGGGCGCGGATCGCGGCATTCTGGTGGAAACCGATGTCGAGTTGCAGCC
>DILC01000032.1:0-28214 GCA_002424865.1 Rhodocyclaceae bacterium UBA5602 | reverse complement strand
GCCTCTAAAGTGGTGGTGGATGCGGCGGCTGGCAAAGTGGCCGTCACGCGCGAAGTGGATGGCGGGCTGGAAACCCTGGAACTCACGCTGCCCGCGATTGTGACTACAGACTTGCGCTTGAACGAGCCACGTTATGCCACTTTGCCCAACATCATGAAAGCCAAGAAAAAACCGCTGGATAGTGTGAAACCTGAAACCTTGGGTGTGGATGTCACGCCGCGCCTGACAACACTCAAGGTGAATGAGCCAGCGCCGCGCGCGGCAGGCGTAAAAGTGGCTGACGTGGCCGAGCTGATCCATAAACTAAAGAACGAAGCCAAGGTGATTTCATGAGCATCCTCGTTATTGCAGAACACGACAACGCCAGTTTAAAGGCTGCAACGCTTAACGCCATTGCCGCGGCGGCCAAAATCAACGCGACGTTGACGAGTGAAATCCATGTCCTGGTGGCGGGTGCTGCTTGCGGTGCAGTGGCCAACCAGGCGGCGGCTGTCGCTGGTGTGGCTAAAGTGCTGGTGGCGGAGGCGGCGCACTATGCAGATCAAACCGCCGAAAATTTAGCCGCCTTGATCCACGCGCAAGCGGCAGGCTATACGCACATCCTGGCGGCGGCTACCAGCAACGGCAAAAACACCTTGCCGCGCGTGGCCGCGCTGCTGGATGTGGCACAAATTTCCGACATTATTTCCGTGCTGGATGCCGATACTTTCGTACGCCCCATTTACGCGGGCAATGCGCTGGCCACGGTGAAAAGTGCGGATCCGGTCAAAGTGATTACCGTGCGTACCACGGGCTTCGATGCTGTGGCGGCAACGGGTGGCCAAGCGGCGATTGAAGCGATGGGTGCAGGCCCTGATCTTGGCCAGAGCAAACTGCTGGGACGGGAACTCAGCAAATCGGCACGCCCGGAGCTTGCTGCCGCAAAAATCATTGTCTCCGGTGGCCGCGGCCTGGGCAACGGGGAGAATTATCATGCGGTGCTGGAGCCCTTGGCCGACAAGCTCGGCGCGGCGATGGGCGCATCGCGCGCAGCGGTGGATGCAGGCTTTGTGCCGAACGATTATCAAGTCGGGCAAACCGGCAAGATTGTGGCGCCCCAGCTGTATATCGCCGTTGGTATCTCCGGCGCCATTCAGCATCTGGCCGGCATGAAGGAATCCAAGGTTATTGTTGCCATTAACAAGGATCCGGATGCGCCGATTTTTCAGGTGGCTGATTATGGCTTGGTGGCGGATCTTTTCCAGGCCGTGCCCGAGCTGGTGGCTGCGCTGTAGTTTCCGGACGCATCCACGGCCCAAAGCGCCGATGAGCCGCCCGCCGATGAGCTGTCTTGAATCATGAAATCTGCCAACCGCGTTGCACTAAGGGCTGGCAAATGGCGTCCGCCCCTCCTCTCCTTCCCTCTTGGGGAGGACTCTATCCAGCCCGCTGCGCCCGGTTATTGCGCAGCGCGCTTGCCCAAGTATTTCACACGAAGGTTTTGCCCACATGAATGCCTATAACGCCCCGTTAAAAGACATGCAGTTCGTGTTGCACGAGCTGGCCCACTTGCCAAAAATCAGCGCTTTGCCAGGTTACGAAGAGGCAACGCCGGATCTGGTGCAAGCCATTTTGACAGAGTCGGGCAAGTTCTCGCGCGACGTGCTGGCGCCGCTCAATTTCACGGGCGACCAAATGGGTGCGCAGTGGGCGGATAAAGCGGTCACCATGCCAGCTGGCTTTAAAGAGGCTTATCAGCAGTTTGTTGACAACGGCTGGAATGCGCTCTCGGGCAATCCTGAGTTCGGTGGCCAGGGCTTGCCCAAGCTGGTTTCAGCCGTGGTGCAGGAAATGTGGCAATCCGCCAATATGGCTTTCTCGCTCTGCCCCATGCTCACCATGGGCGGCATTGAGGCCTTGGAGTTGTATGGCAGCGAAGCGCAAAAGGCGACTTATCTGCATCACATGGTATCCGGCCGTTGGACAGGCACGATGAACTTGACCGAGCCGCAAGCCGGGTCGGATTTGGCCGCCGTGCGCACGCGTGCCGTGCCGCAGAATGATGGCACATATAAATTATTCGGGCAGAAGATTTTCATCACCTATGGCGACCACGACATGGCGGAGAACACGATTCACCTGGTGCTCGCCAGGACGCCGGACGCGCCACCGGGCGTGAAGGGGATTTCCCTGTTTGTCGTGCCCAAGTTCCTGGTCAATGCCGATGGTTCATTGGGTGCGCGCAATGACGTCTATAGCGTGTCTATTGAACATAAGCTCGGCATCCATGCCAGCCCGACTTGCGTAATGGCGTATGGCGATAACGGCGGTGCGGTTGGTACGCTGGTCGGTCAGGAAAACGAAGGCCTGAAATACATGTTCGTGATGATGAACGCGGCGCGCTTCGCGGTGGGCCTGGAGGGCTTGGCTCTGGGCGAGCGGGCGTATCAGCAGGCCTTGTCGTTCGCGCGTGAGCGCGTGCAAAGCCGGGCGATTGAAGGCTCCCAAGGCAGCGTGGCGATTATTCGTCATCCCGATGTGCGGCGTATGCTGTTGCTCATGCGCTCGCAAAACGAAGCCATGCGCGCGTTAGCGTATGTCGTGGCCGCCGCTTTGGATACGGCAACGCGCCACCCGGACAGCAATGAGCGTCTCCGTCAGCAGGCGTTTGTGGATTTGATGATTCCTGTGGTCAAGGCGTGGCTTACCGAGACGGGCAACGAAGTGGCATCGCTTGGCGTGCAGATCCATGGCGGCATGGGCTTTATTGAAGAGACGGGGGCGGCGCAGCATTTTCGCGATGCGCGCATTACCACTATTTACGAAGGCACGACAGGCATTCAGGCGCTGGATTTGATCGGCCGCAAAGTGGCGCGTGATGGCGGCACGGCGTTAAAGCACTTGGTCGCGCAAATGATGGAAACGCAAAAGCTTGTTGCGTTGCAGCCTGGCGAGAGCTTTAAAGCCCTCGCGGCAGCCTTGCAAGAAGGCATTGCCGCAGTGACCACGGCAGGCACTTACATTGTGGCCCACTACGCACAAAATGTGCGTAGCGTAGCCGTGGGTGCGGTGCCCTTTTTGCGCTTGCTGGGCATCGTCTCCGGCGGCTGGATGATGGCGGGCGCAGCCTTGGCGGCACAAGCGAAAATGGATGCGGGCAACACCGACTCTTTTTACGCGGCGAAAATCAACACTGCGCATTTTTATGCGGATCATGTGATGACGGCAGCCAGCGGCTTGGCTAAAGAGGTGGTGCACGGCGGTGAAAGCGCGCTGGCTTTGGATGACGTGTATTTTTGACAGGGCAATATTGCGCGCGACACCTCCGTATATCGTCAACTTGCCTATTGGTTGTGAGTTGGGTGTAATAGGGGCGCGCATATCGTGCGAGTCGTTTTTTGGTCTTAACTTACTTGGAGACAAGCAGATGAATAGATTTTTAATGCTGTTGGCCGCTCTGGTGATGGCGACGTTTAATGTATTTGCTGCGGTTAATGTGAATACGGCAACACAGGAGCAGCTCGAATCGCTGAACGGCATTGGCCCAGCCAAGGCCAAGGCTATTATTGACTATCGGCAAAAGAACGGTGGCTTTAAAACGATAGACGAGCTCGAACAAGTGCCAGGGGTAGGCAAAGGTTTGCTTGGCAAAATCAAGAACGATGTTACGCTGAGCGGTGAGAGTTCAGTGAAGGTCGAGGCGAAGTCGGCTACCAGGAAATCTGAACCAGCCAAATTGGCGCCTGCCGCTACCCCCGCAGTCCCGGCCGTCAAGGCGGAAGCTCCAGTAGACGCCAAGGCTGAGAAGAAAGCCGCCGCCAAAGCAGAAAAAGAGGCGAAGAAGGCTGAACAGGAAGCTAAAAAAACGGCCAGAAAAGCGGAGAAAGAAGCTAAAAAAGCCGAAGAAAGGCAATAGTTTCCCTTGTCTTCCGCACCCATAAAAAACCCCGCTGAAGCGGGGTTTTTTATGGGTGGATGATTACATCTGTTGATAAATCGGCCCTTCGCCTCCTTGTGGCGCCACCCAGTTGATGTTTTGCGTGGGGTCTTTGATGTCGCAGGTTTTGCAATGCACGCAGTTTTGCGCGTTGATTTGCAAGCGCGGGCTGGACGCATCGGCGTCCCTTACGATTTCATAGACGCCGGCCGGGCAATAGCGCTGCTCAGGGGCATCGTAAATCGCCAAGTTGGTGCTGATCGGCACATCGACATTCTTGAGTTGCAAGTGGCAGGGCTGATCTTCTTCGTGGTTGGTGTTCGACAAAAAGACAGAGGACAAGCGATCAAAAGTCAGCACACCGTCGGCTTTGGGATAGTCGATGGGCGTGCAGCTTGCCGCAGGCTTCAATTTGGTGTGGTCGGCTGTGTTATGCAGCGTCCATGGCGCTTTGCCGCGTAGCAGAATTTGATCTATGCCGAACATCACCGAGCCGGTGACAAGTCCCTTGGCCATCCAGGGTTTGAAGTTGCGGGCGGTGTGCAGTTCGTCATGCAGCCAGGAAGCACGCAAAGCCTCGGGGTAGGCGGTGAGCGCGTCATTGGCGCGATTGGCCGCGAGCGCTGCGGCAGCGGCTTCAGCGGCCAGCATGCCGCTCTTGATCGCCGCATGGCTACCCTTGATGCGCGAGGCGACGAGTAAACCCGCATCGTCGCCAATGAGCGCGCCGCCCGGAAACTCAAGCTGCGGCAGCGACTGCAGGCCACCGGCGGCCAGCGCGCGAGCGCCGTAGGCAATGCGCTTGCCGCCCATGAGCATGGATGCAATTTTGGCATGCGTTTTCAAGCGCTGCATTTCTTCAAACGGCGACAGGTAGGGATTGCTGTAGCCTAAACCGACGACCAAGCCAATGGCCACTTGGTTATCCGCCAGATGATAAATAAAGCCGCCGCCATACGTGTCGCGGCTCAAAGGCCAGCCGGCAGTGTGCATGACCAAGCCCTTTTCGTGCTGGGCCGCGGGCACTTCCCACAATTCTTTAATCCCCAGGGCATAAGTTTGCGGGTCGGCTTGTTCGCGCAGGTTAAATTGTTTTTCCAGCTGCTTGCCCAGGTGCCCACGGCAGCCTTCGGCAAACAAGGTGTATTTGGCCAGCAAATCCATGCCCGGCTGGTAGGCCGCGCCTTGTTCGCCATTGCGCTTTACCCCCATGTCGCCTGTGGACACGCCACGCACCGCGCCGTTTTCGGCGTAAAGCACTTCAGCGCCGGCAAAGCCGGGGAAAATATCCACGCCCAGGGCTTCGGCCTCCGTGGCGAGCCAGCGGCATACTTGTCCCAGGCTGATGATGTAGTTGCCATGGTTTTGAAAACAGGCAGGCAGCATGAAGTTGGGCAAATTCATGCTGCCTGTGGCGGTGAGAAAGGTAAATTGATCGCGCGTGACGGGCGTGTCCAATGGCGCGTTTTTTTCCTGCCAGTCGGGGATGAGTTCGGTGAGCGCATGCGGATCCATGACAGCGCCAGAAAGGATATGTGCGCCGATTTCTGCGCCTTTTTCGATCAGGCACACGCTGATTTCCGGGTTGATTTGCTTGAGCCGCATGGCTGCCGAGAGCCCGGCGGGGCCGCCGCCGACAATTAAAACATCAAATTCCATGGCTTCGCGTTGCATGTCAGTCCTTCTTGGTCGAGGAAAATTCAATCCGCTGATTATAATCAAGCGCTTGTTCAACCCGATGGATAAATCTGATGAGATTTGAAGCCACCCCGGCGGCAACGGATGCCAATCGCCGCTTGGTTTATCGCAGCGAGATGCCCTTGCGCTGGGGCGATCAGGATGCCATGAACCACATCAATAACACGCTGTATTTTCGCTACATGGAGCAGGCGCGCGTGGAGTGGCTGGATGCGATGTGTGCGGAAGAACGCAAGGAGAGCAATCAAGGCGCTGTGCTGGTGACTGCTAGTTGTGCCTTTTTGAGGCCGCTCACCTATCCTGGCAATATCATTTGCGATGTTTTTATCGGCCAGCCCGGGCGCAGCAGTTTGCCAACGTTTTATGAGGTGCGGCGCACGGATGACGAGCGCCTGTTTGCCATGGGTGAAGCCAAATTGGTGTGGATTGATAAAACGAGCGGGCGATCTATTCCGTTGCCCGAATCTTTGCGCCAAGCCTTTTTTTAACGTGAAACAACGCCATTGGGCGCCGGGCCACGCCTCTCGCGCAGCGAGCCAGACAGTCGCCTCCCCCGTGCGGGGGAGGTTGGGAGGGGGCGGGAATTTGCCTCGCGGATGGGAGGGGCGGGCCTTTAGGCTGCATGTCGCCTGTTTCATCATCAGCGGGTGGTATTTGCTTGCCATGAGCGTTAGGTCGGCATAGGCGGCTTTGTTCGTGAAGTTTGACAGCAACAGCCGCTCTGGCAAGATGCGATTCAGGTGGCGTTAATTTATTCAGCGGGTAGTTTGATTTTTGATAAAGGGCGTATATGAATAAAATTTTTCCTTCAGCCACCGCAGCGCTCGATGGCGTGGTGAAAGACGGGCAGTTGATTGCCGTGGGCGGGTTTGGCCTGTGCGGCATTCCCGAAGCCTTGATAGACGCCTTGCTGGCCAGTGGCATTAAAAACATCACCGCAGTCTCAAACAATGCCGGCGTCGATGGTTTTGGCCTGGGCAAACTGCTTGAATCCCGGCAGGTCAAGAAAATGATCGCCAGCTATGTGGGCGAAAACAAGGAGTTTGAGCGTCAGTTCATTTCCGGCGAGCTGGATGTTGAGCTCACGCCGCAAGGCACCCTGGCTGAAAAGCTGCGCGCAGGCGGCGCGGGTATCCCGGCCTTTTTTACCAAGACAGGCGTGGGCACGCTCGTGGCCGAAGGCAAGGAGTTGCGTGAGTTTGAAGATGGCACCTATGTGCTCGAACATAGCCTGGTGCCGGATGTCTCGCTGGTTAAAGCGCATGTGGCGGATAAATCCGGCAACCTGCAATTCCGCCGCACCGCGCGCAACTTTAATCCCGCTGTCGCGATGGCCGGCAGAATATGCATTGTGGAAGTTGAGCATATTGTCGATACAGGCGCGATAGACCCGGATCAGGTGCACCTCCCCGGCATTTATGTGCATCGCATTGTGCATAACCCGAACCCGGAAAAACGGATTGAACGCGTGACGCTAACTGAAAAGAAGGAGAGCCGAGATGGCTTGGGATCATGAGCAAATGGCAGCGCGCGCCGCGCAGGAGCTGCAAGACGGCTTTTATGTGAATCTTGGCATCGGCCTGCCAACGCTGGTGGCCAACCATGTGCCGGGCCACATGGAGGTGTGGCTGCAAAGTGAAAATGGCATGCTGGGCATTGGCCCGTTTCCTACGGCGGATGAAGTGGACGCGGACTTGATCAACGCCGGCAAGCAAACTGTGACGACCATCCCGGGTTCGTCCATTTTTGGCAGTGACGAGAGCTTTGCCATGATCCGTGGCGGGAAAGTCAATCTCAGCATCCTGGGCGCCATGCAAGTCACGGAACATGGCGATCTGGCGAACTGGATGATCCCTGGCAAAATGGTCAAGGGCATGGGCGGCGCGATGGACTTGGTCGCGGGTGTCAAACGCGTCATCGTGCTGATGGAACACGTGGCAAAAAAGAAGGATGGCAGCGAAGACCTGAAAATTTTGCCAGAGTGCACCTTGCCGCTTACCGGCAAAGGGGTGGTGGATCGCATCATTACGGATCTGGCCGTGATGGATGTGACCCCAACCGGGCTGAAAGTGGTTGAGTTCGCCCCGGGCGTGACTATGGAGCAGCTTCAAGCCAAGACGGGGGTAAAGCTGCAATAGGTTTTATTGTTGCGTGGCCGGTTGCGCTCAGGTCAAGTCAGTGCAGGACGCGCCCGGCAGGTGGAAACAGCTCGTCGATAATCTCCGGCCCAAAGCGGTATTCGTGGCCGCAGATTTCATCCGCGATGGTGATCTCTTGCGCTTCTTCCAGCATATCGGCAACTTCGTCACGGCCCATGGTGAGCAGCAGATTGCGGATTTTGTCCTCGTCGCGCGGACAATGCCAGGTCACCGTACGCGCAGGATAAAGACGGATATTTTCCTGGCTAAACAGGCGTGTGAGCAGGGTTTCGGCAGGCAGGGAGAGCTCGTTGGCTGTGACGGTACTGGCTAGTTGTTCGATACGGTTCCAGCCATCAATGTCGCGCAGGTCAGCGTCCGGCAGCTTTTGCAAAAACAGGCCGCAGGCGGTCTCGCCATCTGCCGCCAGCCACAGGCGGGAGGCGAGTTGCTCGGACTGCGTGAGGTAATGCTCAAAAATCTGCGCCATGGTGTCGCCATCATTGGGCACGAGGCTTTGGTAGGGCTCGCCTTTGGCCGTTTGTAGCGTGAGCATGAGCTGGCCGTCGCCCAGCAGGTCTTTGGCCGTTGGTGGCGCGACTGTCGAAGCGGAGGTAAAAAAAGTCGATACCCCAAGTGGACTGCCTGCGGGACGCGCTGGCGAGACGGCGTCAGAATGAATTTCTTTGGTCAAAAACGGGGCGGTTTCTTCCAGCGTACTGCGTGCCATGCCACGCAGGCGCAGTTGTTCGTCGCAATCCATCACCAGCAGCGATACGGGTCCCGTGCCCTGGAGTTGAAAGCGCACGCGGCCAGGGGTTTTTAAATGGCTGCCGATGAGTGTGGTCACCGCTGCCAGCTCGCCCAATAAATTGCGTGTGGCGGGCGCGTAGGGGCGCACATGGCACATGGCGCGCCAAGCGGGGCCAAGCCGGACGAGGCCGCCACGGATGTCGAGGTCTTCAAGCAGAAAGCGGTGAATCGTGTCCATAGGGTATGAGTGGAAAAACTGGCGGGCGGGCGGTGTGGCAGCGTTGTGGGACGTACGGGATGCGATTTTCAACGCACGAAACTGTCGAACAAGGTGGGGTCAAAGCCGACAAGCACTTGCCCTGCCTCATTTTCAACCACCGGGCGGCGTATGACGCTGGGGTGTTCCAGCATCAGGGTGACGGCTTGCCCCTGTGTCGTAATCGCTTGTTGCGCGGGGGGCAGTTTGCGCCAGGTCGTGCCCTTGGTATTGACCAGGGTTTGCCAGCCCAGGGCGCGACACCAGGCGATAAGTTTTTCGCGCGGCACGCCGAGTTTTTTGTAGTCGTGGAACTCATAGCCGACACTGTTTCCTTCACACCAGGCGAAGGCTTTTTTCATCGTGTCGCAGTTCTTGATGCCGTAGATTTTGACCATGATTAAGCGTCTTTTGAGGAATGGAGCGAAGAAATGCGTGGGGCGGAATGATAGCAAAAGCCTGGCGCTAAATGCGGCATAATCACGCTATGGAAACTTCTCCCGCCTTGCGACGCATTCTGCTGGCTTTGCTGGTTCTTCTCGTCATTTCTGCAGGTGTTTGGTGGTTGATGCGCCCTGAAACTGTGCCGGTGGTTTTGCATGCCGTTGATGTCGGCAGGGTGGATGCCACGGTCGTGAATACCCGTGCCGGCACGGTAGAAGCCTGCCAGCGTACGCGCTTGTCGGCCATCACTGGCGGGCGAATTGCCTATCTGGGCGTCAAGGAAGGCGATCGTGTTAAAAAAGGCCAGCTGTTGATGAAGCTGTGGAATGAGGACCAAAAGGCGCAGCAATATGTGGCAGAAACGCAGCTTGCCCTGGCCTCTCAACGCGTGAATGAGCAGTGTGTGGTCGCGGCGAATGCCGAGCGTGAGGCCAAACGCCAGGCGCTGTTGCGCGCGCAAGGTTACGTGTCCGTTGCGCGTGAGGATGCGGCCAGGAGCGAAGCGGATGCGCGGCGTTCGGCTTGCGCCAGCGCGCGTGCCGATGTGGTGCAGGCACAAGCGCGGGTAGCGCTCGCCAAAACCGAGCAGCAGCGCACGGTGTTGATTGCGCCGTTTGATGGCACGGTGGCCAAGATTGTCGGCGAGCTGGGCGAATATTCCACACCATCGCCGCCTGGCGTGCAAACCCCGCCGGCGATTGATTTGATGGATTCGAGTTGCCTGTACGTCAAGGCGCCGATGGACGAAGTGGATGCGCCCAAGATTACGGCCGGTTTGCCGGTGCGTGTCACGCTGGATGCATTGCCCCTGCAGCCCTTGGCCGGGCATGTGCGGCGGGTCGCGCCGTATGTGCTGGCGGTTGAAAAACAAGCGCGCACGGTGGATGTGGAAGTCGATTTTGATGTGCCGACGACGCAGTTATTGGTCGGCTACAGCGCGGACGTGGAAATCGTGTTGCGGCAGAAGGATGCTGTCTTGCGTGTGCCGACTGCTGCGATTATGGAAGGCAGCCGCGTATTGGTGCTGAATCCTGATGCGGGTGATAAAGCCACAGGTAAATTAGAGGAGCGAAAACTCAAAACCGGCCTGGCGAATTGGGAATACACCGAGATACTGGAAGGCTTAAAGCGCGGCGATCGCGTGGTGATGTCGTTAGAGCGGGCGGGCGTAAAAGTCGGCGCTCGCGCGACGGCGGAAGTTGCCAGCCAGTCAGCTAAAGCTATCGCGAAATAACAAGCGCTAACATGGCACTCATTTCTCTGGCGGGCATTGAGCGGGTTTTCCATTTGGGTGAATCCAGCGTGCATGCCTTGGCGCGGATTGATCTGCAAATTGAGGCAGGTGAATATGTTGCCGTGGTGGGGCCATCAGGTTCGGGTAAATCCACCTTGCTCAATTTATTGGGGTTGCTCGATCAACCGACGAGCGGCACTTATCACCTGGAAGGGCGCGATGTCACCACGCTCTCGCCGGACGAGCAAGCCGCGGTGCGCAGTCGGCGCATCGGCTTTGTGTTCCAGAGTTTTCATCTGGTGCCGCGCTTGACGGCGGCGGAAAACATTGCCTTGCCCATGATGCTCGCCGGTATGCCTGCCAGCGTGCGTGAGCGGCGCGTGCAACAAGCCTTGCGCAATTTTGGTTTGGACTCGCGTGGGCATCACCGGCCGGATGAGCTCTCGGGCGGCCAGCGCCAGCGCGTGGCCATAGCGCGTGCCACCATCATGCAGCCTGCGGCATTGCTGGCGGATGAGCCCACAGGTAATCTGGATCGCGCCACGGGCGACGAAGTGATCCATTTGCTCGAAGGCTTGAACGCCAGTGGCGTGACGCTCATTATCGTGACGCATGACGCAAAACTCGCGGCGCGTGCGCGACGGCAAATCACCATGGAAGATGGTCGGGTGAAAGCGGACAGCGTGCAAGCGGGCGCCGATAATCCGCCGCAAATGCCGGTGCAGGGTGGGGCAACGGATGAATAACACGCAGCCTGGCACCATGCGGCGTATGGATGTTTTTCGCTTCGCGCGCGCCGCCGCGACGGCATATCCCCTGCGCACCCTGCTGTCGATACTGGCGATGGCCATTGGCGTGGCCTCGGTTGTTTTGCTCACGGCGCTAGGTGATGGTGCGCGGCGTTATGTGGTGGCGCAATTTTCTTCCCTGGGCAGTCATTTGGTGATTGTGCTGCCCGGGCGCTCGGCCACGGGCGGGTTTAATCCGGCCAATGGCATGACCACGACGCCGCGCGATTTGACGGTGGATGATGCCGCCGCCTTGCTGCGCGCGCCGGCGATACAACGCGTTGCGCCGTTGATCGTGGGGACTTCGGAAATCAGCGCCAACGGCCGCGTAAGGGAAGTCGTGGCTGTGGGTTCCACGGCTTCTTTTATGCCGATACGAAATTATGAGTTGGCGCAAGGCAAGTTTTTGCCAGATGAAGACTGGCGTGGCAGCTCGCCGGTTGCCGTGATCGGTACAACGATACAAAAGGATATTTTTGCCAATCAAGCGGCGGTCGGCAAATTGATCCGCTTGGGCGACCGCCGCTTGCGTGTGATTGGCGTGTTGAAATCCACTGGCCAGGGCATGGGCATGAATACCGATGAACTGGTGATTGTGCCGGTGGGTTTGGCGCAAGCTTTATTTGATTCAAATAATCTTTTTCGCATCATGATCCAGGCGCGCGGGCGTGATCAGATTGAAGCGGCCAAAACCCAGGTTACGGCGATCATCAAGGTGCGGCATGGCGGCGAAGAAGATGTCACCGTGATCACGCAAGAC
This sequence comes from Rhodocyclaceae bacterium UBA5602, assembly GCA_002424865.1. Lineage (GTDB taxonomy): Bacteria > Pseudomonadota > Gammaproteobacteria > Burkholderiales > Rhodocyclaceae > Rugosibacter. Next base: position 16,227 of record DILC01000032.1, on the reverse strand, counting down.
GCGGTGCTGGCCACATTCGACAAGCTGCTGGGCGCGCTAACTGCTGCAGTGGCGGGAATTGCGGCGATTAGCCTGTTAGTGGCCGGTGTATTGGTGATGAACGTGATGCTGGTGGCGGTGACGCAACGTCGGGCGGAGATCGGCCTCATGAAGGCGCTGGGCGCGCGCGGCAACACCCTGCGGCAAATTTTTTTGACGGAAGCGGCGATGCTCTCTTTAGCGGGTGCAGTGGCAGGCTATCTTTTAGGCCAGCTAGGGGCGTGGGGTTTGCGTTGGGCGTTTCCTGTGTTCCCTGCCTATGCGCCTGCCTGGGCCGTGGTTGCGGCCTTGGCGACCGCTTTGGCGACAGGCTTGGTGTTTGGCTTATTGCCTGCGCAGCGCGCCGCACGGCTGGATCCGGTGGACGCGTTAATGCGTCATTAAAGTAACAGCCTTCCTTACCCGCGATGCTCTTCATCGACGCCATCAAGCTTGCTTTCCGCACCGTTCTCGCCCAGCGGCTACGGAGTTTCTTAACCCTGCTGGGCATTGCCATTGGCATTGCCGCGGTGATTTTATTGACCTCGATCGGCGAGGGCATACACCGCTACGTGCTGGGCGAATTTACCCAGTTCGGCACCAACGTGATCGGTGTGCATCCCGGGAAGGTGAAAACAGGTGGGGCTGCCAGTGTGGGTTTGCCCAGCAGCGCAAAACCCTTGTCGCTGGAAGACGCCGAAGCGTTGCGTCGCTTGCCGAACGTGATTGCCGTCACCCCCAGTGTGTTTGGCAATGCCGAGGCCAGCGCCGGTGGGCGCGTACGGCGCGTAACTGTGTATGGCGTGGGGCCCGATATGCTCACGGTATTCAAGGGACGCATGCGCATTGGGCAGTTTTTACCGGTGGAAGACGCCAATGCCGCACGTGCGTTGGTGGTGTTGGGGCCCAAACTCAAGCATGAATTATTTGGTGCGCAATCTGCCCTGGGTGCGCGGGTGCGTCTGGGCGGCTTGCAGTTTCGCGTGATCGGCGTGCTCGAATCCAAAGGGCAGTTTTTAGGCATGGACCTGGACGACACGGCCTTCATCCCCGCAGCGCGCGCGATTGAATTATTCAACCGCAGCAGCTTGAATGAAATTGATGTGGCCGTCGCCGAAGGGGTGAGCGCTGCCCGTGTGAACGCGTCGATCAAACGCTTGATGGCCGCCCGCCATGGGCGAGAGGATTTCACCCTCATCAGCCAGGAAGAAATGCTCACCAGTTTGTCGAGCATTCTGGATATGCTCACCATGGCGGTGGGTGCATTAGGTGGTATTTCCTTATTTGTTGGCGGCGTGGGGATCGCCACCATGATGACGATTACGGTCAGTGAGCGCACCGCAGAAATTGGACTGCTCGTGGCCTTGGGCGCCAGGCGACGCACCATCATGAGCCTGTTTTTAAGCGAAGCCGTTGCGCTGGCCGCCGTGGGTGGGTTGATTGGTTTGTTGTCCGGCATCGGTTTGGCGCAACTGATCCGCTTGTTTTTGCCCGTCTTGCCAGTGCATACACCCGTCTTGTTTGTGCTTGCTGCAGAAGTGCTGGCGATGATTATCGGGCTATTGGCGGGCGTACTTCCTGCTCGCCGCGCCATGCGGCTTAACCCGGTGGATGCGCTGCGCGAGGAGTGACATGGCGGTTAAAAGTCGGCGCTGGCAAGACGGCGAGTATTGATAGAGGCACTGGCGCTCATGGCAAGTAAATGGGCAAGCAAATACCACCCGCTGATGATGAAACAGGCGACATGCAGCCTAAAGGCCCGCCCCTCCCATCCGCGAGGCAAATTCCCGCCCCCGCCCAACCTCCCCCGCACGGGGGAGGCGACTGTCTGGCTCGCTGCGCGAGAGGCGTGGCCCGGCGCCCAATGGCGTTGTTTCACGTTAGACAATTGACAATCAAAATCCGAATAAAACCGGTTCTGCCATAATGCGGCTTCTCTTTTTTCTGACGTTCATTTAAAAATGACCAGCCAATTATTTACCCCATTTCCCCTGCGTTCTGTCACGCTGCCTAACCGTATCGTGGTGAGCCCCATGTGCCAATACTCCGCTGTGGATGGCAATGCCACGGATTGGCATGCGATGCACCTGGGCACTTTGGCGATGTCTGGTGCGGGTATGCTGATTGTGGAAGCCACGGGCGTCGAGTTGGCCGGGCGTATTTCAGCAGGCTGTCTTGCCTTGGCCTCGGACGAGAATGAAGCTGCCATGGCTCGGGTAATCCGGCAAGTACGGCAGTATTCCAAGATGCCGCTGGCCATCCAGTTAGGCCATGCGGGGCGCAAGGCGTCCTCGCAAGTGCCTTGGCTGGGGGGCAAATCCTTGATGCCGACGGCGGGCGGTTGGGTAACCGTTGCGCCTTCCGCGGTGCCCCATCAAACGGGCGACCAGGTACCGCAAGCGTTGGATGCGGCAGGCATTGCGCGGGTCACGGCTGCATTTGTGTCTGCCGCACAGCGTGCTGACCGTGCGGGCTTTGATGCGGTGGAACTGCATATGGCACATGGCTATTTGCTGCATCAGTTTTTGACGCCACTGGCCAATCAGCGCACAGATGAATATGGTGGCAGCCTGGAAAACAGGATGCGCCTGCCGCTGGAAGTATTTGCTGCCGTGCGCGCGGTTTGGCCAACCGAAAAGCCATTAGGCGTGCGCCTGTCGGCGACAGACTGGGTCGAGGGCGGATGGGATATTGAACAATCGGTGGTTTTGGCGCAGGCCTTGAAACGCTTGGGATGTGACTGGATAGATACATCATCCGGCGCACAGCTGCCGCAACAACAAGTGCCACTGGCGCCAGGCTTTCAGGTGCCATTTGCCGAGCGCATTCGGCTTGATGCCGGTGTGCCGACGATGGCAGTGGGCATGATTACCGAGCCGCAGCAAGCGGAAGACATTATTGCCAAAGGCCAGGCCGATATGGTGGCCATAGCGCGTGGCTTTTTGTGGAACCCGCGCTGGCCCTGGCATGCGGCGGCTGTGCTGGGCGCGCAGGTGGATGCGCCCAGCCAATATCATCGCTGCTTGCCAGTCGGCGTGCAGCGTTTGTTTGGCTAGTTACAAAGTTAAAGGACTAAAAGGCGTCTCCTGCAAAACGGGTTTTTTAGCGTGAAACAACGCCATTGGGCGCCGGGCCACTCTTCTCGCGCAGCGAGCCGGACAGTCGCCTCCCCCGTGCGGGGGGGGGTGGGCGGGGGCGGGCCTTTATGCCGCCTTTCGCGTGTTTCACCATCAGCGGGCGGCATTTACTTGCCCATTTACTTGTCATGGGCGTCAGGTAGTGGCGTGCGCTCGCTCTTGTAGTTTGCGAATGGATTCATCCAGTTGTTCGGCCATTTCACGCAGCAGGTCACGCCCTTGCCTGGCTGCTTGCCGGGCGGTCATGAAGAGGTCATACAGGCGCGTACTGAAGATCTGTTGCAGATTGCGTTCGATCCTTGCCAGGTAGGCACGCAGGCCACTGACTTCAGCCGCTAGGTCGGCGTCTGGATACGTGGTATCGGCAGGGTGGATGTTCCCATTGGCAGCCATGGGGGATGGGTGGTCTTTTCTTGTTTCCCACAAGGTGGCTACATCGGAGAGGGCGCGTGCATCGTTTTGGCTATAGGCGTGGTTGGCTTGGCTCATCAACTGGGTGCGCCAGGCACGATCAGCGTCACTCGTTGCGCGGTCGGGATGAATTTGCTGGGCAAGCTGTCGAAAACGGCGCTTGATGTCCTGTGCAGGTGCGGTTTTTTTCTGGGGATTCGCCGCTTCATTGGCCTTTTGTCCGGTGGCGCGGTGTGATTCGAAAGAAGAAAAATCAGCTTGACGTTCGTCGCGGGCCTGTTTTTCATGCGGCGGCTGCGCAGGCTTTTCGGTGCGGGCAGCCGACGGTTGTGCTGCATGCGGGGAATTTTTGCGCGCCAGGCTCGCTTGCAAGGCTTCAAGTTTTGCCATGCGCTGGCCTACTTGCTGATGGTAGTGGTGCGTGAATTCGGTGACTTCAGTTTGAACAGTGATGAGCTCGGATTCGAGCGCTGTAATATTCTCGATGAGCAGCTGTTTTTCCTGAATTAAGCGCAGCCTTTGACTGTCGATGGCAAGCGCATGCTGCGGCTTTTGGGCAGGCATGCCCACCTTCAATATATGGCCTGCAGGCGAGATTAACTCAGGAGGGGCGTCGCAAGCATAGAGCAGGGTAATGTCGGCTGTCTTGTGTTGGAGTTGCCGATAGGCGGATATTGGCAAAATGCGTACCGGGAAAAGCTCGGTGATTGCCAAGGGGATAGGCATGCGGTTATTGTCATCGGCCCAGTCCTGGGACGCCTGCCAAAGGTCTGCGTGTGCGGCAATTCGGTTGCGTTGCCTTAGCCAGGCGGGTGGGGCGATGGCCGCTGCTTCGCCGTATCGCGAGAGCCGACTTTTCAGCATTGAAAGCGTTGCCCGCAGCGCCGTTTGCGCCACAAAATCCATGCGCGGGAGTACCAGGCACAGCGGGCGCATCTCTGGCGAAAGCTTATTGGCAATGCCTGGCAAGGCGTCGTCGTCGGGAACGAGGATGAGCAAGGTGCGGTCTTCGCTCAAGGTCAGCATGGCAAAGGCAGCCAGCGTTGCTAGCGGATCTTGTGGCACAGGTTCGCTATGGGGAACCAAGGCGTGGGGCGCTGCCAATAAACGGGAAAACCAGGCAGCAGCAAGCGACTGCGTGTCGGTTTGACTGTCGAGTGGGCCGCTGGATCGTACGTTTAAGGTTGGATTCGTCATTGCTTGATTGTAGTGATGCAATAAACCAATCAAATCAAGCGAAAGAGCTGCTTACCCCCTGTTTTTCCATTTTCTCAGCCTTGAGTCCAGATGCTTCTGATTTTCAGGCGGCTGCCAGTCTGGGGTGAGTGAAAGCGGCGCGCGACACGCCGCGCTTTTCACCCTGGAGCGAAAAGAGTTCTTTGATATCCAGGATCAAGACAATTTGCCCATTGGACAGGATGGTGACTCCGGCGACGCCTTTGGGGCGGAAATCGTCCAGCGGTTTGATAACGGCATCTTCTCGTCCCATGAAGCCGTCGACGGCGATGATGAAGGAAGATTCTGCCATTTGCATCAAAATGCCATAGGTGGGTGAGTGTTCCAGAGGCCAGCCGAGCAGATGGCTCAAGGGGTAGACCGGCATGGCCTTGCCCCGCACAACCATGGTGGCGCACCCGCCCACTTCCTGCATTTCATTGATATTGATTGGCATGATTTCACGCACCATGGACAAGGGTACGGAAAAGGGTTGCTTGCCGAGCTGTACCAGCAAAACAGGCAAAATGGCCATGGTCAGCGGCAGCGAAATGATGAATTGCGAGCCTTTGCCTGGGGTCGATTTGATTTCAATACTACCGTTGAGTTTTTGAATGTTGGTTTTGACTACATCCATGCCGACACCGCGCCCTGAAACGTCAGAAGCAACGTCCTTGGTGGAGAATCCCGGCAGAAAAATCAAGTTGAAGCTCTGCTGTTCATCCAGGGTGCTGGCTTCTTCGGCGGTGAGCAGGCCTTTTTCTACCGCTTTTGCCCTCAGGCTTTCAGCATGCATGCCTCGTCCGTCATCCGCGATGAGGATGACGATATGGTCGCCTTCCTGATAGGCCTTGAGATGAACTTGTGACTTTTCGGACTTGCCTGCCGCACGACGGTCTTCAATGGTTTCAACGCCATGATCCACTGCATTTCTGACCAAATGGATGATGGGATCCGACAGGTCTTCAATCATGGTTTTATCAATTTCGGTTTCTTCACCGGATAGAACCAGTTCGACATCCTTGCCCAGGCTCCGTGCCAGGTCACGCGCAATGCGGGGATATTTCTGGAACAGGCGGCCAATGGGCTGCATGCGGGTTTTCATGACTGCGTTCTGCATGTCTGAAACCAGCAAATCAAGCTGGCTTACCGCTTGATCCAGGGCTTGCAAGGTGTTGGTGTCGCTACTCCCATTCAGGATTTCGGACCGCAAGGCGGTCAAACGGTTTTTAGTCAGGCCGATTTCGCCTGAAAGATTGAGCACCTGGTCAAGCCGCGAGGTATCGACACGAATAGAACTGTCGCGTGTTTTTTCATTTTCGCGACGGCCAGCCAATGCCTCAGCGCCGGGTTTATCCGAAGCGCGCCGACCGACGGCAGCCTGAATAATCTGCTCTGGCGTCTTTCCCGCCAGGTTGGCGCCTGCCGCAGCGGCTCCTGGCATGTCGGCCAGCACCGTTTCTGGAATTTTGATATCCGTGATGACATTGAGGAGCTGTTGCCAGTCGGGGGAGTTTTCTTTATCGGGTGAGACTTGATTTGCCGACGTGGCTGGGGTTGATGCGGCGGATGCGGGTTGGGACAGGGTTACCGCGTTTTTCTTGCCGCCCTCGCCTGCTAAAGCGGTTTCCAGCCTCTGGATCAGGTGCGGATCGGCCGGGTTGGGTTGCATCCCGGTTTCCAGCGTATCGAACATCGTGCGCACTGCGCCGGTCGCTGACATGATGACATCCATGATGTCACGGTCAATGCTTAATTTGTTGTTGCGCAGCAAGTCGAACAGGTTTTCAGTGAGATGGCACAGGGTGACCAGCGCTGCGGCATTCAGGAAGCCTGCGCCGCCTTTGATGGTGTGAAACCCGCGAAATATCTCATTGAGCAGGCGATGGTCAGCAGGATTTTTCTCCAGGTCGATGAGTTGGTTGTCGACTTTGGAGAGCAGATCCCCTGCCTCAACAAGAAAGTCACTCAATAACTCTTCCATGCCTTCAAAATTACTCATGTACCGTTCTCCGTGCTTGATGGGTTTAGAAGCCGAGGCTTTCCAGCAGATCGTCTACCTGTGCCTGATCAGTGACCACATCCAGGCGTCCTTCAGCGTTGATCACCGGGCCGTTCAACAGGCCATCCGATGTTTCTGCTTTTCGTTGTTCGGGCATGGCTTCAATCAACAGGCCGAGCAGTTGTGTTTCCAGGTTTTGTACCAGCTCAACCACTTTTTTGATGACTTGTCCGGTCAAATCCTGGAAGTCTTGCGCCATCATGATTTCCATGAGTTGCTCGTTGGTTTGCTGCAACTTTTGCGGGGTGTCGGAAAAATGAGTGCGGGTATCTGTTGCCAAGGCTTTGAACTCATCCACCGAGAGTTGATTGGCGAATGCTTTTTCCCAGCGTTGGGCGAGCCCTTGTGTTTCAGCAAGCATTTTGTCTTGCAGCGGCATGGCGATATCCGTTGCGTTCAGCACGCGAGAGGCAGCCTGTTCGGTCATTTGGGCAATGTAGCTGAGCCGCTGGCGTACGTCGGGAATTTGTCTGGCAGATTCTTCCAGGCACTTGTCTGCGCCCAGTCCGCGCAGGCTCTCATGCAATTGCCGTGTGAGATGCCCTAAGCGGTTGAACATGCTGTTTTCAGCATCACCGTCTGTTGGGCTATGCGTGTTGCCCTTGCCGGTGCCGGCAATGATGGTTGATTTAGCTTCGCCTGCTGCAATGCTATCGAACAGCGCCTGGAGCTCATCCGAGTCACTGGTTGTGCTTGATGATGGCTCAGTGGTGGCTTTTACATCGAAAGGCGGGGGTGATGCGGCAGTTGTATGGCTGTCCGTGAGGCTGTCGAACAGAGCTTGAAGATCGGCTGAATCATTACCCGTATCCTGTGGGCTAGCGGTTGTCATTTATGCACTTCCTTATTGAGGGAAAAACGCCGTTAGGCAGTCCATCCAAACTTTTCGTAGATTTTTGCCAGTTTTTCGCTCAGTACGGCAGCGGTGAAGGGTTTGACGATATAGCCCGAGGCATTGGCTTGTGCTGCGGCAATGATGTTTTCTTTCTTGGCTTCCGCAGTAATCATCAAGACAGGCAAGTGCTTCAAGGCCGGGTCGGCACGGATGGTCTGCAGCAAAGTCAAGCCATCCATGTTGGGCATGTTCCAGTCAGTGACGACGAAGTCAAATGAACCGCTTTTGAGTTTTTGCAATGCGATGACGCCATCTTCAGCTTCTTCGGCATCGGTGTGGCCAAGTTCCTTCAGGAGGTTGCGCACAATTCTTCGCATGGTGGAAAAATCGTCTACCACGAGAAACTTAAGTTTTGTCAGGTCTTTCGCCATATTCTTTTATTCCTAATGTGTTGCGTGTCTGGATAACTGGGATCTTAAGGTTTGGGACAGGGCGTCAGCATCGAATTTTGCCACATAGGCATCTACACCCACGCGCTTACCCATGGCGTGATTGGCTTCCGAGGAGAGTGAGGAGTGCATCACGACAGGAATCCCGTCGAAGCGTTTATCGGCTTTGATGTTTTTGGTCAGCACATAGCCATCCATCTCGGGCATCTCGGCATCAACAAGAATGAGATCCAGTTCATCTTGCAAGTTTTGTTTATTGTTTTGCGAGTGTGCAGCCATGCTGGATAGACGTGTCCAGGCTTCCATCCCATTTTGCGCATGCTTGTGCTTGACGCCCAGTTTATCCAGGACCTCGACGATTTTTTTCCGCGCAACAGCCGAGTCATCGGCAAAAAACACGGAAATGTTCCTGCCGTCAGTAATCGGGTCAATATGCCCGACAGTGGCTTCCCCAAAGGTGTTGGCCATGATTTGCTCAACGTCAAGAATGGAGACCAAGCGCCCATCAGGCAGCTCGGTGATGGCCGTGATGTGTTCCCGCGAGCCGCCGGTAGAGGACTCAGCCACGCGTACGGCAGCCCAATCCACTCGGATAATACGATCTACGCTATCTACCAGAAAGCCAAGGTTACGCTTGTTATATTCGGTTACCATCATGGATCCCCCCTGTCTTTGCGGGGCTTCAGCAAGTCCCATGGCAGACGCCAGGGACAAGACGGGAATCACATTGCCGCGCAAGCTGATCAGCCCTTCCACGCCACGGGGCATGTTGGGTGTTTTGGTAATTTCAGGTGTCTGGCTTACTTCACGGACCTTGAAAACATTGATGCCGAATAACTCCGGCGTGCCTAATGAAAAGAGCAGGATCTCCATTAAATTGGAGCCCGCAAGCTGGGTGCGGGCATCAACCCCGAGCATAGGTTCGGGCTTTTCGGTGGGGATGCTCAAGGCAGTCGTCTTTTCTTGCCCATGCATGTCTGCGGGAGTCGCCGCTGAATTACCCAGCAAGATGCGGGAGAGTGATTCAGCCAGGCGATGCGGTTCGAATTTCGGGATGTATTCATCAACGCCCACCGAAAGCCCCAGGTTTTGATTGGATGTTGCTGAGAGCGAAGAATGCATTAAGACTGGAATGCCGCTGAGCCGTGGGTCGCTTTTGATGTTGCGAGTTAGCAGATAGCCGTCCATCTCGGGCATTTCAACATCAGTTAAAACAATCTGGACGAAGTCAGTGACCGGGCGGTTTACCGCTTGCGCATGATCCGCAATCCGGCGAAGTTCATTCCACGCGGCTTGGCCATTGATCGTGCTAATGCCACGAACGCCCATGGCTTCCAAAGTTCGCTGGATTTGGCCGCGGGCAACGGAGGAGTCATCGGCATAAAGGACGGTTAAATTATCTTGTCCCAAGTGCGGTATGGTTGCGAAGTCAAGCTGGTTATCCGGTTTGGCCGTTTCAGCGAGTATGCGCTCAACATCAAGCAGCATGACCAGGCGGTTATCGGCAATTTCAGTCACTGCAGTGACTAGCCCGCCGAGGTTGGCCGTCAACATTTCGGGTGGGACGCGCATCTGCGACCAGTCAAGGCGCAAAATGGTATCCACGGATTCGGCCAGGAAGCCCTGGGTATGCCCGTTGTACTCTGTGACCACCATAATGCCGCGAGACGTGTCGGGTGCTGCGCCAATGTAGTCAATGAGATCGACTACCGGCACAAGTGCGCCACGCAGGTTGACCATGCCGGTAACAGAAGCGGGCATTTCAGGCGCGGCGGTAATCAAAGGAGCGTTCATGACCTCGCGTACTTTGAATACGTTGATGCCAAAAGTCTCTCTCCGCCCTGTGCGGGCGTTTACGCCAAGCGAGAAAAGAAGAATTTCCAGCTTGTTTGTGCCGGCTAGACGGGTTCGTTCATCAATGTTTTTCAGTAGTTCAGACATGCTTAAACCTCTCAAGCAGTTGGCGGCTTAGTGAGTATTGGATTTTTTAATTTTCTTTTTTAAGATAACGACTAGTTTAGCGCTTATTAAGTGATATATATCGCCCTTTGAGCTTCAATTGCTGGCTTGTTAAGCTGCTATCCTCGCATCTCTTTCCTGTGTTGTTTGAAATGCTTGTCTCATGAGTGCCGATTTGTTTCCATCTGAACTACCACCGCCACCGTTGGCCGAATTGTTGCGTCCGGCCGTGCTGGATGAGGTGATCGGCCAGTCGCACCTGATCGGCGCGGGACGGTCGTTGCGCCTGGCGTTTGAATCAGGCGTGCCGCATTCGATGATCCTGTGGGGCCCGCCCGGGGTGGGCAAGACCACCTTGGCGCGGCTGATGGCGGATGCGTTCGATGCCGAATTCGTGGCCTTGTCCGCCGTGTTTTCCGGCGTGAAGGATATCCGCGAAGCGGTGCAGCAGGCGGAAATCAAGCGTCAGCAAGGGCGGCGCACGATCTTGTTTGTGGATGAAGTGCATCGCTTCAACAAGACGCAGCAGGATGCGTTTTTGCCTTACGTTGAGAATGGCACGCTCACTTTTATTGGCGCGACGACCGAGAACCCGTCGTTCGAGGTGAATTCGGCCTTGCTCTCGCGGGCGGCGGTGTATGTATTAAAAAGCCTGACGCAGGATGAATTGGGTGCCTTGTTCGATCGGGCGCGGGCACAGGCTTTCCCCGAGCTGGATTTTGAACCGGCCGCGCGCGCGCGGCTGCTGGGTTATGCCGATGGCGATGCGCGGCGGCTGCTGAACGTGCTGGAACAGATAAAAACAGCTGCGCAGGCCGACCAACGCCGTATCGCCAGCGCCGACTTTTTGGATTCGATCCTGGCAGCGGACTTACGCCGTTTTGATAAAGGCGGCGATGCGTTTTACGATCAGATTTCTGCGCTGCATAAATCCGTGCGCGGCTCGAACCCCGATGCGGCCTTGTACTGGCTGGTGCGCATGCTGGATGGCGGGGCCGACCCGCTTTACATGGGGCGGCGCATTGTGCGCATGGCCACCGAAGACGTGGGTCTGGCCGACCCGCGCGCCTTGGAAGTGGCGCTCAATGCCTGTGCCACCTATGAGCGGCTGGGCAGCCCGGAAGGCGAGCTGGCGCTGGCCAATGCCGTGCTGTATTTGGCCGTGGCGCCTAAATCGAATGCAGCTTACCTCGCCTATAATGCCGCGCGCGCTTTTGTGGCCAGGGATACGAGCCGCGGCGTGCCGGAACACTTGCGCAACGCGCCCACCCAATTGATGAAAAACCTGGGCTTTGGCGCCGATTACCGTTACGCGCACGACGAGAAAGAGGGCTACGCCGCCGGGGAAAAATATTTTCCCGATGGCATGCCTGCGGTGCAGTGGTATCAGCCGGTGGCGCGCGGGCTGGAACAGAAAATCGCGGAAAAGCTCGCGCATTTGCGTGCTTTGGATGCAGTGGCCAAAAAGACTCAACAGCCGGTCAAGGCAGCACAGGCCGCCGCCGTGGAATCTGAAAAAAATCTTAATAAACCATGTAGATAACAGGAAATCCCATGCTCGATATTCAGCTTCTTCGCACCCAACTCCCTTTTGTTGCCGAACGCTTGGCCACCCGTGGCGTAACGCTGGACACTGCTACGTTCGAGTCGCTGGAGGCCGAAAGAAAGAGGCTGCAAACGCAAACCCAGGATTTGCAAGCGCGGCGCAATATGCTCTCCAAGCAGATCGGCATACTCAAAGGCAAGGGCGAGGATGCAACGGCTGTGTTGAATGAAGTGGCCGGTTTGGGCGATGCCTTAAAAGCGGGTGAGGCGGCGTTGGCTGAACTCATGCCGCGCTTTGATCATTTTCTGGCAGGGATTCCCAACCTGCCGCATGAGAGCGTGCCGGTGGGCAAGGATGAAACCGGCAATAGGGAAGTGTTGCGCTGGGGTACGCCAAAAAACCTGGCGAATCCGCAGGATCATGTGGATTTGGGTGTCGCTTTGGGCGGGCTGGACTTTGAAACGGCGGTGAAAATTGCCGGTAGCCGTTTTGCCGTGATGAAAGGCCCGGTTGCGCGGCTACATCGGGCGCTAGCGCAGTTCATGCTGGACATGCACACCACGCAGCATGGCTACACCGAAGTGTATGTGCCGTATCTGGTGAATAAAGACAGCATGTTCGGCACCGGCCAGTTGCCCAAGTTTGAAGAAGACCTGTTCCGTGTGCCCCATGGTGAAGATGGCCACTTGTATCTGATTCCCACCGCTGAAGTGCCGGTGACCAACATCGTGCGCGGCGAGATTCTGGATGCGGCAGCACTGCCAGTGAAGTTTGTTGCGCATACGCCGTGCTTTCGCTCAGAAGCGGGCAGCTACGGGCGAGATACGCGCGGCATGATCCGCCAGCACCAGTTTGACAAGGTCGAGCTCGTGCAGATGGTGCATCCGGACCATTCCTGGCAGGCGCTGGAAGAGCTCACCGGACATGCCGAAGCCGTGCTGCAGGCGCTTGAATTGCCTTATCGCAAGATGGCCTTGTGTAGCGGCGATATGGGATTTTCTGCGGCTAAAACTTACGATCTGGAAGTGTGGTTGCCCGCGCAAAATGCGTATCGCGAGATTTCTTCCTGCTCGAATTTCGAGTCTTTTCAGGCACGGCGCATGCAGGCGCGGTTCCGCAATGAGAAAAATAAAACGGAACTCCTGCACACCATCAATGGTTCAGGGCTAGCCGTGGGGCGCACTTTGGTCGCCGTGCTGGAAAACGGTCAAAACGCGGATGGCAGCATTACTGTGCCCGCAGCCTTGCGCCCGTGGATGGGTGGGCTGGCGCAAATAAATCCCGCCTGACTTGGCCTGCGGACTGCGGTGAGGCAATTTTTGCGTCTGTTGCTTTAGTTGAAAATGTCAGTGAAGCGGCGGGTAAAGATTTTTCAGGCGACTTGGTTGTCCTGAATAGATCAAAAGCAGAGGCCTCACTGGTGGGCGCCAAGTGTTGCAGGATAGTGTAATAAGTGCGGATGTTCTCGACCAGAATCACTGCTTCGCCACCGCGCGCCGGGCCGGCTTTCAAGCGGTCATACACGGCTGGCTTGGATAAAAGCGGCAGCACTTTTTTCATTTCATACCAACTGGTTGGGTCGTATTCCATGTCTTTGGCAATTGCCAGCGCGCCGCGCAAGTGCCCCATGCCCAGGTTGTAGCCGGCCAGGGCAAGCCATAGGCGGTCAGGTGGCTGGATGTTATCAGGCAGTTGTTCAATTAACGACTCAAGATAGCGCGCCCCGCCTTGAATGCTGCTGGCTGCATCCAGTCGGTTATCTACGCCCAGATGGTTAGCTGTCTCTTCGGTCAACATCATCATGCCGCGCACATTGGTGGGGGACGTTGCCAGCGGATCCCAATGAGACTCCTGATAGGCCAAGGCGGCGAGCAGACGCCAGTCTATGCCGGTCAGATTTTGTGCGGCATGAAAGTGCTGGCGAAACTTTGGCAGCAGCGTCTGGCTATCCTTGATGAATTGTGCGATACCTACACTGTTGATACGCCTGACGTTACCAAAATAACGATCATTCAGACGTGCGATAGTGCCGTTTTTTTGCGCTTCTTCAATAAAGGCATTCGCACGCACAGATAACGGTTCGACTTCCGGCAGCGGCAAAGGCTGGGTGATGGGCTTGGTCATTGTTCGCGTCAATGCCCTGTCTTCAGGTGGCGGAGGGTATGCCCAGGAGAGTCCGGTCTTGCCGGGCAACCCGACCAGGGGTGTTAATTCAGGATAAAAATTACTGGCAAGATCCAGGGCGATGTCACTTACTGCCGCCAGGGGTATTTTTTGAGCGGACACTTGTGAGAGCAAGGTAAGTTCATCCTGCCCCGGGATTTCCACCACCACAGGGCGCGATTTTTCATCCAGCGTCGCCAGCCTTTGGGCTAATGGCGAGCCAGCAATAATCGCTACCGTGTGGCCAGATAAAGCGGCTAAATCATTCGGGCCTAAAGTGTCATCCCGGCCGACAACCCAATAGCTGACGCTACGCAAGGGAGGGGAGAACGAGAAGTGTGTCCTTTTGTTTGGTGTGTTGGAATCATTGGGTAAAGAGGCTACCAGGTGCACTTTGTTTGTGGTGAGCAACTCACTGAGTTGATTGATGTCTCTGGCGCTAACGTAGCGTGCCGTGACACCCAGGCTATTGGCGAACTGGTTGGTCAAGTCATATTCAAACCCGCTCATAGTTTCGCCTTCTTGCTGGAAAAAACCTGGCGCTTCCAGCACGGCAACGACTAATTCGCCCAGTATTTCTGGCGGGGGCAATGGCCTGTTGGCCTTAAAAAAAGTACAACTCGTCAGAATGAAAAAAATAAGGCAATACAAAAAGTAGGACAATTTTTTTACGCTTTGCAATCAGCTTGCTCCCTTTTTCTCTTTTTGGCGCATGAGTTCAAGGCTATAATCCCGCGACGCGGAGAGGTGGCAGAGTGGTCGAATGTACCTGACTCGAAATCAGGCGTAGGTGCAAGCCTACCGTGGGTTCGAATCCCACCCTCTCCGCCAGTCACTCGTCAAAAAAGGCTTCCATTCCTTCCGCTTCTCTTCGTCGGTCTCCGTGACCATTTGCGAAGCCACTATTACATTGAGTGGGTCGGCGTTTACCAAGTAGGCCAGTCTTACGCAAGCAAGTAGTGGCAATCCTCTGCGCCCTCCTTTTGCTGCCGTTAATGCCTCTGGCATCTGTCCAAGAACGTCAGCTAACGCTTTGAGCGTTTCCGTTTTTTGAACTCCCAGTTCGATATATTTTTTTAATTCCATTTTTTCACCTCTTTACAGAACAAATTTGTTCGCTAACAATTTTGTTTCACCACTTTGCCTCATCAGGCAAAGCCAGTCAAGGGGAGTGTTATGGCCGGTCCTGATTTATCCGTTGTGATGGCTGCTGTCGACTTCGACACAGTGACTATCGCTGTGCTTGGCGTCGCCGCTGCGATTATCGTGGTCTACGTCTACAGGCGGGGATCAATGTTTGTCTTGGACGCGGTTTCAGGTCGACCAGTGTCGCGATGGATGATTGAAGCCGAGGAATGCGAAGAACGTCGCCAGCGCATTAATGCGGAATGGGTCGCGGCGAATCCCGTTCAAGTGGCGGAAATGCGGCAGCGCGCCCGGTCGGAAGCAACTGCCGCGTTGGCGTCCGGGAAATTCGCGCCGGGATCCTTGATAGCACAGGCCTACCGTGAGTCACTGGAACGGAATAGCTAAGTCGTGAAAGGTTTTTCGAATCACTTCGATGTCAGGCAGGGACTTCGCAGACCAGCGAATGATTTTGTATCCCGCTCCGATAAGTGCAACGTTTTTATCGGCATCGGCTTTTTGTCTGTCTTCCCGGTTGTGGCTGGAATCATCCAATTCGATGGCGGCTGGCGGAAATGGAGATGGCCAAGGAAAAGAACGCCAAGCGTCGGCAGTTCTGGAAAATTTTTATTTCGCGTTCGTCCTTGAAATAAAAAAAGCCCGGTGAACCGGGCTTCATTCATTGAAATTGTGTGTATTTCAACTGGTTACTTCTAGTCGTCTTTCCAGCCGTTCGACGCGTTCAGCTAGTCGGTCGAATATATGCCGGTTTTCGATGCTGCCGAGGCGGCTTTTAATTTCGGTCGTGTCTTGACGAATGCCGGTCATTTCTGCCTGCATCTTTTTCAAGTGCTCGAGGACTAAATTTTCAATATTGCTCATGGTTTGTTTCTCCTTGTGTTAAGTGTAGCGTAAAAGCCGTTTTTCCATATCCGGCCTAGATTCCGAATCCCCATTAATGGGTTTTCAGGTTTTGCCGGTTTGACCCCACGGCAGGGATGCGGACATGGCCAGAGGAGGGCAAGGCTTCCGGCGGAACCTGAAAACCTTTAGCGCGTAGCGCTCTAACGAGGCTTTCAGCCTTTGCGTGGGCGTAGCTGACGCGCCGTTCAGTTGTTGGCCATGGAATGCGGTTTTTGCATTTCTTCGCTGCTTTGTTTATATGGTTTCGAGTTTTAATTCCAGCTGCTGTTTTTCCTGATGCCTTTTGATCGTTCGTTTGATGCTCGATATATGCACGCCGTAAGCCCTGGCCAGCGATGCCTTGGTGTATTTTCCGCTATACCTACTGGGTTGGAAGTCGTACT
>DILC01000079.1 GCA_002424865.1 Rhodocyclaceae bacterium UBA5602 | reverse complement strand
AATGGCTGCCCCCTATGCCGATCCATGCTTTCTTGCTTTGATTTGGCTTTAATTTCCATTCGCGAAGATTACACCATTGGGGCGAGATGGTTTGTTAGGGTTTTGGACGCAAACTAGGCCGAAAAACATCGGCTAAAAATCACCTGGAGATCTATCGCGGAGACTCCTTTTTCACCCACCCTTTTATGGTGTATCGAAGCGGCCTGTTCCCCATGTGCCGAGACCCTTGGCGATGTTTCGCTATCTTGAGTTTGGGGAGCCGCTTCCCACGGCTTGCTGAAGATGTTTGGTTATACTGAAACTAAAGTGCATTTAGGCAAACGCTGTCATTAGTTTTCTAGGCACGTTACGCCTTGATTAAGAAAATAATAAATAGAATGGAGGGGGGCATGGGGCAGAAAAAGTGGGCTGAGACTCGCCCGCGTGAGGATTATTTGCGGATTTTGCGTCCGGATGGCAGCGTTGCCAACCCTGGCAATGTGCCGGATATCCCGCGCGAGGAGTTGCTGCGCTGGTATGAGGTGTTGATTGAGACGCGCACGTTTGATGCGATGGCGTCTCGCTTACAGCGGCGCGGGGTGTTGAGTGTGGCGGCGAGCACCTTGGGTGAAGAAGCCGCGGGCTTGGGCGCTGCGGCGGCCTTGCGGGCGGGGGACTGGATGTTTCCTTCGTATCGGCAGACGAGTGCTTTGCTGTATTGGCGCGCGCCGGTGGATCGTATCATGGCGGGGTTGATGGGCAATGCGCCAGAGCATGTGCGTGCGCATCTGCCGCTGCCAGCGCCTGCGGCATCGGGGGTGACAATTTTGCCGTATGCGGTGTTTTTGGGCTCGCATATTCCACTGGCGGTGGGCTGTGCGCTGGCGGATAAGCTCAACGGCCGCGCGCAGGTGAGCCTGGCGTTTTTGGGCGATGGCAGCACCAGTGAAGGGGATTTTCACGACGGACTGGGCTTTGCCGGGGTTTTGCAAGCGCCTTGCGTGGTGATGGTGCAAAACAACCAGTGGAGCATTTCCGTGCCTGCCTCGCGCCAGACGGCGGCGGGAACCTTTGCGCAAAAGGCCGTGGCGCACGGTTTGCCCTATGAGCGGGTGGATGGCAACGATGTTTTTGCGGTGTATGCCGCGACTAAAAAGGCGGTGGATCGCGCCCGCGCAGGCGGTGGCGCGACGCTGATTGAAACGGTGACTTACCGCATGCTGGATCACAACAGTGCGGACTCCGTGGCGGTGTATCGCACGGAGGATGAGGCGGCATACTGGAAAACGCTGGATCCTGTGCTGCGGTTCGAGACGTATTTGTTGCACCAGGGAATTCTTGATGAAGCCACCAAGGCGCGATTTGAAAAAGACGCCGGGCAGCGTTTGCGCGCGGAGATAGATCGTGGCCGCGCGGTGCCGCCAACGCCGGCGGACAGCATGTTCCTCAGCCATTTGCATGGCGAACCGGGCTGGAGCGAGCGCCACCAGCGCGCCGAACTGGCTTGCGAACTGGCGGGAGGCAACCCGTTCATGGATTTCACCGGGGAGGGACTGCAATGAACAGCGTGAGCGGCATACCGGCTGGCGGGGCGACAACCGCCAGCGAAGAGATGAACCTGGTGACGGCGGTCAATCACACCCTGCGCCACGAGATGCAGCGTGACCTGCGTGTGCGCGTGCTGGGTTATGACATCGGTCCGATTGGCGGCGTGTTCCGCGCGACCGAAGGCTTGTATGACGAGTTTGGCCCCGACCGCGTGATCGATACGCCGCTGTCGGAAAATGGTTTGCTTGGCGTGGCCGTCGGCATGGCCATGCGCGGCGAGCGGCCAGTGGTTGAAATGCAATTCCTTGGCTTCATGTACAACGCCTGGGGGCAGTTCATTTACAACCTGGCTAACCTGCACCAGAAAAGCGGTGGCCTGTTGAATGTGCCGATCACCATCCGCGCCACGTTTGGCGGCGGCATCAAGCCCTTGCCCTTCCATTCCGAGTCTACCGAGGCATATCTGATGCACACGCCGGGCATTCGCGTGGTGTGCCCGGGCACGCCCGCGCAGGCCAAGGGCTTGTTGCTGTCGGCCATGCGCAGTGATGATCCGGTGATTTTTCTGGAGCACACCAAGATGTACCGCGCCTTCCGCGAGCCGGTGCCTCTGGGCGATTACACCTTGCCGCTGGACAAGTGTCGGTTGGTGCAGGAGGGGAGTGATCTCACCGTGGTCGCTTGGGGCAACATGCTGCATCATGCCGTCGCTGCCGCTGCCGCTGCTGAAGTGGATGCGAGCATCGAGATCATCGACATGTGCAGCCTGGCGCCGCTGGATGTCGGACCGGTGCTGGCATCGGTTAAAAAAACCGGCCGCTGCTTGATCGTGCATGAAGCGCGGCGCACTGCCGGGCCGGGTGCGGAAATCTCGGCGCTGATCAACGAATATGCGCTGGCCTGGTTAAAAGCGCCGATCAAGCGCGTTACCGGTTTTGATGTGTTCTTTCCGGAAAATCAAATTGAAGAGGCCTATTTGCCCAGCCCCGGCCGGATCAAGGCGGGGATCAGGGCGGTGCTGGATTATCAGTTTTAAGCGGAGATTGCGATGACGTATGAATTCAGTTTACCGGATGTCGGTGAAGGCATTACCGAGTCGGAGCTGCTTAAATGGCATGTCAAACCGGGCGACGTGGTGCGTGAGGATGAGGTGTTGTGCGAGATTGAAACTGACAAGGCGGTGGTGGAGATCCCCGTTCCTTGCAATGGCACGGTGCAATCACTGCATGCCGCCGAAGGCAGCACTGTCAAGGTGGGCAGTGTCATTGCGGTATTCGCCACAGAGGCCGTAGCCAAAGCCGCCCAAGGTGCGAACGGGGCGGTGGCCAAGGCGGCTGCGTCCGCCGCTGTTGCCGCGCCTGCCGCCGTATCGCCAGCACCGACTTTTCAGGCCGTATCTCAAGCAGCGCTTGCGCCGCCGGTGCACGCCACGCCCAGCACGCGCCGCTATGCCAGGGAGCAGGGCGTGGCGCTGGAGTCAGTCATTGGCAGTGGCCCACAGGGGCGCATTTTGCATGAGGACATTGATCGACACGTGGTGCGGCAAGCGCAAATGGCCGCGGCAACGGGAATGGAAACAGCAACGACAAAAACGCCTGATACGTCGAGCATGCGACTCGACGTGCGTCCTGTGGCCGTTCCTGCCGCGGGCCAGCAGCGCCGCACGCCGCTGAAGGGCATGCGGCGCGCGATTGCCGACACCATGGTGCGCTCGGTTACGGTGATCCCGCATGCCACGTCAGGCTTCCGCTGCAATGCCGAAGCCTTTGTCGCCTTGCGCCAACGCTTGCAGGAATACCATGGCTGCCGCATTTCATTTACCGCCATGGTCATCAAGGCGATGATTCCGGCATTAAAAAAATACCCGTATTTCAATGCCAGCATCGACGATATGGCCGGCGAGATTGTCGAGCACGGCGACATCAACATCGGTTTTGCCACGCATACTGGCGAAGGCCTGATGGTGCCGGTGATCAAGCACGCGGATCAAAAAAGCCTGGCGGACATCTCTACCGAGATCGACCGCCTGGCGGCTCTTGCGCGCGAGCGAAAAATCGCCCTGGCCGATTTGCGTGGCGGTACCATCACGCTCAGCAATGTCGGCAGCCACGGCAAGCATGACCTGATCGGCCGACCGATCATCAACCATCCCGAAGCGGCGATTATTGCCATGACGCGCATCAAGCCGCAACCGGCGGTGGAAAATGGCCAAGTCGTTGTGCAGCAAACGCTTGACATGGTGACCTCTTACGACCACCGCCTGATCGACGGCGTGTATGCCGCCGAATTCATGGAGGCGGTGATCGCGTTGATCGAGGAGCCAGGGTTGATGCTGGGCGTTTAGACAAGTTAACGCTCATGGCAAGTAAATGCGACCCGCTGATGATAAAACACGCGAAAGGCGGCTAAAGGCCTGCCCCTCCCAGCCTCCTCCGCACGGGGAGGCGACTGTCTGGCTCGCTGCGCGAGCGGCGTGACCCGGCATCAAATGGCGTTGTTTCACGCTAAATCACGGCTGTGCATGTAGAATGACGGATTGCAGTTTTACCCTTATTTTCCGAGGAAGCGTGAATGTATTCTGGATTGATTGAGTTGCCTTGGTGGGGTTATGTCGTTTTAGTTTTAGTGCTTACACATATCAGTATCGCCGCTGTAACGATTTACTTGCATCGTCACCAAGCGCATCGCGCGCTCGATTTGTCGCCCTTGCCTAGCCATTTCTTTCGCTTTTGGCTTTGGCTCACCACAGGGATGGTGACCAAAGAATGGGCAGCCATTCATCGCAAGCATCATGCTAAATGTGAAACTGTGGATGATCCGCATAGCCCGCAGATTTTGGGAATCAAGCCGGTGCTGTGGGCTGGCGTTTACTTTTATGTCAAAGAGTCGCGGAATGCCGAAACCTTGGCGCATTATGGTCATGGCACCCCCGATGACTGGATGGAGCGGGTGATTTACATGCCGTTGAACAAGCTCGGCGTGGCGATTATGCTGGCGATCAACTTGGCGCTGTTTGGTCCTTTAATTGGAACGGCCATCTGGTTGGTCCAAATGCTTTGGATCCCTTTTTGGGCGGCGGGTGTGATCAATGGCGTGGGTCATTATTGGGGCTATCGGAACTTTGCATGCGCAGACGCATCGACGAACATTTTTCCGATTGGAATTTTGATTGGGGGGGAGGAGTTGCATAACAATCACCACACGTTTGCTTCCTCGGCCAAGCTGTCTAGCCGCTGGTATGAATTCGATATTGGCTGGTTTTATATTCGGCTGCTTGAAATGGCTGGATTGGCTAAAGTCAAAAAAATTGCGCCAGTACCCAGGTTTGACCAAGCCCGGCCTGCCATTGATCTTGACCTGTTGCAGGCTGTCATCACCCACAGGTACGATGTTTTGGCTAAGTATTTGAGAGGTTTGCATCATCTGGCCGCCGAAGAGTTTGCTCGGCTCAGGATGACTGCGTATGATCGGCGGTTGATGAAACGCCTGTTAGGTAAGGAAGAAAAACTACTTCCTATTGCACATCAAGCGAGACTCACGGGTTTATTGAAGAAGAGTGAGCGGTTGGCGCATGTGTATGCCATGCGTAAGGATTTGGAAGCCCTGTGGAGCCGTTCAGCGGCAAATCATGATCAGTTGGTTGCGCAGTTGGAAGCCTGGATTACCCGCGCCGAACAAAGCGGCATCCGCCAGCTGGAAGAGTTTTCACTGCGGTTGCGTACTTACGCTGTTTAGTGCCTGTAGCAGGGAAGCTGTAGCGGAGAAGCCAAGTTTCAGCAGCCTAATAAATAAAAATAAAAAATCCATAAAAAAATCCACCAGTTGGTGGATTTTTTTATGCAAGGCAACGCGGCTTATTTTAGCTTGACTTCTTTGTAAGCCACGTGCTTGCGCACTTTAGGATCGTATTTGATGAATTCCAATTTTCCTGGAGTTGTTTTTTTGTTCTTCGAGGTCGTGTAGAAGTGACCTGTTCCTGCTGTTGATTCCAGCTTGATTTTTTCGCGTCCGCCCTTGGCCATGATCTATCTCCTGAGATTACGCGGCTTCGCCACGTTCACGTAGTTCGGCAAGAACTGCTTCAATGCCTTTTTTGTCAATCGTGCGCAAGCCAGCGTTAGATACGCGCAAGCTCACAAAGCGATTTTCCGATTCAATCCAAAACCGACGATTATGCAGGTTGGGAAGGAAACGACGTTTGGTTTTATTGTTAGCGTGGGAAACGTTGTTTCCCACCATGGGGGCTTTACCCGTCACTTGGCATACGCGCGACATGTTTAGTGCTCCTGAATGCTGGTTTTGCAAAGTTGGTCAGTATACCAAAAAATACATAAAAAGCCCACTGGTTTTTAGATTAATCCCCGTTCTGCAAAAGAAAGGGGCACACCGCCCGATACGACGACAAAATGATCCAGTACTTTTACATCAATCAAACCAAGCGCTTGCTTGAGCGTCGCCGTGAGTGTGATATCTGCCGACGAGGGTTCTGCAAGGCCGGATGGATGGTTGTGTGCGAGGATGACAGCACCGGCATTGTTGGCAAGTGCTTTTTTGACGACTTCACGTGGATAAACACTGGTTTGGGTTAGCGTGCCGCGAAATAACTCTTCAGTTAGGAGCAACCTGTTTTGTGCATCCAGCCACAAGGCAAAAAAGACTTCGTGCGCAAGGCCGCCCAAGGATAAGCGTAACCAATCGCGTACGGCTTGCGGAGAACTTAAGACATCGCGTTCTTTGAGTGGCGAGATCAGTGATCTTCTGGCAAGCTCCAGGGCTGCGCTGAGTTGGGCTGCCTTGGCAGGGCCAATGCCCGGCGATTTGGCTAATTTGCTTGCATGGACGGCAGTGAGCTCTGCCAGGTTCCCGTTGAATTGATGCAACAAGTCACGGGCAAGATCAACAGCGCTTTTGCCAGGAATGCCGACGCGTAAAAAGATTGCCAAGAGTTCAGCGTCGGACAAAGCGGCAGCGCCTTGCAAAAGGAGTCTCTCGCGAGGGCGTTCTGCAGCGGGCCAATCACGTATGGCCATGGTTTACAATCCTCCAATCATTATTCAACGCAGATTCTAATGTCATGGATGCTTTAGCGGGTAAGCGTATCGTCTTGGGTGTGACCGGTGGGGTGGCCGCTTATAAGGCAGCAGAATTGTCGCGACTATTGATTAAAGCAGGCGTGGTGGTGGATGTGGTGCTGACCTGTGCCGGGAGCCAATTTGTTGGCCCTGCGACATTTCAGGCATTGACTGGCCGCCCTGTATGGCATGGCTTGTGGGATGAGCGCATGGGTAATGGCATGGCGCATATTGATTTAACTCGTGGAGCGGCTGCTGTTTTGGTAGCGCCTGCAACGGCTGATTTTTTAGCTAAATTAGCCCATGGTGCGGCCGATGATTTGCTGTCTACGCTGTGCTTGGCGCGGGATTGTCCTTTACTCGTCGCGCCTGCCATGAATCGGCAAATGTGGGAAAACCCCGCGACGCAGCGCAATGCCGCTTTATTAAAAAAGGATGGCATCCGGATTGTCGGGCCGGATAGTGGCGTGCAGGCTTGTGGTGAAGTGGGTGAAGGCCGCATGCTCGAAGCCGCTGATCTATTGGCTGCATTATCTGCTTTCTTGCAACCGAAGCATTTGTTGGGCAGGCGTGTTTTGCTCACTGCAGGTCCCACCTTTGAGCCAATTGACCCGGTGCGCGGGATAACCAATTCAAGTTCAGGGAAAATGGGCTTTGCATTAGCGCAAGCATGTGCGGATGCGGGGGCTGAGGTGACGCTGGTTGCAGGACCTGTGGCATTGCCTACCCCCCAGGGCGTGAAGCGGCTCGATGTGCAAACCGGTGCGCAAATGTATGAGGCAGTGATGGCCCATGTATCAGGGCAAGATGTGTTTATCGGGGTGGCGGCAGTTGCCGACTATCGGCCAATAAAGGTGGCTGCCCATAAAATCAAGAAAAGTAGCGGGCCGATAACCCTGACAATGGAGGCAACAACGGATATTTTGGGTGAAGTTGCTTCAATGCCGGATGCGCCGTTATGTGTGGGTTTTGCTGCAGAGAGCCAGGACTTGGCTAAATATGCCGAGACCAAGCGCAAGACAAAAAAACTCGCGCTGGTGGTGGGAAATTTAGTGCAGGATGGCTTGGGTGGGGATACCAATTGCGTGATTTTGTTTGATGCCTTGGGCGCACATCCATTGCCGGTGGCCAGGAAGATAGATGTGGCACGTAGCATCGTTGTGCATTTGGCGGGCTTAATGGCCTTGATTAAACAGGAAAATGGGGAGAGATCGCATGCGTGAGGTTGATTTGAAAATTCTGGATGCGCGCTTAAAAGATGTGTCCAGCGGCTATTTGCCCAGCTACGCTACGCCCGGTTCGGCAGGCGTTGATTTGCGTGCGTGTATTGATGCGGCAATGAAAATTCATCCGGGCGAGACGATGTTGATTCCGGCGGGGATTGCAGTGCACATTGCCGACCCAGGTTTGGCGGCAGTGATTTTGCCTCGCTCAGGCTTGGGGCATAAGCATGGCATTGTGCTGGGAAATTTGGTGGNNGTGGGCTTGATCGACTCGGATTATCAAGGCGAGCTCTTTGTATCGACATGGAATCGTGGGCATGAGACTTTCACCATCAATCCTATGGATCGCTTGGCGCAACTCGTTTTTGTACCGGTGGTGCAAGTGAGTTTTAACCTTGTCGACGCGTTTGACGAAAGCGGGCGTAGTCAGGGTGGTTTTGGCAGTACCGGTACAGCGTAAGTAGAGGGCGCCCCTTGGGTGTGGATCGTGTGAATATCCAACCCCAGGTGTGCCATGTGTTCATGTGCCGTTCATGTGACAAAAACGCCGCCTTGCCAGCGCTGTATTAAAAGTCGGCGCTGGTGAGACGGCGTAAAAAATAAAAAACAGCCTGTTTTAAATCTGCAAACAGCTCTTTAATGCATGGCTTCGTACAGCGGTAGGGTGAGGAACTCCGGGTAATTGTCCGCCAGCGACATTTCTTCAAAAATTCTGGCGGCTTGATCGTAGGTTTCAGTTTTATCACCACTTTGTGAAACGCTTGCTTTCACGTTGATCAGCTCTTCTGCAATCAGGTGGCGAACCATGTCTGCGCTGACTTTGCGGCCATCATCCAGCTTGCCCTTAGGCGAGGCGACCCATTGCCAGATTTGCGAGCGGCTGATTTCCGCCGTGGCCGCATCTTCCATTAGATTATGAATGGGCACGCAGCCATTGCCCGCAAGCCAACTACCCAGATAGTGAATGCCAACATTGATGTTGTTACGCACGCCCGCTTCGGTAATGGGTTGTTCGGGCTGAAAATTTAACCAATCACGTGCGCCAAAGTTTTCATCGCGCTGTTTCTCCCATTGATTGGGCCTATCCCCTAAAACCTTCTGAAACTCCTCGGCAGCAATGGCGACCAGCCCCGGATGTGCCACCCAACCTCCATCAAAACCATCATGGGCATCGCGCGTTTTGTCGTGGCGTATGCCTGCCAATGCCTTTTCATTGGCAACCGGATCATTTTTAATGGGGATCAAGGCGCTCATGCCACCTATGGCGGGTGCGCCCCGTTTGTGGCAGGCTTTGACCAATGCCAATGCGTAGCTGCGCATAAACGGCACTTCCATGGTGATGGCCGACCGATTAGCCAGGCAGAAGTCGGTGTTGCGCTTGAATTTCTTGATACAGCTGAAAATGTAATCCCAACGTCCTGCGTTCAGACCCGCGCTGTGCTCGCGCAGCTCATAAAGGATTTCTTCCATCTCGAAGGTGGCGAGTATCGTCTCGATGAGTACTGTGGCCTTGATCGAACCTTGCGGCAGGCCAATTTCATTTTGCGCCATGACGAAAATATCATTCCAGAGGCGGGCTTCAAGGCGGCTTTCCATTTTGGGCAGGTAATAAAACGGCCCGGCGCCCCGTGCGATTTGTTCCTTGGCATTATGAAAAAACACCAGTGCAAAATCGAAAATTCCGCCGGAGACGCGTTGCCCATCGATTAGCACATGTTTCTCATCCAAATGCCAGCCGCGTGGCCGAATCTGCAAAGTGGCAATCGTGTCATTCAGCTTATAGTTTTTGCCGGCTTCGTTGGTATGCGTGAGCTCACGTCGAATGGCTTTGTACAAGTTGATTTGCCCTTGAATTTGATTTTCCCATTGCGGGCTGTTGGAATCCTCAAAGTCAGCCATGTAGCTGTCAGCGCCTGAATTAAAGGCGTTGATGATCATTTTTGCTTCCACCGGACCGGTAATCTCGGTGCGCCGACGCGCCAGGGCTTGCGGTAGCGGAGATATCTTCCAGTCGCCTTCACGAATACTGCGGGTTTCAGGCAGGAAGTCAGGTATCTCGCCTGCGTCAATGCGTTGCTGGCGCTGCACGCGTGCGGCCAATAGCCGCTGGCGGCGAGACTCAAAAGTGTGGTGGAGTTTGGCAACGAAGGCCAGCGCATCCGGGGTCAGGATTTTTGCAAATGCGTCTGTGACGGGCGCAGTGATTTGAATGCCTGGCGGCAAAATGATTGTTGAGCTCATGGGAATCCTTGATAGCAAAGGTGATACGTTAAATTTTTAACCTGAATCTTGCTTCCATCGTAACGCAAGATATTTTGGCAAGGACACCCGGTGGCACTGGATTGTGAAATTCGGTCTGTGTTCTTGCCGGTACGGTTAATGAAATTGATCTTCTTCAGTTGAGCCGGTGAGTGCGGTTACCGAAGAAGTGCCGCCTTGAATGACTGTGGTGATCTCATCAAAATAGCCCGTACCCACTTCCTGCTGGTGTGACACAAAGCTGTAACCCCGATCACGGGCTGCAAATTCAGGTTCTTGCACTTTTTCAACATAAGCTGTCATGCCGCGTGCAACGTAATCCTGGGCCAGGTCGAACATGTTGTACCACATGGAATGAATGCCAGCGAGGGTGATGAATTGATATCTATAACCCATCGCGCCTAATTCACGCTGAAATTTCGCAATCGTTGAATCGTCGAGATTTTTCTTCCAGTTAAACGAGGGAGAGCAGTTGTAAGCGAGCATTTTTCCTGGGTGCTTGGCGTGCACGGCATCCGCAAATTGGCGAGCAAAGTTAAGGTCAGGCGTGCCTGTTTCGCACCACACCAAATCGGCATAAGGTGCGTAAGCAATCGCGCGTGATATGGCTTGATCAATGCCTTTGCGGGTTTTATAAAAGCCTTCGCTGGTGCGCTCGCCGGTACAAAAGGCGATGTCATTTTCATCGTAATTGGATGTCAAAAGATCCGCAGCTTCAGCATCTGTTCGTGCAATGACCAGCGTTGGCACGCCACAGACGTCAGCGGCCATGCGCGCAGCGATCAGTTTTTGCACGGCTTCGTTGGTTGGCACGAGCACTTTGCCGCCCATATGCCCGCATTTTTTGACGGAGGCGAGTTGGTCTTCCCAATGCACGCCGCCGACACCGGCAACGATCATGGCTTTCATGAGTTCAAAAGCATTCAAAACACCGCCAAAACCGGCTTCTGCGTCAGCAACAATCGGTGCGAAGTAATCAATATAGGCTTTATCGCCTGCTTCTATGCCTTTTGCGTACTGAATTTCATCTGCGCGGCGAAAGGAATTATTAATTCTTTCAGCCACTTTGGGAACAGAATCCACAGGATAAAGTGACTGGTCAGGGTACATGGCAGCATAGCTGTTGTTATCTGCCGCCACTTGCCAGCCGGAGAGATAAATCGCCTTAACGCCAGCTTTGACTTGCTGCATCGCTTGCCCACCCGTTAAAGCACCCAGGCAATTGACATAAGGCTGGTTGTTGAGAAGATCCCACAGTTTTTCTGCTCCACGACGTGCCAAGGTGTACTCGATAGGGAAGGATCCCCTCAAGCGCACAACATCTTCAGCTGCATAGCCGCGCTTGATACCTCTCCAGCGCGGATTGGTTGCCCAGTCTGTGGCGAGTGATTCTGCTGCTGTTTTGCGATGGGTCACGATGATTCCTTTCGATAGGCGGGAATAGAAAAGAAATGCATGCCCATTCTCTAATAAGAATTATTATATGTCAAATGTCTTATATAAGAGATGAGGAATATTTTTTAGCTATTGATGAACCTTCTCAAAAGTAACTAAAAAGGGCTGTGCGAGGCCGGGGCGAATGCAGACACAATAGAATCGAATCGCTCATTCTTTGGGGCAGCGCACGCAATGCCTCGCTAGCTTAATGGCCTTTCAGTCCAGGCCAGGGTATGAATAAGTGAACAGGGTGCGATGCGGAGAAATGCAATGAGCCTGAGTTCTCTCTGTTTGCCAAGATGCGCAAGCAAAAGGACGAGAAAAAGTCGGCGCTGGTGAGACGCCGACTTTTTTAAACTAACTCAAATCAATACATTAATTGACAGTAGACGAAGCTATCGGCGGATGTGAGGCAGCATCCTCGAAGGTGAGTGTTACCTTTTCAGTCTCATCCAGGTCGATGACAACGCGGCCACCATGCACAAGTCGCCCGAAAAGTAATTCGTCGGCCAGCGCAGAACGAATTGTGTCTTGAATCAAGCGTGCCATCGGCCGCGCGCCCATGAGGGGATCAAAGCCTTTTTCACCCAGCCATGCACGCAGGGCATCGGTGAAAATAACTTCGACTTTTTTCTCGTGGAGCTGGCCTTCCAGTTGCATGAGGAACTTATCCACCACGCGCAGGATGATTTTGGCATCCAAGGAGCGAAAGGAGATGATGGCATCGAGACGGTTGCGGAATTCTGGCGTAAATAGGCGTTTGATATCGACCATTTCATCGCCTTGGGCTTTATTTTGCGTAAAACCGATGTTGGTTTTTTGCAGCGCTTCAGCGCCGGCATTGGTGGTCATTATGATAATTACATTACGAAAATCCGCTTTACGGCCATTATTGTCAGTTAATGAACCGTGATCCATCACTTGCAGCAGGATATTGAAAATCTCAGGGTGCGCTTTTTCGATCTCGTCCAGCAAGAGTACAGCATGAGGTTTTTTGGTAATGGCCTCGGTAAGCAGTCCGCCCTGATCGAATCCGACATACCCTGGCGGCGCGCCAATCAACCGGCTGACAGCATGGCGCTCCATATATTCAGACATGTCAAAACGAATCAGGTCAATGCCCAGGCAATAGGCAAGTTGTCGGGCTACCTCTGTTTTCCCTACACCCGTCGGGCCGGAGAATAAAAAGCTACCAATAGGCTTTTGTGGGTCACCAAGACCCGAGCGTGACATTTTGATGGCTTTAACCAACGCTTCAATCGCGGGGTTTTGACCGTAGACCATATTCATCAGGTCGCGATCCAGATTTTTTAGCGCAGAGCGGTCATCAGATGAAACATGCTTGGGTGGAATGCGTGCAATTTTGGCGACAATCTCTTCGATTTCCGTTTTTCCAATCATCTTCTTCTGTTTGGATTTAGGCAGTATTCTTTGCGCAGCCCCCGCTTCATCAATGACATCAATGGCTTTATCAGGTAAATGACGGTCATTGATGTACTTGGCAGCGAGTTCAGCCGCGCTGGAAATCGCGGCAGCAGAGTATTTAACGCTGTGGTGTTCTTCAAATCGGGATTTCAGGCCACGCAGAATGGCTACTGTTTCATCTACCGATGGCTCATTAACATCCACTTTTTGGAACCGCCGGGAAAGTGCGTGATCCTTTTCAAATACGCCACGATATTCAGCGTAGGTTGTTGCGCCAATACATTTGAGTGCTCCAGAAGATAGCGCCGGCTTGAGGAGGTTGGATGCATCCAACGTACCACCGGAAGCCGCGCCAGCACCTATGAGCGTATGAATTTCATCAATGAATAAAATGGAATGCGGTGTTTCAGACAGCTGTTTTAGAACGGCTTTTAAGCGCTGCTCAAAATCTCCGCGATATTTTGTTCCTGCCAACAACGAACCCATGTCCAGTGAGTAAACAACGGCATTGGCCAGAATATCCGGCACTTGTCCTTCGATAATTTTCCGCGCTAAACCTTCAGCGATGGCTGTTTTTCCGACGCCAGCTTCACCGACCAGAAGTGGATTGTTTTTTCTTCTGCGGCATAGCGTTTGTATGACGCGTTCGAGCTCTTTGTCCCGGCCAATGAGCGGATCAATTTTCCCCGCCAATGCTTGTTGATTCAGATTTTGCGCAAAACTCTCAAGTGCCCCGGATTTTTCTTGGGATTCAGCTTCTGTTTCTGCGGTTTCTTCTTTGTTTTGTGAGGGAGGAACTTTGGCAATTCCGTGGGAAATGAAATTCACAACGTCAAGGCGTGAAATATTTTGCCGTTGCAGGAAGTAGACGGCATGGGAGTCTTTTTCACCAAAAATAGCCACTAACACATTGGCGCCGGTCACTTCTTTTTTACCGGATGACTGTACGTGCAAAATGGCGCGCTGAATGACACGCTGAAAGCCAAGGGTAGGCTGAGTGTCAATTTCATCCGTGCCATTCACCATGGGTGTGTGGTCATTGATGAACGTAGAGAGCTCTTTGCGCAGGGCATCCATATCAACGGCGCAGGCGCGTAAAACTTCCGCAGCCGAGGGGTTGTCCAAAAGCGTTAGCAGCAAGTGCTCGACTGTAATGAATTCGTGGCGTTTTTGGCGTGCATCCACAAAAGCCATGTGCAGGCTGACTTCAAGTTCTTGGGCGATCATCAGTTTTCCTCCATAACGCAGGCCAGCGGATGCTGGTGTTGCCGTGCAAATGCACTAACCATTTCAACTTTTGTGGCAGCGATATCCAGAGGATAGATGCCGCAAACCCCTTTGCCTTCCCGATGCACTTTCAGCATAACCTGCATTGCCCGTTCGCGGGAAAGATTGAAAAACTTTTCTAGCACTAAAACAACAAAATCCATTGGCGTGAAATCATCATTCAGCAACATGACCTTAAACATGGGTGGGAGGCCTGCTTTGCTTTTTTGGGGGGCTAGTACGGCATCGCCTCCTGTGCCATTTTCTTTACGGGTAACCATGATTGCATTCTAATGTTAATTTTTAACCTTTCAATTCCACGAAAAGTAAGGTTTATATGGGGAATAAATAGGCTAATTCAATGCTTGTCGAGTGTTAATCTTTTTCCGGATATATAGAATGAAGCATAAGTCATTGCAGTGCAATAAAAATAGTTGTTGACGTAAGGCAACTTAGTGGGTAAAACGCAGACCGTGTTTAGCTTATATTCTGCTCAGGGCAGTTAGGGATTCTGGCAGCTTATTATTATCAATGAGCTGTTTTGGGATTGAAGACTATTCTTTGCTTCTTTTAAATGTAAGTGTTAAGCATGCCCCGGCCGGGGTGCGGTTTCCTCTTGTAGCCCGCAGCGGTGGCCGATTTGTTCGTTTTTGATTAAGGAATAGTTACATGGCAACTGGTACAGTTAAGTGGTTCAACGATGCCAAAGGTTTTGGCTTTATCACCCCTGATGATGGCAGCGAAGACCTTTTCGCACATTTCTCCGCCATCAACATGGCAGGATTCAAGTCACTGAAAGAAGGTGACAAAGTATCTTTCGACGTGGTGCAAGGCCCTAAGGGCAAGCAAGCTTCGAACATTCAACGCGCTTAAATAGCGTTGTTTAAGATACAAGCTGCGCTAGTTAAATGCAGTCGCAGCTAAATATTGTTGGATTTTTGTTTAGATTCTAGATATTTCGATATTCTGGATCTTTTAAAACTTATTCCTTCAATATTTAAAAGCCCACTCCTGAGTGAATCAGGGGTGGGCTTTTTCTTGTGCGCCCATGCCGGGCGAACTCTTGTGGGAGCGGGTCGGTAATCCCCCCCCCCCGGAAACTAATCAACCTGGGCGCAGCCGAGCGCGTGGCAAACGTGTGGCGTGCAATTCCCGATGCTGGTGGCGAGATAGCGCGGGAGGCCTTCAGCGGGTACTCACCATTGCCTTGCTTTGACAAACTCGGTGTACCCCGATTCTCATGATCTCAACTTCTCGAACCATCCGATGCGGATCCGCATCGGATGGTGTGGGAGGGGGGCAGATAAAATGACCGCTCCTATCCCGATTGCTTTCGTGTTATTTGGCGCAGATTACATGCGGTCAATCATGGCTTGGCCAAAAGCAGAGCATTTCACTTCGGTGGCGCCTTCCATCAAGCGCGCGAAGTCATAAGTAACAACCTTGTCACCGATAGCGGCTTCCATGGAGTGAATGATGAGATCCGCAGCTTCGATCCACCCCAGGTGACGTAACATCATTTCGGCTGAGAGGATAAGCGAGCCAGGATTTACGTAGTCTTTTCCTGCATATTTTGGCGCTGTGCCGTGGGTTGCTTCAAATACAGCATAATCGTTGGAGATATTTGCTCCTGGCGCAATGCCGATACCACCTACTTGTGCGGCGAGTGCGTCTGAGATGTAGTCGCCATTGAGGTTGCAGCAGGCGATCACGTCGTATTCAGCCGGGCGTAGCAGGATTTGCTGCAAGAAGGCATCGGCAATGGCGTCTTTGATGATGATGCCATTGGGGAGCTTTAGCCAGGGGCCGCCATCAATTTCGACACCTCCGAATTCCTTGGCTGCCAAGCCATAGCACCAGTCGCGGAAACCGCCTTCGGTGTACTTCATGATGTTGCCTTTGTGTACGATGGTGACTGATTTGCGATGGTTTGCAATGGCGTATTGAATCGCGGCGCGCATGAGCCGCTCTGAGCCTTCGCGTGATACAGGTTTGATGCCGATGCCGGACGTGTCAGGAAAGCGAATTTTCGTAACGCCCATTTCCTCTTGCAGGAATTTGATGACTTTCTTCGCTTCTGCTGATTCAGCTTGCCATTCAATGCCTGCGTAAATGTCTTCGGTATTTTCACGGAAGATCACCATGTCGGTTTTTGATGGGTCCTTCAGCGGGGATGGAATGCCTTTGAAATAGCGAACGGGACGCACGCACTGGAATAGATCCATTTCTTGACGCAGTGCTACGTTGAGCGAGCGAATGCCGCCGCCTACGGGCGTGGTCAATGGGCCTTTGATGGAAACGGAATATGCTTTGCAAGCCGCAATGGTTTCTTCTGGCAGCCAAACATCAGAACCATATACGCGCGTGGCTTTTTCGCCTGCATAAACTTCCATCCACGAGATTTTGCGTTTGCCAGCGTAAGCTTTTTGTACGGCGGCATCAACGACTTTTTGCATGACTGGGGTGATATCTACGCCAATGCCATCACCTTCAATGAACGGGATGATCGGATTGTCTGGAATGGCTTGGCCGGGAATGATTTTTTGGCCTTGTGCGGGGACTTTAATAAAAGACGTGCTCATGCTGGCTCCAATGGTTTCCCTAAGGTTTCCCTCAAGGTTTCTCTAAAAAATGCTTAATCGCCGATAGGCGATCTGCAGAATTATCGCCTAAAAGTAGGGATGGCTTCAATGGTCGTCGGGCTTGTGCTCAAGACAGGGATAGCGTTTAAAAGTCGGCGCTGGCGGAACGGCGTTTATTTGGTTATTGCTTTATTTGTGTTTGATCGGTTCGATTTAAGGCTTGATGTCAAGGTTCAATGGGTTATGGGGAGACAACAGCTCCCCGCGCAGGCTGAGGCCATTCGTCGGCGCTGCCGTAATGCGTACATTAACGAGACGTCCTATGTCATTCTCATTACCGGAAAAATTAACGACACGATTATTTTCGGTTCGCCCTGCGAGCTCTTTTGGGTTCTTGCGCGAATGTCTTTCAACGAGAACTTTCTGGATGCTGCCAATCATGGCTTGTCCGTGATTGCTTGCTTGTTGGGTGATCTGTGCTTGCAGGCGCGCTAGCCGTTTCACTTTGCTTTCTGGCGGGGTGAGGTCGGCAAGGCTGGCTGCTGGCGTTCCAGGGCGTGGGCTATAGACAAATGAGAAGCTGTGGTCGAAGTTGAGTTCTTTGATGAGCTGTATTGTTTTCTCAAAGTCTTCGTCGGTTTCCCCGGGGAAGCCAACGATAAAGTCTGACGATAAGGATAAGTCTGGGCGCGCAAGCCTGAGTTTGCGCACGAGAGATTTGTATTCAAGCACCGTGTATCCGCGCTTCATGGCGGCGAGTATGCGATCTGAACCGACTTGAACGGGCAGATGCAGGTGCGAAACTAATTTGGGTACGTTTAGGTAGGTGTCAATCAAGCGCTGAGAGACTTCGCGTGGATGGGATGTGGTGTAACGGATGCGCAAAATGCCATCCATTGCAGCGATGGCTTCAATGAGGAATGCCAAATCAGCCGTGTCGCCATCAGCTGTGGGCCCCTGGTAGGCATTCACGTTCTGTCCAAGCAAGGTAATTTCACGGACGCCTTGGGTGGCGAGATGTAAAACTTCTGCGATGACGTCATCAAATGGCCGTGAAATTTCTTCGCCTCGCGTATAGGGAACGACGCAAAACGTGCAGTATTTAGAGCAGCCTTCCATGATGGAGACAAATGCGGTAACGCCATCCGTTTGTGCTGGTGGCAAGCGGTCGAATTTTTCTATTTCAGGGAATGAAATGTCTACTTGTGGCAACCCTGTGATGCGGCGCGCATTGATCATTTGTGGCAAGCGGTGCAGGGTTTGTGGCCCAAAAACAACATCCACATAAGGCGCGCGGCGAACGATGGTTTCGCCTTCTTGGCTCGCAACACAACCACCTACGCCGATAATGAGGTTGGGGTTTAGTTTTTTGAGGTGTTTGATCCGCCCTAGATCATGAAAAACTTTTTCCTGCGCCCTCTCGCGTACAGAGCAGGTATTAAAAAGCAGGATGTCAGCGTCTTCTGCCTTGTCGGTGCGCGTTGCGCCTTCAGGGCCAGCAAGTACGTCGGCCATTTTGTCCGAGTCATATTCGTTCATTTGGCATCCGAAGGTGCGGATGAATACTTTTTTAGTCATTGTGGCGGGAGTAAATGAGAAGATTCTGAATTATAGGACAGCACGCCACGCCGCTCTTTGCTACCATTACGCCCATGAAAAAAGCAGTCATTCTTTTGTCCGGCGGTTTGGATTCGTCTACCGTGCTGGCCTATGCGCGTAGCCAGGGCTTTGCTTGTTATTGTTTATCCTTGGATTATGGGCAGCGCAGCCATTCTGAGTTATTGGCCGCGGAGCGTGTAGCCAAAGCCTTGGGCGCGAAAATGCATCGCGTTCTCAAACTGGATATCGGACAGCTCGGTGGCTCGGCGCTGACCGATACGGCGATTGACGTTCCTGTGGATGGCGTCCAGCCTGGTGTTCCCGTAACTTACGTGCCCGCACGCAATACCCTTATGCTGTCTTTTGCCCTTGCCTGGGCTGAAGTCTTGGGTGCGCAAGATATTTTCGTTGGCGTTAATGCGGTCGACTATTCCGGTTATCCGGATTGCCGGCCTGAGTTTATTCGTGCATTTGAGGTCTTGGCCAATCTGGCGACCAAGGCGGCAGTGTCAGGTGCCAGGTTGACTGTTCATGCGCCGCTCATGGAGATGAGCAAGGCGCAAATTATTGACATGGGTATGCGCCTGGGTGTCGATTATGGACTCACGGTGTCTTGTTATCAGGCCGACTCAGCCGGTAATGCCTGTGGTGTATGTGATTCTTGTCGATTAAGGAAGGAAGGATTTTTTGCTGCCGGAATTCCTGATCCGACAAGATATTTCAATAAAATTAGCTAGCCTTGGGGCTTGTTTCTGGTTTTTTACCGGCGCAGCGTAATAAAGACTTTAATTTGCCTTTAATTAAGTAAAACCTATTTGACAGTTCCTGCAAGGAGCGATTAGAATGGTCGGCTATCTGTAAGGCGTCTTTTGTGATTTATCGTCAGGTGGCCTCCGTGTCATGTGATTCAGTTTGTCAAACTAGGTGCTCGCTGGCTTATCAATGCAAGTAAAGAGCAAGTAAGGGAAAAGAATGAAGACATTTTCTGCTAAACCGCATGAAGTGCAGCACGATTGGTATGTCGTGGATGCAGCGGATAAAGTTTTAGGCCGCTTGGCGGCTGAGATTGCGCGCCGCTTGCGGGGTAAGCACAAGGCTATTTATACGCCTCACGTTGATACGGGTGATTACATCGTTGTTGTTAACGTTGATAAGCTTGTTGTGACTGGCAACAAGTTGCAAGATAAAAAGTACTATCGCCATTCGGGTTATCCGGGCGGTATTTACGAGACTAACTTTAATAAATTGCAGCAGCGTTTCCCTGAGCGTGTGCTTGAAAAAGCTGTCAAGGGTATGTTGCCCAAAGGTCCGCTGGGCTATGCCATGATCAAGAAGATGAAGTGCTACACAGGCACGGATCATCCGCATGCTGCACAACAACCTAAGTCGCTAGATATCTAAGCGCGAAAAATCAAGGAGCTCTCTCATGGCAGTCACTCAATATTATGGCACTGGTCGTCGCAAAACAGCGGTTGCCCGTGTTTTTCTTCGCGCTGGTAGCGGTAAGTTCATTGTTAACGATAAGCCTATTGATACGTTTTTTTCCCGTGAAACCGGACGTATGGTTGTTCGTCAGCCGCTTGAATTAACGCAACACACGACGACGTTTGATATTCTTGTCAATGTCACGGGTGGCGGTGAGTCTGGTCAAGCTGGTGCGGTTCGTCATGGTATTACCCGCGCATTGATTGATTATGATGCAACGCTTAAATCTGCTTTGTCGAATGCAGGTTTTGTTACTCGTGATGCGCGTGAGGTTGAGCGTAAAAAGGTTGGATTCCGCAAGGCACGTCGCCGCAAGCAGTTCTCGAAGCGTTAAGCTTCATGTCGCAAAAAAGCCGCCTTTGGGCGGCTTTTTTGTTGTGTATTCAGTATGATCTGGAAATGAAACGATCAAACGATAGTTTGTGCAAACTAATCTTTGAAAATTATGAATAGGGCAGTGAGGTTTCTAGATGATTAAAGCAGGCATAGTAGGTGGTACCGGTTATACCGGCGTTGAGTTGCTGAGATTGTTGGCACAGCATCCTGAGGTTGAGTTAACAGCCATTACTTCACGCGGTGAGGCAGGCACGTCTGTAGCAAAGATGTTTCCTAGTCTGCGTGGTGCAGTTGATTTGCACTTTACCGACCCAAAAGTTGCGTTGCTTGATAAGTGCGATGTGGTTTTTTTTGCCACGCCCAATGGATTGGCCATGCAGCAAGCACCGATGTTGTTAAGTTCAGGTGTTCGGGTCGTGGATTTGGCTGCAGATTTTCGCATTAAGGATGTGGCTGAATGGGAAAAGTGGTATGGCATGACGCATACAAGTCCTTCGTGTGTGGCTGAGGCCGTCTACGGTTTGCCTGAGGTGAACCGAGCGTTGATCCGGAATGCACGTTTGGTAGCGAATCCAGGCTGTTATCCGACGGCGACCCAATTAGGTTTTTTGCCCCTCGTAGAGGCTGGTTGCATTGATCTGGGCTCATTGGTTGCGGATGCCAAATCCGGAGTTTCAGGTGCTGGCCGCAAAGCTGAGTTGAATTCATTATTTTCAGAAGCAGCAGATAATTTCAAAGCATATGGTGTGCATGGGCACCGCCACTTGCCGGAAATAAAGCAAGGTTTGTCATTTGCCGCAAAGTCACCGGTAGATTTGACATTTGTGCCACATTTGACGCCATTGATTCGTGGGATTCATGCAACGCTTTATGCGCGAATTACCCACGAGACTGACCTTCAGGCGTTGTTTGAGGCGAGGTACGAAAATGAACCATTTGTTGATGTCTTGCCGCCCAATTCGCAACCTGAAACACGATCTGTACGGGCTTCCAACACTTGTCGCATTGCTGTTCATCGTCCACAGGGGGGCGATGTTGTTGTCGTGCTATCTGTGATTGATAACCTGGTCAAGGGTGCTGCGGGGCAGGCAGTTCAGAATATGAATATCATGTTCGGATTCGACGAGTCTGCTGGTTTGACTCAGCTACCTGTTTTACCTTGATTTTTTTTATGGTCTTTCACAATATGCCGGTGTTTAACTGTTGTCCAGATTTGACTTAGAATGACCCGTCAAGCTCAGTATTGAATTATTGAGATACACCCCTATCGTATTAAATATATCTGTCGTTTTTGACATATGTTTTAGGAGAAAATCATGAATGCTATAGCAGAAATGCCCGCACCTTTTGTCTTTACCGATAATGCGGCTAAAAAAGTAAAAGAGTTAATTGAGGAAGAGGGGAATCCGGAGCTTAAATTGCGTGTCTTTGTTTCGGGTGGCGGATGCTCAGGCTTTCAGTATGGTTTTACTTTCGATGAAGTAACCAATGATGACGATACGGCGCTAAATAAAGATGGTGTGACATTGCTGATTGATCCAATGAGCTATCAATATTTAGTTGGCGCAGAAATTGATTACAGCGAAGGCCTTGAGGGTTCCCAGTTTGTTATCAAAAATCCAAATGCAACTAGCACCTGCGGGTGTGGGTCATCTTTTTCACTGTAATTGAGCTTGTTCAAGAAAGCCATCCCAAACTCTGGGGCGAGTTCTAAGCTGGGTAGATTGCGCCCAGAATACGCTGGCCTGATGCCCCAGTAACTGCAGGTAAGTTGCTGGGGCGTCCGCTTGCTGTGCGATAAGCCAGCCAAGCGAACGCAACTGCCTCGACCCAATCTGGCGGCTGTCCTAAAAAGTCGGTGCTGGTGATACGGCAATGAGGCAGGTGGTGTTGCAATCGAGCCACCAGTGTTGCGTTATGTACCCCCCCGCCGCAGATAAAAATTGCTTCTGGCATTCCACACCAGGTCTTGATTGCATTGGCGGCCGTAGCCGCAGTGAATTCCGCCAGGGTTGCCTGGACATCTTCTGCCCGCTCCGAGCCATTCAGGAAGCGAGATAGCCAGTGGAGATTGAAATCATCTCTGCCACAGCTCTTGGGTGGTTTGGCCTGAAAAAATTTGTCGGCCATTAGTCTTTCTAGCAAGCAAGGCAAGATGATGCCGGTAGCTGCCCATCGCCCATCTGTATCGAATGGAAGGGATTGATTTTTATCGATCCAGGCATCCATTAAGACATTCCCGGGGCCGCAGTCAAAACCCCTAATCAAGTGGCCAGGTTTTAAATCTGTCAGATTAGCAAAGCCGCCAATATTCAAAATAAGGCGATGTTGATCTTGATCACAAAACACCGCGGCATGAAAGGCGGGGACGAGCGGGGCGCCTTGTCCTCCTGCAGCCAGATCGCGACTTCTGAAGTCGGCGATGACTGTTATGTTAGTCAGTTCGGCCAGTAATGCAGGGTTATTAAGTTGCAAACTATAGTGGTGCTCGGGTTGATGTCTAACCGTTTGACCATGGCAGCCAATAGCAGTCACTTGGTCTGCAGAGATGTTTGCGTTAATTAACACAGACGCCACGGCTTCGGCATAAAAATACGCCAATTTGTTTGCAAATAGAGCTGCCCTATGCAACTCATTGTCCGCAGCTGCTTGGAGAGCTAAAGCTTCTTGACGCAAAAGATCGGGGTAAGGTGACCAATAAGTTGCAAGGGATTTTGGGGTGCCCGAAGTGAAGTCCACTAATGCCGCATCAACACCATCAAGACTGGTGCCAGTCATCAAGCCTATAAATAACGGGCGCTCTGCCTTTGTTTTGTTGGTAGCAAAACCTTCAGGGGGTGATACTTGTAATTGAATCATTGATGTTTTGAATGCTTAGTCGGTTAAGGCGCACGGGACGCTAATTACAGTGTCCGTGTTTATCTACGATAGAATTTCGGATTCTATTCCTAATGAATTAAAGCATTTAGCCACTATTTCACTCATGACATGAACGATATTGAATCCCAACTTAATGAAATTAAACGCGGTGCCCATGAGCTGCTGGTTGAATCAGAGCTGGTAGCAAAGCTTAGAGAGAATAGGCCGCTACGTATCAAAGCCGGCTTTGATCCAACGGCCGCCGATTTGCACTTGGGGCATACCGTTCTGATTAATAAATTGAAACACTTTCAAGACTTGGGGCATCATGTCATGTTCTTGATTGGTGATTTTACGGGCATGATTGGTGATCCCACGGGAAAAAATGCGACCCGCCCGGCGTTAACAAAGGAGCAGGTGTTAATTAATGCCAAAACGTATACAGATCAGATTTATAAAATTCTTGATCCAGAGAAAACAGAAGTCGTATTCAACTCGACCTGGTTCGAAACATTTGGCATGGCCGGTCTTATTCAATTAGCAGCAAAGCATACTGTGGCACGCATGCTGGAGCGGGATGATTTTTCAAAGCGCTATGCCGCGGGCCAGCCAATAGCAATTCATGAGTTCCTTTATCCTCTTTGCCAGGGTTATGACTCAGTGGCGATGTGTGCCGATGTCGAATTAGGTGGTACGGATCAGAAGTTTAATTTGCTGGTAGGCCGGGAGCTGCAAAAGCACTATGGGCAAGCCCCCCAATGTGTTCTGATGATGCCCCTGCTAGAGGGGCTGGACGGAGTCAATAAAATGTCCAAGTCATTGGGGAATTACATAGGCATCACTGAGTCCCCAGGAGAAATCTTTGGAAAGATCATGTCTGTTTCAGATGAGCTCATGTGGCGATATTTCACTCTGCTCTCATTTTTGGGAGGCGACAAGCTTTCACAATTAAAACGTGAAGTTGATGCGGGACGTAATCCGCGCGATGCAAAAGTCATCCTCGCAAAGGAAATCGTTACGCGCTTTCATTCAGCACTGGAAGCTGACCGTGCCCTAGCAGATTTTGAGGCGCGATTTCAAAAAGGCGCTTTACCTGAAGAGATGCCAGAGGTTCGTGTTGCAGCAGGGCAGATTGCTCAAGTTCTTAAGTCGGCGGGGTTGGCGCAAAGCACCTCCGAAGCGTTTCGTCTGATTGATGGCGGGGGCGTTCGCTTGAATGGTGAAAAACTGATGGAGCGTAGTACTGTCCTGGTTGCAGGGGAGACAGTAGTACTGCAAGTGGGCAAAAGAAAATTTGCACGTGTCGAATTGTTTTAATTACAACGAGTTAAAGCTTTTATGAAAAGAATGTGCAAGTTTTTCTCAAAAAAGTCTTTACAGTGTCATGAA